>DASROS010000164.1:0-13001 GCA_035646775.1 Thermoleophilaceae bacterium | reverse complement strand
CTGGACGGGTGAGGCCGACCGCGACGCCCACCTGCGCACCCCGGACTTCTTCGACGTGGACAGCCATCCCACGATGACCTTCTCGGGACGCATCTCCGAGCGCATCGGCGACAGCCACTACAAGGCGCTGGCCGACCTCACCGTGCGGGGAGTCACCCGGGAGGTGTCGCTCGACGTGGCCTACCTCGGCCAGTGGGAGACGCCGTTCTGGGAGGGCGAGGAGACCGCGGCACCATGCGCCGCATCGGCTTCGAGGCCAGGACGTTCATCAACCGCCATGACTTCGGAGTGGCCTGGCAGGACGAGCTGCCCGGCGGGGGAGTGGTGGTGAGCAACGAGATCGCGGTCACGCTGGACATCGAGGCGATCGCCGACGAGGACCTCGAGCGGACCGGCGCGATCGAGTACTACCGCTGAGTCCCGCTGTAGCACAGGTGCTACACTTGCGGCCATGACGAGGCGGCTCAGCCAGCGAGAGCTACGGAACGAGAGCGGCGAGATAATGCGCGCGCTCGATCGGGGCGAGGAGTTCGTGGTCACCAGAAACGGGATGGAAGTTGGCGAGCTCAGACCGCTCGGTCGGCGCCGGTTCGTCGCCGTCGATGCCGTCCTGGCGGCCTTCAGAGGCGCGCCTGAGATTGACAAGGACCGGTTTCGCGATGACGTCGACGCGCTCCTAGATCAGGATCCGTCGCCGCGTGCCTGACCCCCGCCACGCCCGCGCGCTGATGGATACGTCTCTCGTGATCGACTTAGACAGGGTGACCACGGGACAGCTTCCGGGCGAGCTCGCAATCTCCGCACTGACCCTCGCCGAGCTGGCAGCTGGGCCTCATGCCACGACGCACGCCGCCGAGCGGGCGCGCCGGCAGGAGACGCTCCAGCGAACAGAGGCCACCTTTGAGACGCTGCCCTTCGATTCTGGTGCAGCGCGCGCCTTCGGGCAGCTTTATTCGGCCGTCGCGGCGTCCGGTCGCAAGGCGCGTGGGCGCAGGGCGGTGGACCTGATGATCGCCGCCACGGCCCTTGCTGCGAACCTGCCCCTCTACACGCGCAACCCGGCCGACTTCGCGGGCCTCTCGGACCTGCTCGAGATCGAAGGGGTGGAGCTGTCGAATTGAGGCGCGCTCACTTCACGACTCGGTACGTGAGGTGGGTCACGGCCGGGGACTCGACCACCCTGGTCACCTCGAGTTCGGGTGGCCTGCTGCCGAGGTCGTCGAACAGCCGGGTGCCGGCACCCAGGAGCACGGGGGAGACGTGTACCTGGAACTCGTCGAGGAGCCCGGCCTTGAGGTACTGCTGGGCCACGTTCGCGCCACCGGAGATGGCCACGTCCTTGCCTTCGGCGGCTGCCTGAGCCTGCTCCAGCGCGGCCTCGATGCCGTCGGTCACGAAGGTGAACGTGGTCCCACCCTGTTTGGTCAGCACCTCGCGCGGGTGGTGGGTGAGGACGAACACAGGCATATGGAAGGGAGGGTCGTCTCCCCACCAGCCCTCCCAGGGGTCGTCTCCCCAGGGTCCGTCTCCGCCCCCGAACATCTGCCTGCCCATCACGGCGGCCCCCACGTTGCGCAGCGACTCCTCCACGATGTCGGCGTCGGCACCGGTCGCGCCGCCCTCCTCGCCGTGGCTCTCGCGCCAGCTCTTCAGCCCGTAGACCCACTTATGGAGCCGGTCGCCGCCGACTCCCAGCGGTTGGTCGGAGCCGGGATCCGGCCCGGCGATGAAGCCGTCCAGGGACATCGAGATGTCGAACTTGAGCTTTGCCATGGTGCTCCTCGGCGTCGGGATCGGACCACGGGTGGGCGTGGCGCCTCAGCCGCGTCGTCTCGTGAAGGGTTAGGGGCGCTATAGCACCCTTGACCCTTCACGTGGCGGTTTGGCCGGGTGGCCGCGCCGGTCTCGTGAATGCTTGTGGTTGTCATAGCGTCCCCAATCCTTCACACGCGTGTCTCCGAGGCCCCTGCCGCGCGCCTGAGACAATCGTCCGCGTGGACGCAGACATCCGCTTCGACGAGCACGGCCTCGTGCCCTGCCTGATGCAGGACGCCCGCACGGGCGAGGTGCTCACGCTGGCCTACATGAACGAGGAGGCTCTCGCGCGCACGCGCGAAAGCGGGGAGATGCACTTCTGGAGCCGCTCGCGCGGCGAGCTGTGGCGCAAGGGGGAGATCTCGGGCAACACGATGCGCCTCACCGCCCTGCGCTACGACTGCGACGAGGATGCGCTGCTCGCGCTGGTGGAGCCCTCCGGGCCCGCCTGCCACACCGGCGAGCGCACCTGCTTCCACCGCGGCGACATGGACCTCCAACAGGCCGAGGCGCTGCCGGCGCTGGAGCGCACGATCGCCGAGCGGCGGGCCGCAGCCGAGACCGGTGACGCCGGCTCCAGCTACACCGCGGGGCTCCTGACCGAACCGTCGCGGATCGGCGAGAAGGTGCGCGAGGAGGCCGAGGAGGTCATGCGCGCGGCGGCGGAGGAGGGCGACGAGCGCGTGGCCGAGGAAGCCGCCGACGTGCTCTACCACCTGGCCGTGCTGCTGGCCTCTCGCGGCCTGTCGCTGGCTGACGCCGAAGAGGTGCTCAATGGCCGTCGCCGCTGAGGGCCTGCGCGTAACGCCATCGCTGGAGCAGACGCGCGAGCTGGCCCGCGAGCACACGCTCGTCCCCCTGCGCCACACCTTCATCGACGACTGCGAGACGCCCGTGTCGGCTTATCTCAAGCTGCGCGGCGACGGCCCCTCGTTCCTGCTGGAGTCGGCCGAGCAGGGTCAGCGCTTCGGCCGCTGGTCGTTCCTGGGCTTCCGCCCGCGCACCGTGCTGCGCCTGGACGACGGGGTGCTCACCGCCAACGGCGAGGAGCGCGCCTACGAAGACCCCTACTCGGCCGTGTCCGAGGAGCTCGACCGCTACCGGATCGCCCCGCTCGACGGCCTGCCGCCGTTCGCCGGCGGCGCCGTGGGCCTGTTCGGCTACGACCTCGTGCGCCACGCCGAGCCCACCGTGGGCCCGGCCAACCCCGACGAGCTGGGCACGCCCGACATGGCGCTGATGGTGTCCGACGTGCTGGTGGCGTTCGACCACCTGCGCCACGAGGTCACGATCCTGGCCAACGTGTTCGCGGGCGACGACCTCGACCGCGCCCACGCAGACGCCGTGGCGGCGATCGCCGAGGTGCGCGAGCGGCTGGCCGCGCCGGTGCCGAGAGCGCGCGCGGGTACGCGCGAGGTGCCGGCCTTTCAGAGCAACATGGGCGCGGACGGCTACGCCGGCGCGGTGGAGCGCTGCAAGGAATACATCCGCGCCGGCGACGCCTACCAGGTGGTGCCCAGCCAGCGCTGGAGCGCCGACGCCCCGGTCGACGCCTTCTCCATCTACCGCGGCCTGCGCGCGATCAACCCGTCGCCGTACATGTACTTCCTCGACTTCGAGGACTTCGAGATCGCGGGTGCGTCGCCGGAGTCGCTGGTTAAGGTGACCGGCCGCCGCGCGGAGCAGCGCCCGATCGCCGGCACCCGCCCGCGCGCGGACACCGCCGAGCAGGACATCCGCCGCGCCGAGGAGCTGCTGGCCGACGAGAAGGAGCGCGCCGAGCACGTGATGCTCGTGGACCTGGCGCGCAACGACCTCGGTCGCGTGTGCGAGTACGGCACCGTGAAGGTGGACGAGCTGATGGCCGTGGAGACCTACTCGCACGTGCTGCACATCGTCTCCTCGGTGTCGGGCACGCTGCGCGAGGGCGTGAGCGCCATGGACGCGTTGGAGGCGTCGCTGCCGGCGGGCACGCTGTCGGGCGCGCCCAAGATCCGTGCTATGCAGATCATCGACGAGCTGGAGCCGGTCAAGCGCGGGCCGTACGGTGGCGCCGTGGGCTACCTCTCCTACACGGGTGAGCTGGACACCTGCATCTTCATCCGCTCGGCGGTGGTCAAGGACGGTCGCGTGCACGCTCAGGCGGGTGGGGGCATCGTGGCCGACTCCGACGCTGCCTACGAGCAGCGCGAGACCGAGGCCAAGGCGGGCGCGGTGTTCGGCGCGATCGAGCTGGCGTGCAGGCAGGTGGACTGGGAATGAGCACGCTGGTGATCGACAACTACGACTCGTTCACCTTCAACCTCGTGCAGTACCTGGGCGAGCTGGGCGCGGAGCCCGACGTGGTGCGAAACGACGCCGAGACGGTGGACGAGCTGCTGGCCCGCGCGCCCGCGCGGGTGGTGGTCTCCCCGGGACCGTGCACGCCCGCGGAGGCGGGCGTGTCCACCGAGGCGACCCGGCGCTTCGCCGAGCGGGGCACGCCGGTGCTGGGCGTGTGCCTGGGCCACCAGGCGATGGCCGAGGCCTTCGGCGGCCGCGTGGTGCGCGGCGAGCCGGTGCACGGCAAGACGGCCGACGTGCAGCACGACTCGCGTACGATCTTCGAGGGCCTGCCCGCGCCGCTCACCGTGGGGCGCTACCACTCGCTGATCGTCAACCCCGACCTGCCGCCCGAGCTGGAGCGCTCGGCCTTCTACGGCGACACGGTGATGGCCATCCGCCACCGCGAGCTGCCCGCGGAGGGCGTGCAGTTCCACCCCGAGTCGGTTCTCACCAACGAGGGTATGGCCATACTGCGCAACTTCCTCAAGCGCTCCTGAATGCCGCCCAACCCCATCCTCACCGAGACGATCGACCGGCTCTGCCGCAGCGAGGCCCTCACCGCCGAGGAGACCACCGCCTGCCTGCGCGAGGTGATGGAGGGGCGCGCCTCGGAGGCCCAGACGGCCGGGCTGCTGATCGCCTTCCGTACCAAGGGCGAGACCGTCGAGGAGATCGCCGGCATGGCGCAGGCGATGCGCGAGCTGTCGGTGCGGGTGGAGCCCCATGGGGACAGGCTCGTGGACACCGCGGGCACGGGCGGCGGGCGGCCCACCTTCAACGTGTCGACCACGGCGGCGTTCGTGGCGGCCGGCGCGGGCTGCCGGGTGGCGAAGCACGGAAACCGCTCGGCCACGGGGCGATCGGGATCGGCGGACGTGCTGGAGGCGCTGGGCGCCCGGATCGACCTCGGGCCCGAGGCCGTGGCGGAGTGCATCGACGAGGTGGGCTTTGGTTTCATGTTCGCGCCGGCGCATCATCCGGCCATGAAGCACGTGGTCCCGGTACGCAAGGAGCTGGCGGTGCGCACGATCTTCAACTTCCTCGGCCCACTCACCAACCCCGCGGGCGCGCGACGCCAGCTGATCGGCGTGTCCGAGCCGCGCTTCCTGGACATCGTGGCCGGCGCGCTGCGCGTGCTGGGCTGCGACCACGCGCTGGTGGTGTCATCGGACGACGGCCTGGACGAACTGAGCGTGTCGGGTGTCACGCGGATTGTGGAGCTGCGCGACGGGGCCATCGACGCCCACGAGCTCACGCCCGAGTCGGTGGGGCTTCAGCGCACGCCCGCCGACGCCCAGGCCGCCGGCACTCCCGAGAAGAACGCGGGCATCGCACGGCGGGTGCTGGCCGGCGATCCCGGCCCCGAGCGCGACCTGTGCGTGCTCAACGCGGCGGCGGCGATCTACGTGGGCGGCGGCGCCGGCTCGATCGAGCAGGGCGCGCGGCGCGCCGAGGAGGCCATCGATTCCGGGGCGGCCGCCGAGAAGCTGGAGCGCTTCGTGGAGCGAACGAAGGAGCTGTCCGCGTGAACCCGCGGCTGGAGGCCATCGTGGCCGCAACCCGCGACGGCGTGAGGCGGCGACAGCGGCAGGTGCCGCTGTCGGAGCTCCAGAGCGCCACCGAGCGCGCCCCTGTGGAAGGGCGCCCATTCGCGGAAGCACTGTCGCGGCCCGGCAGGTCGCTGATCGCCGAGCACAAGCGCCGCTCCCCGTCGGCGGGAGAGATCCGCGATGGCTCCTCCTGCGCCAAGATCGTGGCCGCCTATGACCGCGGCGGCGCGGCCGCGCTGTCGATCCTCACCGAGGAGGCGCACTTCGGCGGCTCGCTGGACGACCTGCGCGAGGCGCGCTCTGCCACCGAGCTGCCGATCCTGCGCAAGGACTTCACGGTGGACCCCTACATGCTCTTCGAGGCCAAGGCCGCCGGGGCCGATGCCGTGCTGCTCGTGGTGGGATCGCTGCGCGAGGGCGAGCTGGCCGAGCTGTACGCCGGTGCGCGCGAGCTGGACCTCGACGCGGTTGTGGAGATCTCCCGTAACGAGGAGCTGGACGCCGCCCTGGAGGTGGACGCCGACGTGATCGGCATCAACAACCGCGACCTCGAGGACTTCACGGTGGACATCACGCGCACGTTCGACCTGCTGGCCGACGTGCCGGCCGGGAAGACCGTGGTGTCGGAGTCGGGCATCGTCTACCGCGAGCAGATCGAGGAGCTGGAGCGGGTAGGGGTGGACGCAGTGCTGGTGGGCGAGACGCTGATGCGGGCGGACGAGCCCGAGGAGGCCGTGCGGGCCCTGATCGGCGGCGAGGATCGCACCGCCACCTAGTCGTCTCAGGACCTGGGAGGATGGGTCAGAGGAAGCGGTCAGGTGACAGATTTCTCAGCGTCGATCATCGTCGGGCTCGGCTGCGCCGTGCTGTCGGCGTTCGGCACGAACCTGGCCTTCCTCTACAAGCACCGCGGCGCCGTCGCGGCGCCCGACGTGGACATGCGCCACCCACTGCGCAGCACCGCCGACCTCTTCCGCTCGAAGTGGTGGACGATCGGCTGGCTCGTGGCGGTCGCCGCGTTCGTGGCGCATGTCGGAGCGCTCGCCCTCCTGCCGCTGTCCACCGCCCAGGCGGTGCTGTCGGGGGGCATCGTCCTCCTCGCGGTGCTTGCCGAGCGTTTCTTCGGCTTCCAGCTCCGCCGCCGGCAATGGATCGGGATCTTCCTCGTCGCGGTGTCGCTGGCCCTCCTCGGCCTGACGGGCGAGGAGGGGAGTGGCGACACGTCCGACTACTCCCTCACAGCGATGATCCTCTTCGAGGGCTTTGGAATCGCCCTGGGGATCCTCCTGATCTTCTCCAACCGCATCGAGCGCGTGAGGGCGCAGTACGGCGTCATGCTGGGAGCCGCGGCGGGGCTCGGCTTCGGCCTCTCAGACGTGGCGATCAAGGCGCTGAGCGACGATCTCGAGGGCGGTCTCGTCGGCCTGCTCAGCCCATGGAGCGTGCTCATCGTGGTCGCGGCCGTCGGCTCGTTCTTCGCGTCCGCGCGGAGCCTGCAGGTGGGCGACGGGGTGGCCGTGATCGCGGTCACCTCCGTCGCCGCGAACATGTCGTCGATCCTGGCCGGGATGGTCGTGTTCGGCGACCCGCTGGGTGACGACTCGCTCGTGGTCATCACGCGGCTCTTCGCGTTCGTGCTGGTGCTGGTGGCCGCGGCTCTGATGCCCGCCCCCGTCCGCGCGGGGGAGGCGATGAAGGATGCTGGCGGCGACGGGCGCGGGACCTCTCCCAGCCCGGCCTGAGGGTCGACGCCTCAGACGGCCGCGGTCCCGCCGGGGATCCGGCTGCGGACGAGGTCGGCGATCTCGGCTGCGTGCCGTCGCGAGATTCCGCTGATCACGCCCGTGCCGGCGGCGGTCGACAGCGCCAGGCGCGCTCCGAACCACTTTCCCTTCACGGCCACCCGGGAGACCTCTTCGTAGGGAAAGACGAGGGTGCGCCGGACGGCGATGAAGAGAAGCCTGCGATCGGTGGCCACGAGTACGCCGTCGTGGCCGGCGCTGATCCCCGGCGCCATGTCGATCACGTCCTCGTCGTCGTGAAGGAGGTCGCCGAGTCGGCGGATCAGGGCACGGGTCTCCTCGACCGCGCGGCGGTCGGCCTGCGCGCTCCCGAGGTCTAGCTCCGCCTGCTGCGCGTCGGCGTTATCGGCCTTGCGGATCGCGGCCGCGTTGCGCGCTGCGGCCTCGATCTCCTCTGCCAGCCCGCGCATCTTGCGCTGGTCGCGGTGGGGGAAGGTGACCTCACGGCGCCACCCCGGCGCCTCGATGATCAGGGTCAGCTCGTGGTCAGACGGGCCCCCCTCCGGGGCGGTCTCCACCCGCGCCCTCACCTCCGGCGTCAGCTCGTGGTTCCCGTCCGGCGTGGTGAGCCGGTCGGCGCAGAGGATCACCTCGTGGCCGTATGAGGCGAGCGGCTCCGCGCTCCTGGCCGCCTGCAGTTGGCGCTCAGCCAGCTCGATCGCGAGGTCGTGCACCCTCTCGGCCTGCCTGAGCGCCCGCTGGGCGGCGGCGATCTCGTCGTGCTCCTCACGCAGATGCTCACGAAGCGGCCCAGCAGCGACCTCGATGGCCCCCCGCCTGCTCTCCGAATCCGCCATGGGCTCGACAGTAGGTCACCCTGGCGGTCGAGACAAGGCAACCGGAGCGGCGCCGGGGGGGGCGAATGCGAGAGGTCAGCAGCCTTTCGTCCCCTGTGGGGGCCGATTTCGGTCTCGTGGTGGAGACCATGGTCTGCGCTACCACCGAACCCCCTCCCAGCAGGCGAGGGGCCCCGAAGCGCGCAGGTGGTCTACGAACCCGAGGACGTACGCAACGCTTTGGAGGACATGGCCCAGCGCCTCACGGCCAAGCGGAGCGCGCCGGTGCTCAGGCGTCGACCTTGATGCCAACCTCGTACATCTCGACCGACGAGCGCCGGCCCATCCCGCCCTGGACCGGCGGATCCATCGAGTTCAGCGTCGAGTCTCCCTGCTGCAGGTCCTCCTCGGTCTCGAACAGGCTGATGGCGAGGACCTTGCCCTCATCTGTGTGCAGCATGAGGAAGCCGACAACGGGGACACCTTCCGGCGGTCCCGAGTCCGACTGCTGCTTGATATCTCCGATCGTCTCACGAACCTGGTCGGGGTCTCCTCCTTCGAACGTCGCCACCCGGGCGTGCATCTACTCCTCCTCTTCGTCGGGATGCGGCAACCCTATGCAGGCCGATGGCCGAGCGCAATGCGCGGGCGCCAACCTTCCAGACAGCGGTGGGCGTCCCCTACCATCGTCTCGATGGCCACGGCGCCCGAACTCGACCCCCCCGCGGTAGCGGAGCTGGCCGAGCGTCTCCGCGAGAACATCGCGAAGGCCGTGAAGGCCCCCGAGCACGTGTTGCGCGACGTGATCGTGGCGCTGCTGGCCGAGGGCCACGTGCTGATCGAGGACTATCCCGGCGTCGGCAAGACCGCGCTCGCCCGGGCGCTGTCGCGCTCGATCGACGCCGAGTTCGCCCGCGTGCAGTGCACCGCCGACCTTCTGCCCGCCGACGTCGTGGGCACCAACGTCTTCAACCAGCGCGAGGGCCGGTTCGAGTTCCGCCCCGGGCCGGTGTTCGCGAACGTCGTGCTGGTCGACGAGATCAACCGCGCCTCGCCGAAGACCCAGTCCGGCCTGCTCGAGTGCATGCAGGAGCGCCACGTGACCGTGGACAAGCACACGCACGACCTGGCGGCCCCGTTCGTGGTCCTGGCCACGCAGAACCCGATCGAGTACGAGGGCACCTACCCGCTGCCCGAGGCCCAGCTGGACCGCTTCATGGTGCGCGTGTCGCTGGGCTACCCGTCGATCGAGGACGAGAAGGACATGCTGGCCGACCACTCCGACCACGACCGCGTGTATGACCTCGAGCCCGTGACCGGCGTGGGGGAGGTGCTGGCCGCCCAGGCCGGCGTGGCCTCGGTGCACGGCAGCGACGCCCTGCGCCGCTACATCGTCTCCATCCTCGAGGCCACCCGCGAGGATCCGCGACTCGAGCTGGGCGCCAGCCCCCGCGCAGGGCTGATGCTGTTCCGCGCCGCCAAGGTGCTCGCCGCCCTCGACGGCCGCGACCACGCGCTGCCCGACGACGTCAAGGCGCTGGCCCCGGCCGTGCTGCCCCATCGCCTCCTGCTCGCGCCGGAGGCCGCCGGGGACGACCGCGCGGCGGTGGTGCGCGACGCGCTCGACAAGGTGCCCGCGCTGTGATCGCGGGCGGGCACAGCCCGGTTCGATGAGGCGCGCGGCCGGGGCCGCGAGTCTGGGCCTGGCCTTCGCCTTCGCGGGGGCCACGTTCGACACCGCCTCGCTGTACCTCCCGGCCGTGGCGCTCGTGCTGCTGTCGGCGGGCGCGGCGGGGTGGGTGCGGCTGGCCGCACTCGGAGCCGCGGTAAAGCGCATGCCCGGCCCGCACACCGTCGAGGAGGGAAGGCCGTACCCGCTGCGCCTGGAGGTGAAGGCCGGCGTGTTGCCGCCGCCCGGCGGCGAGCTCACCGACCCGTTGCTGGACGCGCCGGTGCGAATCGGCGGCATGAGCTCGCGGCGGGTGAGCGTGGACGTCTCATTCGAGCGCCGCGGGCGGCGGCTGCTCGAGCCCGGCACGCTGGTGATTCGCGACCCGCTGGCGCTGGCCGTGCGCGAGGTCACCGCCTCGGGCGACGACCAGCACCAGGAGCTGCTCGTGCTCCCGTGCGTGAAGCCCCTGCTCAGCGCCGACGCGCGCGGCGCTGGCGCCGACGGCTCGGTCGGAGGCCCCGATGCCGGCGGCTCGCGCGCCCAGCTGCGCGGGCGCCTGCAGCGCTCCGCCGCCGAGCTGGACATCGACGGCCTGCGCCCCTACCGCGAGGGCACGCCCGCCTCGCGGATCCACTGGCCGGTCGTGGCCCGCAGCGGAGAGATGGTGGAGCGGCGCCTGAGCGCCGACGCCGACTCGGCGCCGCTGGTGGTGCTCGATGCCACCGCGCCGCCGTCGGAGGAGGCGCTGGACAGGGCGGTGCGCGCCGCCGCCTCGCTGTGCGTGCACCTGGCCCGCCGCGGCGGGTGCGCGCTGCTGCTCCCGGGTGAGCGCCGCCCGGCTGCGATCGGCGGCGACCTCGCCACCTGGCCCGCGCTGCACGTCCGGCTCGCGCTCGTGGAGCCCACCGGCACCCGCCCGCCGCTGGCTCGGGCGCGCCGCGCGGGGGCCGTGTTCTGGGTGAGCGCGCGCTCCGACGCCCCGCGCGAGCTTGCCCGCGCCGCCTCCGGCGGCGGCTGGCTGGTGAGCCCCGGCGGGCCCAAGGGCGGCAAGGCGGAGTTCACCGTGGCCGGCTGCTCGGGAGCGCGGATCGGCCGCGCCGGGCGCGGGGCGCGCGCGCCCGCGGGGAGGGCGGCGTGAGCGCCGCCGCAGTTCGCGGGCTGGGCCGCTTCGCGCCGCGCGCAGCGGCCGCCGGCCGCGAGCGCGCGGTGGAGGCGGACTCGCCGCTGCTGCGCCTGGCCGCGTTCACCGCGCTGGCCGCCTTCGCGGCGGGCCACTGGGCCACGCTCGTGGCCGACGCGCCCACGCTGCGGCTGACGGGCGCCGTGGCCGCCGCCGTGGCGGTGGCCGCCGCCCTCGGAGCTTTGCGGTACGCCGACCTGCCGCGACCGGCCGTGTGGGCGATCGCGGCGGCGATCAGCGTGGCCGGGCTGGCGCTCGCACTGATGTCGATGGGGCTGTCCGCCCGCCTGCTCCCGCCGGGAGCGTGGGACGACCTGGCGAACGAGCTGGACCGCGGGCTGTCGGGAATCCGAACGGTGGAGTGGCCCTACGCCGGTCCCGACGAGTCGGTGCGGCTGGCGATCCTCCTGGGCGCCCCGCTGCTGCTCACGATCGCGGCCGCGCTGTCGTTCTGGCCCGCCGGCCGCGGCGCCGGCGCGCTCCGGGGCGCCGGCCTGGTGGTCCTGCTGCTGCTCTACGGCACAGCGGTCACCGAGCACGACCCCGGCGAGCCGCTGCGCCGGGGCTTCGTGCTGCTCATCCTGCTCGCGGCCTGGCTGTGGCTGCCGCGCCTGGGGCGCCGCGAGGCGATCGTGGGCGCCGTGGTGGTGCTGGCGGTGGGGCTCGGCGCCATGCCGCTGGCCGACCGCCTGAACCGCGACACGGCGCTCGTGGACTATCAGTCGTGGAACTGGTTCGGCGGCAAGGACGTGGTGTTCGACTGGAATCACTCCTACGGCCCCCTGGACTGGCCGCGCGAAGGCACCACGCTGCTCAACGTCGAGTCCGACCGACCGCTGTACTGGAAGGCCGAGACGCTCGAGACCTTCGACGGCCTGCGCTGGGTGCGCACCGACCAGAACCGCACGAGCCCGCTCGGCGAGATCCCCGACGAGGCCGACCCGAAGTGGCTGCAACGCATACGGGTCACGGTGCGCTCGCTGCGCACCGACTTCGTGGTTGTGGCGGGGACCCCGGTGGAGGTGGACGGCGCCGGGGGATCGCTCAGTTCCTCCTCGGACGGCACGATCCGCAGCCTGGGTGAGCCCCTGGAGCGCGGCGACTCCTACACCGTGAACAGCTACTCGCCAGACCCCAAGCCGAGTGAGCTGCGCGCCGCCGATGGTCCCTACGACCTCGACCTGGCGCAGTACACCCGCATCGGACTGCCCGGCGACCGCGACGCCGTGACCGAGGCGCCCGGTACCGAGCGCGAGCTGCTCGGCACCCCGCCCGTGAGCAGCGTGGAGGTGCCGCTGCGCGGGCACCCGGATCCCGGCGAGGACTTCACCGGAGCTCGGGCCATGCTCCAGGACGGGCCCTACGCGCGCACCTACCGGCTGGCGCAGCGCCTCGCCGCCGACGCGCCCACCGCCTACGCCGCAGTTCGCAACGTGGAGCAGTACCTCCAGGAGGGCTTCACCTACAGCGAGCGACCGCCCACCCAGCCCTACCCGTTGAACGCCTTCCTGTTCGAGGACAAGCTGGGCTACTGCCAGCAGTTCTCCGGGGCGATGGGGCTGCTGCTGCGCATGGCGGGCATCCCGGCGCGCGTGGTGTCGGGCTTCTCGCCGGGGTCGTTCAACCGCGACACGGGCGAGTACCGCGTGCGCGACCTCGACGCCCACTCCTGGGTCGAGGTCTTCTACCCCACGATCGGCTGGGTCACCTACGACCCCACTCCCACCGCGTCTCCCGCGGTGACCGCCGGCCAGGGCGCCGAGGCGCGCGACCGAAACGGCTCGGCCTTCTCGGCGCCCGGCGGCGCCGGCGCCGGTGCGTCCGACCGCAGCCTGGAGCCGGGCGGCGGGGCCGGGGGGCAGGAGAGCGAGGCGCTCGGGG
>DASROS010000163.1:0-4113 GCA_035646775.1 Thermoleophilaceae bacterium | reverse complement strand
TACCGCTGCTGAGGGTGACTCCCGAGATGCCGACGGTCGGACTTGGACCGCGTCCCGGGGCGATGTTGAAGACGCGGTCGGTGCCGGCCTGATTCACGACCGTCGTCCGGGGCGAGGCCCCGGTGATCTGCATGTCCGTTGCGGGAGAGACTGCGCCGAAGAGGTCGTAGGTCCCCGCCGGCACGACGATCGTGTCGGCGCCCGCGAATGCGTTGGCCTCGTCCACCGCGGCGCGCAGCGTGCATCCGTAGTTGTCCGTATCGCAGACGCCGTCGCCGGCGAACTGGTCGCCCTGATCGGGGAGCGAGTCGACCGTGAACGTCGCGGCGTGCGCCGGGCCAGCCAGAACTGCGGCGGCCAGCACGGCTACCAGGACGGCAAGGGTCTTGGTGCGGCAGGGCATGCGCGCGGTCATCACGCTAGTGCAAACGTCTCAGAGGGCACGAAGTTGCTGCGAAACCTCGGCGTCGGGGTGTGTTCTACGCAGCGAGCGGGAGCTCGTAGGCCGGCGCGCGGGGAAGCTGCGCCTCCTCGACCTCCCACAGGGCGAGCACAGTGAGCGTGCAGTCGCACCCGGCGCACACCAGGTGCGCGAGCTCCGCCACGCTCACAACGACCTCCACGGTCTCTGCGCAGGCCTCGTCCGAGCAGATGAGGGCGGCTCCGATCACGCACGCACGGTGATGGGGCGCCCGGACGGAGCCACATCAGCTGGCCGATCGGTCTGCCTCCCGTGCAATTGCCGTCTCGAACCAGACGCGGCCGGTGCTGCTCGCGGTGCCCCATCGGTCTGACAGCGAGTCCACGATCGCGAGTCCCCGCCCCCCGATCGACCCCTCGCCGGGGCCGGGCGGACGTGGTGGGGGTCCGAGCCCGGCGTCGGCGACCTCGCCGCGTATCCGTCCCTCGGCCAGCCATAGCGTGAGCGCGATCTGGCCGACGCCGTGCATCACCGCGTTCGCCACCAGCTCGGAGACGATGAGCTCGGCATCCCCGGCGGGCGGCCACCCGCGGGAGGCCAGGAGGTCGCGCAGGGCGACCCGGGCGATGTGAGGGGCGCGCACATCGCGCGGCAAGGCGAGGTGGACGCTGGGGGAAAGGTCTGAAAAGCCCGATCCGGGGCTAGCGCCGGCGCTCAACATCGCTCCTCGCCAGCATCCGCTGGACCCGCGCCACCAGTCGCTGGACCGGCACCTCGGTCGTCATGCGCTCCGCGCCCTTGCGTCTCCGAGGGACCGGGCGAGCCGCGATCGGAACGCTGGAGGTCTTGTCGAGGGACGGCATCTCCGCCTCCTTGGTCAGGGAACAACTGCCTGGCACCACTATCCGGGTGCGCGGTCGGGGTGGGTAGAAGCCTAGGGATGGTCTGACCATCCCTGGACGCGCGTAGGCTTGCCGGGCCCGAAGCGGGCGTAGCCTTGGACCTGTATGCCCGGATCCCCCCTCGCGCCCCACCTCTCCTCGCCCGCTGAGCTCAAGGAGCGCATCGAGGCCGAACGGGGCGGCAAGCCCTTCCTGGTTTACCGCGACGACGCCGGCGCCCAGCGGATCGTCGCCCTTGGCGATGAGCGCTCCCAGTTGACCGTTGGCAGCAGCTCCGAATCTGACGTCGGGCTCGAGTGGGACGACCAGGTGTCGGCCCTCCATGCGGAGCTCTTGCAGGTGGCAGGGGAGTGGCTGCTCGTAGACGACGGCCTATCACGCAACGGCACCCATGTGAACGGTGAACGCGTCTCCGGACGCCGCCGCCTGCACGACTCCGACGAGCTGCGCATCGGTCAGACCGTGATCGTGTTCCGAAAGCCGGCGGAGACGCGGCGCAGGATCACCGTTGTCGCTGACGCCGGGCAGTCGGTCGTGGAAGTCTCACCTTCCCAGCAGCGTGTCCTCGTCGCCTTGTGCCGGCCGTCCGCCGGCGGCGCCCCGTTCGCGCGGCCCGCCACGAACCAGGAGATCGCCGAGGAGCTGAGCCTGACCGTGGCTGCGGTCAAGACGCACCTCAGGACTCTGTTTCAGCGCTTCGGGATCCAAGCGCTCCCACAGAACGAGAAACGCGCCGAGCTCGCGCGGCGCGCGCTCGAGAGCGGGGCCGTCGTGCCGAGCGCCCTCGGGGACGGCTAGCCTGCCGGGGGCTGCGCGTATCAGTCGCGGCCGGCCGCGTCGATCGCCAGCTGCTCGTCGAAGAACGCCCGCAGCCGGGTGACCTTGCCGTCGCGCATGTCGAGCACGGCGCCCATCGGCGTGCCGAAGCGGGTCGTACTCGTGCGCGGCTTTGCCTGCCACGAGCCGACCATCAGAAAGCGGCAGCCCCCGAAGTCACGGATCTCCCTCGACTCGACGCGGAGCTCCTCGTACGCGCTTGCCGTCTGCTCGAGGTAGCCGCGAACCTCGTCGTGGCCGGTCAGCTTCTTCACGGTGTCCTGCATGACCGACGGCACCTCGAAGTCGACGTCGGCCGCGAGGAAGGTGAGGAAGGCGTCGATCTCCCCGTTCGTAAAGGCGCTCCCGAAGGCCGCGGCGGCCTCTCGCGCCACCTCGGCTTCGCGTTGGCTGCTCTGTGCCTCCTTCGACGCCATCGACCAAGCGAGTCTCCTACATCCGCCCATCGATGGCTAGAGGGGCGGGCGCCGTGTGGAAGGATCGGGCCATGCTTCCAAGGCTCCTGATCGCCGCCGCCGCCGCGGCCACGGCCCTGGCCCTGCCGGCGACCGCCGCCGCCAAGACGCTCACCACCATCGACACGCCGAGTGTGAACGTGGACCCGTCAAAGGTGAAGTTCAACGGGGGCGACCATCCCCGCCGGCTGCGCGCCAACGTGCTGCTCCCCGACGGCTACGACGGCAAAGGCCGCTTCCCCGTGCTCTACCTGCTTCACGGCGCGGGCGACGCGTACGACAGCTGGGTCGACCCCGAACGGGGCAACGTGCTGGAGACCGCCAAGGACCTCGATGCGATCGTCGTGATGCCGGAGGGCGACACCGGCTTCTACACCAACTGGTGGAACGGCGGACGGCGCGGCGATCCCGGCTGGGAGCGCTTCTACCTGGACGAGCTGATCCCGCTGGTGGAGAAGCGCTACCGCGTGCGGCCCGGCCGGCGCTGGCACGCCGCGGCGGGCCTCTCGATGGGCGGGTTCGGCGCCACCTTCCTCGCTACCCAGCGGCCCGAGTACTTCGGCTCGGCCGCCACCTTCTCGGGCTTCGTCTCGCACCAGCGCCCGCAGGCGGTCGAGGGGCTGCGGCTCGTGGCTGGGGTGGGCTACGAGGACGTCTTCGGCCCCGTCGATGCCTTCTACGCCACGGGCCACAACCCCCCGCGGCTGGTGGACAACCTGCGCTCCACCCGCCTGTACGTGACGGTGGGCAACGGCGTGTCCGATCAGGACACCGACCCCGGGCGCGATCACCGCGGGCGCGGCCGCGGAGGCGGAGCTCGGCGAGCAGGCGAAGGAGCTCGTGGCCGCGGCCCGGGGAGCGGGCGTGGACACCACCTACGTGCCGCTGAACGGGGTGCACTCCTGGCCCTATTGGCGCCGCCACCTGCGCGACGCGATCGCCTGGGGCCTCTTCCAGCCCGTTCCCGAGGCGCCGCCCTCTTGGACCTATGGCACCGTCGCGCAGCGGGGCGAGGCCTGGGGGCTGCGGTATTCGTTCGCAGCGGCGCCCTCGGAGGTGGTCACGTTCACGCGCTCGGGCGCGCGGCTGCGCGGCGCCGGCTCGGGCACGGTCACCGTGCGCAGCGCCGCGGCGTGCGGCTACACAGTCCGGTTGCCCTTCGAGCGCTCCCTTCCCGCACGCACGTGCGGACGCCTGGGCGTGGCGGTAAGGCCCCGGCGTCTGCGTCTGGGCCGCACCACCAAGTTGACGGTGCGGGTCACGCGCAAGGTGGGCGCGGAGCGCCTGCCCGTGAGCCGCGCCCGTGTGTCGATCGGGCGGCGTGCCGTGCACACCAATCGCCGCGGCCGGGCGACCCTGCGCTACCGCCCGCGCGGCAGGCCTGGCGTGCGCCGACTACGCGTGCGGGCGGCCGGCCTGCGCCCGATCATCAGGCGACTGCGGGCAGTTCGACTCAGGGCGGGGCGCTGAGTGGCCCCGGTGGGGCTCGGTCGGCGCC
>DASROS010000162.1:0-8767 GCA_035646775.1 Thermoleophilaceae bacterium | reverse complement strand
GAGACCGGCGTCACGGCCGAGCAGCTGATCCAGAGGCTCCAGGAGCGCGGCGTCGAGCGGTTCGTCTACACCAACGCCGACCGCGATGGAATGCTCGAGGGCGTGGACCTCGAAGAGGTGCGGCGGATCGCCGCGGCGGTGCGGGGGCCTTTTGGCGAAGCAGCCGGCTCGGCCGGCTGCGCACGATCCCATTTCACGATCTCCGGCGGCGTGGGCTCGCTGGAGGACCTGCAGGCGCTACGCGACGCGCACCTGCCCACCCTGGAGGGCGTGATCTCCGGCAAGGCCCTGTACGAGCGCCGCTTCACCGTCGAGGAGGCGCTGCGCACACTGGACGGGGCGGCGGCCTGATGGTGCTCAAGCGCGTGATCCCCTGCCTCGATGTGGACAAGGGCCGCGTGGTCAAGGGCATCGAGTTCGTGGACATCCGCGACGCCGGGGACCCCGTCGAGCTGGCTGCCCGCTACCAGGACGAGGGCGCGGACGAGATCGTCTTCCTCGACATCACGGCCTCGCACGAGCGGCGCGAGAACGTCGCCGAGCTGGCGCGCCGGTGCGCCGACGAGGTGTTCATCCCGTTCACCATCGGTGGGGGCCTCCGCTCCGTCGAGGACGCCCAGGCGGTGCTCGACGCCGGGTCGGACAAGGTGTCGGTGAACTCCGCGGCGGTGGAGCGCCCGGAGCTGATCGGCGAGCTGGCCGAGGTGTTCGGCGCCCAGTGCGTGGTGCTCGCCATCGACGCCCGCAAGCGCGCATCGGGTGACGGCTACGAGGTGGTGGTGCACGGCGGACGCACCGAGACCGGCCGCGAGGCCGTGGAGTGGGCGCGCGAGGGCGCCGAGCGCGGGGCGGGGGAGATCCTGCTGACGAGCATGGATCGCGACGGCACCGAGGACGGGTACGAGCTGGAGCTCACCCGCCTGGTGGCCGACGCCGTGGACGTGCCCGTGATCGCCTCGGGGGGAGCCGGCACCCTCGACCACCTCGTGGAGGCCGTGGACCGCGGCGGAGCCGACGCCGTGCTCTGCGCATCGATCTTCCACTACGGACAGCACACGGTGCGGGAGGCCAAGGAGCGCATGGCCGCCGCCGGCATCCCCGTGCGGTCATAGGAGAATGCGGGCGTGAGCTCGTCGCCGACGGCCGACCTGAGCGGGCGCGTGGCCGCCCTGCCTGGCATGGACCGGCTGCTGCCGGCGTTGGCCGGGCTGCCACCCACGTACCTGGTGGGTGGCGTGGTGCGCGACCTGATCGTGGGGCGGGACTCCGTGGACCTCGACCTGACGGTGGAGGGCGACGGAGTGGCTGCGGCCCGCGAGCTGGCTCAGCGCCTGGGCGGCGAGGCGTCCGAGCACGAGCGCTTCGGGACCGCCACTGTGCGCGCCGGCGACCTGGTGGTGGACCTGGCCACCGCGCGCCGCGAGTCCTACGCGCACCCGGGTGCCCTCCCTGAGGTCGAGCCTGCCTCGCTCGAGGAGGACCTGGCCCGGCGCGACTTCACGGTGAACGCGATGGCGGTGGCCCTGTCGGAGCCGGGGCGGGGTGAGTTGCGCGACCCGCTCGGGGGGTTCGCCGATCTCGCCGTGGCGCGCATCCGGGTGCTGCACGACCGCAGCTTCATCGACGATCCCACGCGCCTGCTGCGCGCCCTGCGCTACGAGGCCCGGCTGGGCTTCAGCCTGGAGCGCGAGACCGAGCGCCTGGGGCGCGAGGCCGTCGCGGCGGATGCCCTCTCCACGGTGTCGGGGGCGCGCGTGCGCGACGAGCTGATGGACCTGCTGGGCGAGCCGGCGGCGCCGGTGGCCGTGGGGCGGATGCGTGACCTCGGCGTGGCCGCGGCGCTGCATCCGCAGCTGCACGCCGACCCCGAGCTGGTGGCGTCCACGCTGCTCGGCGCGGGGGAAACGGGCGCCGATCGGGCGCTCACGGCGCTCGCGGCCCTGATCAGCGGAGACCCCGTGGCCCTGGAGCCTTTCGTGTCCAGCCTGGGACTACCGGCGTCCGACCGCGACACGGTGCTCCGCGCCGCGCGCAACGGACCCCAGCTCCCCGCCGCGCTCCGCGAGGAGCCGCGCGCCTCCGAGCTGCACGCGATGCTGGCCGGGGAGCCGCCCGAGACGCTGGCCCTCGCGCTTGCGCTGGGGGCGCCCGGAGACGCCGTGCAGCGCTTCATGGCCGACCTGCGCGGCACGAGGCTGGAGATCGGTGGGCAGGACCTCGTGGACGCCGGCATCCCGCCCTCCGAGGCGATCGGCCGGGCGCTGGACGAGACGCTGCGCCGCAAGCTCGACGGCGAGCTGGCCGGCCGTGACGAGGAGCTGCGCACCGCGCTGGAGCTCGCCAGGGGTGGCGCGTGAGCGAGATGACCTTCGATGTGGGCCTGCCGGGCGCACGCGCGGCCTTCTCCACCCGCCAGGGCGGGGTGAGCGAGTCCCCGTACGACTCCCTCAACCTGGGCGTACTCACCGACGATCCCGAGGAGCGGGTGGCGGAGAACCGCCGGCGCCTGGCCTCCCAGGTGGGGCTGGACCCCGCCCGCGTGGCGATGGGCTGGCAGGTGCACGGCACCGACATCGCCGCGTGGGACCGGCCGCCCTCCGCCGGCCGGGACGGCTTCGCCTCGCCCGGTGCGCGGCTGTCCAGGGTGGACGGACACACGACGAGCGAGCACGACCTCGGCTTGCTCGTGCTCGTGGCCGACTGCCTGCCCGTTGCGCTGGCCGGGGGCGGGCGCGTGACCATGCTGCACTGCGGCTGGCGCCCCCTGGCCGGGGGGATGATCGAGAAGGCGCTGGAGCTGTTCGACGAGCCGCCCGCCGCCGCCGTCGGGCCTGGCATCGGCCGGTGCTGCTACGAGGTGGGCCCCGAGGTGTTGGAGGCGTTCTCCGACCTCGACGGCGTGGCCGACGGCCGTTTGCTCGATCTGCGCGCCGTGGCCGAGCGCAAGCTGCGCGCGGGCGGCGTCGCCGCGGTCGGGCACGTGGACCTGTGCACGTACTGCCGCGAGGACCTCTTCTTCTCTCATCGCCGCGACGGCGGCGCGACCGGCCGCCAGAGCGGCGTGGCCTGGCTCACGGGATGACGCGCCAGTTCAGCGGCCTCGACGCCGCCCGCGTGCGGGAGAACCTGGAGCGGGTGCGCGAGAACATCGCCGCTGCCGGGCGCGAGCCCTCCGACGTGGAGGTGTGCGCGGCGGTGAAGTACGTGGCGGCCGAGGAGCTGCCGGCTCTGGCTGAGGCCGGGATCGAGATCGTGGGGGAGAACCGGGCCCAGGAGCTGCTCGCAAAGAGCGAGGCCCACCCCGGCCTGTTCCAGTGGGACTTCATCGGCGCGCTGCAGAGCCGCAAGGTCAAGGACGTGGCGCCCGCGGCCCGCCTGATCCACACGCTGGCGTCGGACTCCGCGCTCAAGCAGCTGGCGAGCCATCCCGCGCGCGAGGTGCTCGTACAGGTGAACGTGGCGGGGGAGGAGGGCAAGGGCGGGATCGCCCCGGCCGAGCTGGGCGACTTCCTGGAGCGGTGTCCGGTGCCTGTGGGCGGACTGATGACCATGCCGCCGTTCGCCGAGCGCGCCGAGGACAGCCGCCCGCACTTCGCGCGCCTGGCCGACCTGGCCGCCGAGCACGGGCTGTCACGCCTCTCGATGGGCACCACCCAGGACTACGAGGTGGCGGTGCAGGAGGGCGCGACGATCGTGAGGATCGGTTCGGCGCTGTACGAGTAGCTCAGGCTGCGGGTGGCTCGTGCAGGAAGCCCGCTATCTCCCGCGACAGCTGGGCACCGCGCCAGGCGAGCGGGGACTCGCCCCGGTCCTCCACGATCAGCCGTGCCCGCGGCAGCCGCCGCGCGTACTCCTCCGCCACGCTGAGCGGGTGGCCGGGGTCGGTCTCATCGCGGCTGCCCACCACGAGCACCGGAACGTCGAGGTCGTCCAGCCCGTCCAGCCCATGAAACGCCGCGGACCGTGGCACCACGCGCAGGGCGTCGGCCACCGCCTTCGGGTGCTCGTGGCGCTCCAGGCGCTGACGGACGGCGCGCCGGGCCACGTCGCGGAACTGCTCGGACAGGCGGTTCACGCCGGAGAGCTCCACGAAGGCGTCGAGGTCCGCCTCGTCCATCGCGCCGGCGAGCGCCTCCCACTCCTCGAGGTCGGCCGGATCCGTGCGTGGCGCACCGTCGTAGGCGGGGGTGATCTGGACCAGCGCGGACACCCGCTCCGGCTCCTCCAGGGCGAGCGCGAGCGCGGTGGCCGCGCCCATCGAGCTGCCGGCCAGCACCGGCCGCTCCAGGCCGAGCTCGTCGAGCACGCGGCGCAGGTCGGCCACCAGGTCGCGGTACTCGTAGGCGGTGGGATCGGGGGCGGGCGGAGACTCGCCGTGGCCGCGGGCGTCGTAGGAGATGACGCGGTAGCCGCCGCGCGCGAGCAGTCGCGATCCCTGGAGCACGTAGCGGCGCGTGGCGGTCAGACCGTGCAGGAGCACGACGGGGGTGCCCGCGCCCTCTTCCTCGCGGCTCAGTTCCACGGCGCCGAGCGATTTTCAGCTTCGGTGCTCGCGCGATCAGCGATCGCGCTGCGCGCCTCCGTACGGGGTTTTGCAGGGGTGTTGCGAGGCATCGTCACTCGGTAACGTTCCACAAGGGATTCAAGTCTGCGTCCCGAAACTGCACTTCGATGCCCATCAGCGACACATGGCACCGCGCGCTCGTCTACTTCGGCTTGGCCGAGGAGCACGACCCGCGCTACGAGTCGGTCTCGGACGACGAGCCCGAGCCCGAGGCCGAGCTGGAGGACCGCTACCGCGAGCGCCCGAACGTGCGCCGGCTTCAGCGGCGTCGCCGGGACGAGTTCGACGACATCTTTGCCGACGACTCGCCGGCTGAGGCACGTCGCGAGACGCGCGTGCTGCGCCCGGTGGCCTCCGGCAACGGCTCAGGGAACGGGGGCGACCTCCAGGTACACCTCGTGGTGCCCCGCAGCTTCAACGACGCCCAGCAGATCGCGGACCAGTACAAGGACCAGATTCCCGTGATCCTGAACCTCCAGCAGACCGACGCCGACCTCTCCAAGCGCCTGATCGACTTCGCCTCCGGGCTCACGTACGCGCTCGACGGCGGCATGCAGCGGATCGCCGACAAGGTGTTCCTGCTCACGCCGCGCAACGTGGAGGTCTCGGCGGAGGAGCGCGCGCGGTTGATCGAGAAGGGCTTTTTCAACCAGTCCTAGGCGCGTCCGCGGTGGCCTGGGAGGAGCAGGACTGGGGCTTCTTTCGCCCCGTAATTGACGGGGGATGCTTGCGACCGTAGGGTCGCCACGTGTTCAGAGCCCCGGTCCTCGCTCTCGCTGTCCTGCTCCTCGGCCTCGCCGCGGCCGCTCCGGCGCAGGGCGCCTCGACGGTCTTCATCAAGAAGAACGACGTCTACATGTCCCGGCCCGACGGCTCGGGCCAGGTCCGCATCACCCGGGACGGGAGCCGTCGCTTCCCCTACTTCTCGCCCAGCATCGCGGACAACGGGACCATCGTCGCGCTCAAGAGCATCTTCCTGCACTCCTTCCGGCCTGACGGCCGGCGAATCGTGCGGCCGCGCCAGTGGGCGATCAACCCCTCACCAAGCATCTCGACCGAGCCGGTCAACGTGGACCTCTCACCCAACGGCCGGATCACCGCGACCCAGAACCTGATCTATTCGACGTACTACGACCCGCGCAGATCGGAGACCCGCCCGACGGTGGCCGGCCAGTTCATCGACTTCTTCGACTTCCGGAGGAACCCCCCGAAGGAGGTCGGGCTGACGGACGGCTACTACGACTACAACATCCCCGCGTGGATCGACTCCCGGACCGTTCTCAGCACGAGCTACGGGATCTTCAATGCCCAGCTCTTCACGAACCGGGTCGGCAGGAGGACGAGGGGCGTCGAGTTCTACCGTGACCCGGGCCGGGACCCCGACACAGGCACCAACTCGTTCGCCCTCGCCGACGCCGAGATGGCGCGTGCTCGCGACAAGTTCGCGGTCGTGCGCCGACCCATCCGGGGACCGGCCTTCAGCGACGTCAGCGCCGGCACCATCCAGATCTACCGGACGGGCAAGCCCACGACCGCCTCCACGCCTCTCTGCACGATCGGGCCCGGTCGCAGGATCAGCCAGGAGGCCGACCCGTCCTGGTCGCCCGACGGCAGGACCCTGCTCTGGTGGGAGAACGGCCGGGGGATCTTCTCGACGCCGGTGACCTCAGTGCCCGGGTGCGGCATCAGGCCCAAGCGGATCGTCCGCGGGGCCCTTTCACCCGATCTGAGCCGAGCGAACGTCCCGCGCCGATCGCGCCGCCGCTGACGCCGAATCGACGCAGGCCCAGATCTCGCTGACCTTGAGGTTGCCGTCGGCGCCGAAGCGGACGTGGTAGTCGAGCCCGTCCGGGGGAAAGTCGCCGCTCTCCTCGAGCCGGCGAATGCTCTCGTCGTACTGCTCGGGTGCCCTATGGTCTGGTCGATGCGAGTGGCTGTTGTCGGAGCTGGCGCCATCGGGGCATACGTCGGCGCTTCGCTTGCGCGCGGTGGCGCCGACGTCCACCTGGTGGCCCGCGGCGAGCATCTGGAGGCCATGCGCCGCCACGGCGTTCGCGTCCTCTCACCCCGGGGGGACTTCACGGCCAATCCGCCGGCCACCGACGACCCGAGCGAGATCGGGCCCGTCGATGTCGTCTTCCTCGGCCTCAAGGCCCACTCCTACGCGACCGCCGGTCCCCTGCTGGAGCCGCTGATGCACGAGGAGACGGCGGTCGTCGCCGCCCAGAACGGCATCCCATGGTGGTACTTCCACGGCCTCGAGGGTCCCTACGCGGGCCGGCGGATCGAGAGCGTGGATCCCGACGGGGCGGTCTCGGAGATCATCCCGCCGCAGCGCGCCATCGGCTGCGTCGTCTACCCGGGCACCGAGCTGACGGGCCCGGGGGTCGTCAAGCACCTCGAGGGCACGCGGTTCCCGATCGGGGAGCCCGACGGGTCGATCTCCGAGCGCTGCACGCGCTTCAGCGAGGCGATGGTGGCGGGGGGCCTCAAGTGCCCGGTCGAGGAGAACATCCGCGACGAGATCTGGGTGAAGCTGATGGGCAACGCCGTGTTCAACCCGCTCAGCGTGCTGACGGGCGCCACGCTGGCGGCGATGTGCCGGCACCGCCAGACGCGAGAGCTCGTGGAGAAGATGATGGGCGAGGCGCTCGACATCGCGCATGCGGTGGGCGCGCGACCCAGCGTCTCGATCGAGCGACGCCTGGCCGGCGCGGAGGGGGTGGGGGAGCACAAGACGTCCACGCTGCAGGACTTCGAGGCGGGCAAGCCGCTCGAGCTTGCCGCCATCATCGACGCCGTGATCGAGCTGGCCGACCTCGCCGAGGTGGACGCACCGTCCATGCGTGCCATCGCCGCGGCGAGCGCTCTGCTCGCGGAGACGCGCTCCCCGGAGTGAGCTGGCCGCGTCAGCGTCCCGTCGGTTGAGCGTGGACTCGCGGCCCACGTCAGAGAGACGATCTAGCACTCGGACCCGAGATATGAGAACCTCGGTGCGGGGAACACTATCCGCACCCACCGGAACGACGAAAGAGGGCCGACGTGACGGCTGCGACCACCGAGCAACAGCAAGCGACGACTCCGGCCGCACAGGAGGCCGAGCCCGGGACGATCTCGGGCGGCCACCTCGTGGCAAAGGCACTGAAGGCAGAGGGCATCGACGTCATCTTCACCCTCTGCGGCGGCCACATCATCGACATCTACGACGGCTGCATCGACGAGGGCATCAAGGTCGTCGACGTTCGCCACGAACAGGTGGCGGCCCACGCCGCGGACGGATACGCGCGCGTGACCGGCCGGCCCGGCTGCGCGGTTGTCACCGCTGGCCCCGGGACGACCGACGCCGTCACCGGCGTCGCCAACGCCTTCCGCGCCGAGAGCCCGATGCTGCTGATCGGCGGCCAGGGCGCGCTCAACCAGCACCGCATGGGCTCCCTGCAGGACCTGCCCCACGTCGACATCATGCGCCCGATCACGAAGTTCTCCTCGAGCGTGCTCACGACCGAGCGGGTGGCGGACATGTGCGCGATGGCGTTCCGCGAGGCGCTGGCGGGCGCCCCAGGCCCCTCGTTCCTGGAGATCGGGCGCGACATCCTCGACGCGCACGTCCCGCTCGAGAACGCGGTCCTGCCGGAGGCCGGGCGGTACCGCGCGTCGACCAAGAGCATCGGCGATCCGGCCTCCGTCGACCGCCTGGCCGACATCCTCACCAAGGCGAAGAAGCCGTGCGTGCTCCTCGGGAGCCAGGTGTGGACCGCGCGCGGCTCGGACGCCGCGATCGAGTTCGCCCGCTCGCTCAACATCCCGGCCTTCATGAACGGGGCGGCCCGCGGCACCCTTCCGCCGGGAGATCCGCACCACCTGCACCTCACCCGCCGCCACGCGTTCAACGAGGCGGACGTGATCGTCATCGTCGGCACGCCGTTCGACTTCCGCATGGGCTACGGCAAGCGCCTGCGCGAGGAGGCCACGGTGGTCCAGATCGACATGGACTACCGCACGGTGGGCAAGAACCGCGACGTCGACCTCGGCCTCGTGGGCGACCCCGGGGCGATCCTGGCGGAGGTGACCAAGGCCGCCGACGGCAAGGGCGCCGGCGACCGCGAGTCGTGGCTGGAGACGCTGCGCCAGGAGGAGAACCGGCTCAGGGAGGAGCGCCTTCCGAACCTGATGCGGGAGGGCGCGCCGGTCCATCCGCTGCGC
>DASROS010000161.1:0-2038 GCA_035646775.1 Thermoleophilaceae bacterium | reverse complement strand
CACCTCGGAGTTGATCTCGCCGGAGATGAAGTAGCGCTCGCGAAGCGGCGCCAGCAGCTCGGAGAGCGAGGAGCCCTCCTTCGACAGCAGCTCGAGGATCAGTAGTGCGGGGAGCGTGCCCGAGTCGGCGCAGTGGAAGTCGCGGAAGTAGTAGTGGCCCGACACCTCCCCGCCGAAGGCCGCGCCGTTCTCGCGCATCCGCGCTTTGAAGAAGGCGTGGCCCACGCGGTTGACCAGCGCGGTGCCGCCGGCGTCCTGGACGCGGTCGCGCACCGCGCGCGAGCAGCGCACGTCGTAGAGGATCTTGGCGCCGGGCTCCTTCTCCAGGATCGACTCCGCCAGCAGCGCGCACAGGAAGTCCCCGTCCACGAACTGGCCCTCGTCGTCGATGAAAAAGCAGCGGTCGGCGTCGCCGTCCCAGGCGATGCCCAGGTCGGCGCCCTCGGAACGCACGCTGTCAATGATCAGGCGGCGGTTCTCCTCCAGCAGGGGGTTGGGCTCGTGGTTGGGCAACTCGCCGTCCGGCTCCCAGTAGAGCTTTACCTGCTCCAGCCCGAGCGAGTCGAGGATCGGGCCGCACATCTGCCCCGCCATCCCGTTGCCACCGTCGAGCACCACCTTCATCGGCTTCACCGCGGCGGTGTCGATCCACGCGGCGGCGTCCGCCCGGAAGGGCTCGGACACGTCCTCGGCCGCGTACTCGCCGGCCGGCTCGGCGGGTCCCTCGGGGTCGCCCGCCAGCACGATGTCGCGCAGCTCGCCGATGCCGGAGTCGCCGGAGAGGGGCAGAGCGCCGCGGCCAACGAGCTTGGCGCCGGTGTAGGCCTTGGGGTTGTGCGAGGCGGTGCACATCAGGCCGCCGTCCAGCCCGCGCGAGCCCACCGTCCAGTAGAGCATCTCGGTGCCCACCTGGCCGATGTCGGTCACGTGCGCGCCGGCCTCGCGCATGCCCATCGCGTAGCGCTCGGCCAGCGCCGGGGCGGTCAGGCGCATGTCGCGGCCGATCGCCAGCCGCAGGTCGCCGGGGTCGGCGTCGTACATGTCAGCCAGCACGCGGGGGAAGGCCCGGCCCAGGCGGTACGCCACCTCCTCGTCGATCTGGTCGCCGTAGAGGCCCCGTACGTCATAAGCCTTGAAGATGCCGGGGTCCACCTCGCGAGTCACGGCCGGGGTTCTATCAGCGGCCGGGGGCTGTCCTGCGCCGGGTGAGCACCATGCAGAACTGAGTCCCTTCCCCCGTGAGCCGCTCGATGTCCATGTGACCGGCCTCGACGGCCTCCCGAAGAGCTTCGAGCGTGACCGCCGCTCCCCTCCAGGCGGGATTCCCCTGGCCCCGTGGTGCGCGACCCATGGCGGAGGCAAGAGCCAGCCGGACACGGGCCACCCCCAAACGGCGACGGTGTATGCCCGGATCGTTGGACACCTGGAACGCCGCCCAGCCCCCGGGGCGGAGCACCCTGCCGATCTCGCGCACGTATCCGAGCGTGATGCTCGGGTCGGGGATGTGCTGGAACACCACGTGGGAGACACAGGCGTCCGCTTCCGCGTCCGGGATGCCGGCGAGGGAAACCCCGTCTCCGAGCACCCAGGTCACATTTCGCAAGCTCTGGTTGAGGTGCTGGGCCTGGAGCAGCATCTCCTTCGACACGTCCACCGCCGTCACGGAGGCGGCACGAGAGGCCATGGGACGGGTCAGCCGGCCCACGCCACAGCCGATCTCGACCACCCGGTCGGTGGGCCGCAGGTGCGCACCGACCGCCGACAGAACGGCGTCCAGTACCGCTTCTCCGTTGTCCCAGAACGCCTGCTCGTCGGGCACGCCGTAGTCGAGGGTGTTGTCCACGAAGAAGATTGCGTTCTCCCGGGCTCGCCGGTCCCAGAAGGCCGCCATGTCCCGTCGCGGCACGAGCTAGAGCCAGCCGCGGCGGCGAAAGTACGCGAGCATTCCGGAGAGCAGCGCCACCATCGAGGCGATCACAACCCAGAAGGCGGCGGTGGTGCCGTCGCCCGGCACGCCCACGTTCATGCCCCAGATGCT
>DASROS010000160.1:0-5318 GCA_035646775.1 Thermoleophilaceae bacterium | reverse complement strand
GCACGACCACCGTGTCCCCATCCTCGAAGAACTCGTCGGCCGTGAGGTTGAACTCGTCCCAGGCGCCGACCGCCTCCTGAAGCACCTTGACCGCCTCTTCCTTGCCCCGGTGCTCACCACCACCTGGCAACTCCGTCGAGTCCGAGCCCTGCCACACGACGTCGTCGGCCCAGTCCTGGAGCGCGCTGTCCAGGTCACCTTGGTTGAACTCGTCGTAGCGCTGACGCATCTGCTCTACATGTCCGGCCATGTTCACTCCCTCGAGTCGGTTGACACCCCTGGGGGCGACTCTACCCCCGGACCTCCATCAGCAACCCTCGCGGGCGGACAGGGCCGTGCCCGAGCCGGCGCGCGATCGGCGTGGCCGCCGCCGACCTGGCCGCCGACCTGGTGGGGCTTGCCGCGCTGGCGGGCGGAAGCGTGCGCTACCGGTCGCTGCTGCTCTAGGAGCCGCCCAGGCGGGCCTCGTACCAGCGCCAGGTCTCCCCCAGCCCCTCCTCGAGCCCGTATTGCGGCTCCCAGCCCAGCTCTTCGCGGATGGCTGTGGCGTCGAGCATCTGGCGGTCGATCTCGCCGTGCGGAGCCCCCTCTCCCTGTACGTCGGGTGACGCGCCTCGTTCCGAGACCCGGCTGAGGGTGCTCACGAGGTCGAGCACTGACACCGCGGTGCCGCTGCCCGCGTTCCAGGGCCGGCCGCGCATCTCGGGACGGTCGAGCGAGTCCGCGATCCGCAGGTAGGCGTCCACCGCGTCCTTGACATAGATCCAGTCGCGTTCCGGCGTCCCGTCCGACCGTATGACCGGCCGCTTGCCCTCCACCAGGGCACGCGCGGTCTCCGGCACCAGACGGGAGTAGTTCACGTCTCCGCCGCCGTACACGTTGGCGAGCCTGCTCACCGCCACCGGCAGGTCGTAGGTCACGGCGTAGGAGCGCGCGATCAGGTCGGTGCACGCCTTCGAGACGTCGTAGGGGTAGCGCGCCAGCAACGGCGTCTGCTCGCGGTAGGGCAGCTCGTCCTGGTCGCCATAGGCCTTGTCGCTGGACGCCACCACCACTCGCTCCACGGGAACGCCCACCGTGGCCTGGGCCCGGCACGCTTCCAGCAGCGTGTAGGTGCCGCGCACGTTCGATTCCCAGGTGGAAAGGGGCGAGCGGTTGGCGATCCCGACGATCGTCTGGGCCGCGAGGTGGAACACCGCTGTCACGTCGTACTCGTTCAGCAGCCTCAAGCACGCGTCGTAGCCCGTGATGTCCGCCGCCACGAGATCGCAGCGCTCCTCGATCCCGTCCATGCGAAATCGGGAGTCGGAGGGGACGTCGCGCTGCGGCACGATCACCCGAGCGCCCGCGTCGAGCAGTCGCTGCGCGAGCCAGGCGCCTACGAACCCCTGAGCGCCGGTGACCAGTACCGACTGGCCGGAGTAGCGCTCGGCGTCCACCGGCGCCATCCTGCCACAGATACGCTGGTCGCGGCCGTGAGGATCCTGACCGTGGGGAACATGTACCCGCCGCACCATCTCGGCGGCTACGAACTCACCTGGCGGTCGTCCGTGGAGCACCTGCGGCGGGCCGGTCACAAGGTCTGGGTGCTCACCACCGACTACCGCGCTGCGGCGCCGGACCCCGCATTCGCAGAGGACCTCGAGGCGCGCCGCGAGCTGCGCTGGTACTGGCACGACCACGAGTTCCCGCCCATCTCAGTGCGCCGGATGGTCCAGCTCGAGCGCTCCAACGGCCGGGTGCTCGACCGCGCGCTCGCGGAGTTGCGGCCGGACGCGGTGGCGTGGTGGGCGATGGGAGGCATGTCGCTGTCGCTGATCGCCCACGTACACCGGGCTGCACTGCCGTCCGTGGGCGTGGTGGGCGACGACTGGATGTTCTACGCCCCGGAGGTCGACGCCTGGACGCGCCGGACGCGGCGGATTCGCGGTCTCGGCCGACTCGCCGGGGGACTGGCCGGCGTGCCCGCCGAAGTCGACCTGAGTGGCATCCATTGGCTGTTCAACAGCGTGGCCACGCGCGACCACGCCCAGCTCCACTCGGGCTTTCGGCTCGACCTGGCGGAGGTCGCCCACCCGGGGATCGACGCCGGGCTGTTCCGTGCGGCGTTCGGCGGCGAATGGGGCTGGCGGCTGCTCTACGTGGGGCGCCTGGACCAGCGCAAGGGCGTGGACGCCGCCGTCGCGGCCCTCGAGCACCTGCCCGCGGAAGCGCAGCTGACCGTGTTGGGGCACGGCGACGACCGATTCCTCGCCAGCCTGCGGGACCAGTGTGCCCGCCTGGGAGTCCAGGACCGGGTCCACTTCGGACACCGCCCCCGCACGGAGCTCCCCGCCGCCTACGCGGAGGCGGACGCTCTGCTGTTCCCGGTCCGCTGGGAGGAGCCGTGGGGCCTGGTGCCGCTGGAGGCCATGGCGGTGGGCACCCCAGTCGTCACCACCGCCACCGGCGGCTCCGCCGAGTACGTACAGGACCGCGACAACGCGCTCGCGATCGGCCGGGGAGCGGACCCGCAGGAACTCGCCAGGGCCGTGCGGGAGCTGGCTGGGGACCCCTCGCTGCGCGCCCGCCTACGGCAGAACGGGCTGGCCACCGCCGCGCGCTTCACCGAGGAGGCCTATAACGGGGCGATCGAGAGGGCGCTGGAGCGGGCGGTAGCCTGACGCCGCCCATGCTCGAAGCGAGCCTGAAGCGCATCCTGTCGCTCGCGCCCGATGACGTGGTGCTGGACATCGGCGCCTGGGGCCAGCCGCTCACCCGCGCGGACTGGGTGATGGATCTGATGCCCTATGAGACGCGCGGGCTCTACGGCCGCGACGGGCCAGAGCCCGAGCGCTTCAGCGCGGACACCTGGATTCGCCGGGACATCTGCGATCGCGAGCCCTACCCGTTCGACGACAAGCAGATCGACTTCGTGGTCTGCTCCCACACCCTCGAGGACGTTCGCGACCCGATCTGGGTCTGCGACGAGATGGTCCGGATCGCGAAGCGCGGCTACATCGAGGTGCCCTCGCGGCTCGAGGAGCAGAGCTATGGCTTCCAGGGCCCGTGGGCCGGGTGGGGCCACCACCGCTGGCTGATCGAGGACGTGGGCGGGCGGCTGGACTTCGTGTTCAAGCACCACGTGCTGCACAACCGGGATTCCGACCGCTTCCCCGAGGGCTTCCAGCAGACTCTGTCACCGGAGGAGCGGGTTGTGAGCTTCTGGTGGGACGAATCGTTCGAGTACGGCGAGCGCGTGTTCGTCTCAGCCGAGGAGCTCGACCCCTACCTGGCCGGGTTCGTGAGTGCCCACCGCTCCCGCGTTCCGCGGCGCGGGCTCAGGAGCCGCCTGCGACGGCGGGCAGGATCGTGACCTCGTCGCCGTCCTCGACCTCGGTGTCGAGGCCGTCCAGGAAGCGGATGTCCTCGCCGCCCACGTAGACGTTAACGAACCGGCGCAGGTCGCCGTCCTCGGCAATCCGGTCGCGCAGGCCGTCGAAGCGATCGTAGAGGCCGTCCAGCACTTCGCCCACGGTGCCCGCCTCGTCCACCGACGTCTCGGACTCGCCGCCGGTCACGTTGCGAAGCTGGGTGGGGATCTTGACCGTCACGCTCATGGGCGGGCCAGAATACAGAGGGCGCTCACGCTGCAGCGCCCACGCCCACCGTGTCCTCGAACGAAGCGATGTTGGGCTCGATCTCGTGGGTCTCGAAGCTGCCGCGCACCGCGTCGAGGGTCTTCAGGCCCTCGCCGGTGATCACGACCACCACCCGTTCGTCGGGACCGATGTCACCGCGGTCGGCCAGCTTCTTGAGTACCGCGGTCGTCACACCGCCGGCGGTCTCGGTGAACACTCCGGTGGTCTCGGCCAGCAGCCGGATGCCCGCGCGGATCTCGTCGTCGGTGACCGCGTCCACGCCGCCTCCGGAGTCCCGCGCCAGCTCGAGCGCGTACGGGCCGTCGGCCGGGTCGCCGATGGCCAGCGACTTCGCCACCGTGTCGGGCTTCACGGGCCGGCACACGTTCTTGCCGTCGGCGAAGGCCCTCGCCACGGGCGAGCAGCCCTCGGCCTGGGCGCCGTTGAACACGGGCGTGTGGCCCTCGACCAGGCCCACCTCGCGCCATTCCTCGAAGCCGCGCGCGATCTTGGTGAACAGCGATCCCGACGCGATCGGCACGACCACGCGGTCCGGCAGCGCGAACCCGAGCTGCTCGGCGATCTCGAACGCGAGGGTCTTCGAGCCCTCGGCGTAGTAGGGACGCATGTTCACGTTTACGAACGCCCAGTCGCGCTCGCCGGCCAGCTCGCTGCACAGGCGGTTCACGTCGTCGTAGTTGCCGCGCACGGCCACCAGGTTGGTGCCGTAGACACCGGTGGCGAGGATCTTCTGCTCCTCCAGGTCCGACGGCACGAACACGTAGGACTCCAGGCCCGCGGCGGCGGCATGGGCGGCAACGGCGTTGGCCAAGTTGCCGGTGGAGGCGCAGGCCACCACCTCGTAGCCAAGCTCGCGGGCCTTGGCCAGCGCCACCGTGACCACCCGGTCCTTGAACGAGTGCGTGGGGTTGGCGGCGTCGTTCTTGACCCACACCTCGCCCAGCCCGAGCCGTTCGGCCAGGCGGTCGGCCCTGATCAGCGGCGTGACGCCGGCGGCCAGCGCCGTGCGCGGGGGCTGCTCGAACGGGAGGAAGTCGGCGTACCGCCACAGCGTGTACGGGCCGGCCTGGATCCGCCGCTTGGTGGCCTCCGGCTCGAGGCCGGAGAAGTCGTACGCCACCTCGAGCGGGCCGAAGCAGTGCTCACACACGTACCTGGCCTCGAGCCCGTAGCTCGTGTGGCATTCCTTACAACGAAGCGCTTGCACTGCAGCCATGCGAAACCACCCTTCAAATCGAAGAAACCTCCGCCGCTTGCGCTGTGACGGAGGCTCATCTCGGGAGCTTCGCCACATCTGTCAGGCCTCACTGCGACCTGATGGACTTGGCACCTTTCCTCCGCGACCGAGGTCGCTTCGGATGGTTGCCGGGGTTTCATAGGGCCATTTCCCTCCACCCCTCTGGATGCGTACGGCTATGTCAGGTGCGGACAATAGCGGTTTGGAACCGCCAGGGCAAAGGCTTGCGCGCCGGAAAACCGGCCCGATTGCCAGGTACCATTGCCCTGTGACCGCCACCGACGACCCCCTCAGTACGGGCGATGCCGAGCATCCCTCGTCCACGGCTGCGCAGAGCGCCTCGCGTCGGGGTCGACGCGCCCGCTCACGCCTCGACTGAGCCCAACGTCGAGACCATCGAGGCCCACGGCCTGCGGTGGATCAACATCGAGCGGCCCGGC
>DASROS010000159.1:0-57682 GCA_035646775.1 Thermoleophilaceae bacterium | reverse complement strand
GCGACCACTAGGGCCGGCGCCCTCGCGGCGGTAGGTTGTCCGGACAGCGATCGAAGGAGTCAGATGGCGGTGCAGCAGGAGCTGTGGGGGTCCGAGACCAGCAAGGCGGTAGACAACTTCCCGGTCTCGGGCGAGCGCGTGCCGGTGGCGGTGGTGCGGATGCTCGGGCGGGTGAAGGCGGCCGCGGCGCGCACCAACGCCGAGCTGGGCCTGCTCGACCCCGACCTGGCCGAGCGAATCGCCGCCGCCGGCGACGAGGTCGCCGAGGGCGAGCACGACGGCCAGTTCCCGATCGACGTCTTTCAGACCGGCTCGGGCACCTCGTCGAACATGAACGCCAACGAGGTGATCGCCAACCTCGCCGGCGACGGCGCGCACCCCAACGACCACGTGAACATGGGGCAGTCCTCCAACGACGTGTTCCCGTCGGCCGTGCACCTGGCCGCCGCGGCCGAGGCAACGTCCGAGTTGCTGCCCGCGCTGGAGACGCTCCAGAGGTCCTTCGAGGCCAAGGCGCAGGAGTTCGCCGACACGGTGAAGGCCGGCCGCACCCATCTGATGGACGCCGTGCCGGTCACGCTGGGCCAGGAGTTCGCCGGCTACGCCGCGCAGATCCGCCTCGGGGGCGATCGCGTGCGCGACGCACTCCCCCGCGCCCTTCAGATCCCCCTCGGCGGCACGGCCACGGGCACAGGGCTGAACACCCACCCGGACTTCGCCGCGGGCGTGCGCGAGAAGCTGGCTTCCGGCACCGGGCTCGAGGTGTCCGGCCCGGCCGACCCGTTCGAGGCCCAGGCCAACCGCGACGCCCTCGTCGAGCTGTCCGGTGCCCTGAAGGTGGTGGCGGTCTCGCTCACCAAGATCGCCAATGACCTCGTGCTGATGGGCTCAGGCCCGCGGACGGGCCTCAGCGAGCTGCGCCTGCCAGAGCTCCAGAAGGGCTCGTCGATCATGCCCGGCAAGGTGAACCCGGTGATCCCGGAGGTGATCCTGCAGATCGGCGCGCAGGTGATCGGCAACGACGCCGCGATCACGATCGCCGGCAGCCAGGGGGCATTCGAGCTCAACGTGCGCGTGCCCGTGATCGCGCGCAACCTGCTCGACTCGATCACGATCCTCGCCTCGGGCGCCCGGCTGTTCGCCGAGAAGTGCGTGGACGGCCTGGAGGCCGACGAGGAGTCGCTGCGCCGTCACGCCGAGTCGACGCCGGCGATCGCCACGGCGCTGAACCCGCACATCGGCTACGACAAGGCGACCGAGATCGTCAAGGAGGCGGCGGAGTCCAGGCGCACGATCCGCGAGGTGGCGCTCGAGAAGGGCGTGGACGAGGCGACGCTGGACGATGCGCTGGACCTGCGGAAGATGGCGCGGGGGTCGAGCGCCTAGCTGCGCGCGCGGGCGCCAGGCCGGTGGATGAGGCGCTCGTAGCGCTGGCCTGAGCGGTCGGCGAGTCTGTGGAGAGGCCGCCGTATGGGCGGGGCCCAGAGCAGAAGGGCGCTGAGCGCACCCAGGGTCGCGCCGCCGAGCGCATCGGTCGGGTAGTGCGTGCCAAGTCCCACGCGTGACACCGAGACCAGCGTGGCGAGGATGAGGGCGATCGCCCCGGCCTTGCGGTGGCGCAGGAGGATGGCGACGGCGATGGCGTAGGCGCCGGTGGCGTGGTCGGAGGGAAATGAGGGGTCGTGCGAGGGTGGCAGCAGCAGGTGGGAGTCGCTCGGGTTTGCCTCGTAGGGTCGTGCACGGTCCCAGGCAGTCGCGATCAGCTGGGCCGTCCCGAGAGCAATTAGGGCGCTGAAGCCTGCGGCGGCGACGCCGTGGCGCCCGTTGTGCGAGCGCCACTTGCCCCGCGCGAAAAACAGCGCGGCGAGGAGGGCGAGGAAGAGCAGCTGGCCGTCGGTGGCGAAGAAGCGCAGCACGTCGGCGACCGCGTCGTGGCGGTCCGCGAACCCGTTCCAGGACTTGTAGAGGTCGAGATCCAAGGACTCGACCCTAGCTTGCGTTGCCGGCTTGTGCAACGCGCGTTACACTCGCCGCGTGGGTTGGGTGCTCGTGACCTATCGACTGGGAAGCGGCGGCTCCTCGGCGCGTGTGGCTGTGTGGCGGGAGGTGCGCCGCTCGGGCGCTCTACAGCTGCAGCAGTCGGTGGTCGCTTTTCCTGACCACGCGACCTTCTCCCGAGCGGTCGAGCGCCTCCGCGCGCTGGTCTCCGAGGTCGGCGGGGAGACGTTGGCTGTGCGGGCCGAGCCGCTGGTCGCCGCTGACGGCACGCGCCTTCTCGACGCTTGGAATGAAGCCCGCGAAGCCGAGTACACAGAGCTCGTTTCTGAGTGCGGAAAGTTCCTCGCGGAGATCGACCACGAATTCGAGATCGAGAAGTTCACGCTCGCTGAGCTCGACGAGGAGGAGTCGGCGCTCGAGCGCCTCACGCGTTGGCATGAGCGGATCGCGACCAGGGATCTGCATGGCGCCCCCGGCTCGGAGGAGGCCGGCGCAGCGCTCGAGCGGGCACAGGACGCCCTGGCCCGCTATTCGACGGCGGTCTTCGAGCGCACGGCGCCGTGACGCTCGCCGTCGGCATCGGCTGCTTCGGCGTCGGCGTCTGGCTGCTGGTCGAGTCGGTCGAGGGGCTCGTGAAGGCGGTGCGCGGGTGGGCGGCGGCGGCCGGCATCTCCGGAGTGGTTCTCGGCGCCCTCGTGCTCGGCTTCGATGTCGAGTCCACCGCCGCCGGGGTCGCGGCGACCCTCGACGACCTTCCGGGCACAGCGCTGGGCACCTCGGTCGGCGCGGCGATCTTTCTCCTGACCGTGGGCCTGGGAGTCGCGGCGCTCGTAGCCCCGTTCTCAGTGCGGACGCCGCCCGCGCTCCTCGGAGCCGCCGGCGCGGCCACCGCCCTGGCGATCGCGCTGAGCGCCGACGGCGCCCTATCCCGGGTCGACGGCGCGCTACTGGCCCTCGCCTTCCCCCCGCTCGTTGCCATCCTCTTGCGCGCGCGACGCACCCCGGCCCCAGCCGCCGATGGTGACAGACCCGACCGCCTCGCGCTTCGTCTCGGCGGCGGGCTGGTTGGCCTGGTCGTCGGGGCCGAGCTGCTCATCTTCGGCACCGAGCGGGTGGTTGACGAGCTCGCGCTTTCGGAGACCGTGTTCGGGCTGCTCGTGGTTGCTGCCGCCGTCTCTTTCGAGGAGGTGGTGCTCGAGTCGCTACCGGCCTACCGGGGGTTCCCCGAGCTGAGCGTCGGCAATGCGCTTGGCACGCTGATCTTCCTGCTCACCGCCTCGCTCGGGGTGATCGTGCTGGTCCGTCCGCTGGCGGTCCCCGAGGGCGTCGTCGACTTTCACCTCCCCGCCCTGGCCGTGAGCGCCCTCCTCGCGGGCGGCTGCTCGCCCGCGGCCATCTCGCGCGCCCCGAGGGAGTCCTCTTGCTCGTGGCCTACGTTCTCTACGTGGCCGGGGCGATCGTTGTCGGATGACGCCCGTCTGGGCCGCGGGCGCTGCCTTACTCCCGCCTAGATGTTGACGGGTTAGGAGGAACGGGACGGATTTTGTCCCCCCTGACCTATGCGCTGAGCAGTCACCTCGGCCGGATCAGGCAACCATGGCGGGTCAGCCGGGGGGACAAAATCCCCGCCCTTCCTCCTAACCCGGCTAAAGGTTCACGGCGACGTACTTCGTCTCGAGGTACTCCTCGATGCCCTCGGGACCGCCCTCGCGGCCGTAGCCGGACTGCTTGATGCCGCCGAAGGGCGCGCCGGCGTTGGAGACCATGCCCTGGTTGAGGCCGACCATGCCGGTCTCCAGCGCCTCGCACACGCGAAGGGCCCGTTTCAGGTCTGACGTGAACAGGTAGGCCACCAGGCCGTACTCGGTGTCGTTGGCCTTGGCGATCGCCTCCTCCTCCGAGTCGAACGTGGTGATCGGCGCCACAGGCCCGAAGATCTCCTCGCGCAGCAGGCGGGCGTCGTCGGGGACGTCGCCAAGAACGGTGGGATCGTAGAAGTAGCCCGGCCCGTCATGGGAGTTGCCACCCACCAGCGCCTTGGCGCCCTTGCCGACCGCATCCTCCACCAGCTCGGCGACCTTGGAGCGCGTGTCGTCGTCCACCAGCGGGCCCAGGTCGGTGTCGTCCTCGGTGCCTCGGCCCACCTTCAGCGCACCCATCTTCTCGGCGAACTTCCTGGAGAACTCGTCGGCCACCGAAGCCGCCACGTGGAAGCGGTTGGCCGCGGTGCAGGCCTCGCCCACGTTGCGCGTCTTGGCCAGCATCGCGCCGTCGACGGCGGCGTCGAGGTCGGCGTCCTCGAACACGATGAAGGGTGCGTTGCCGCCCAGCTCCATCGACACGCGCAGCACGTTCTTGCCCGACGCCGCGATCAGCTTGCGGCCCACTTCCGTGGATCCGGTGAAGGTGAGCTTGCGCAGCCGCGGATCCTCGATCAGGGGGCCGGTGGTCTCTCCCGCCGACGAAGCGGTGATCACGTTGAGCACGCCGTCGGGCAGCCCGGCGCGGTCAAGGATGTCGGCCAACGCGAGCATCGAGAGCGGCGTGAGCTTGGCCGGCTTGACCACCATCGTGCAGCCGGCGGCCACGGCCGGGCCGATCTTGCGGGTGCCCATGGCCAGCGGGAAGTTCCAGGGCGTGATCATCAGGCACGGCCCCACGGGCTGCTTCATCGTGAGCACGCGGCCGGCGCCGTTCTGGGCCACCTGGTAGCGGCCCTCGATGCGGACCGCCTCCTCGGCGTACCAGCGGAAGAACTCGGCGGCGTAGGTGATCTCGGAGGCGGACTCCTTCACGGTCTTGCCCATCTCCAGGGTCATCAGCAGCGCCAGCTCGTCCGTGCGCTCGGAGATCTCCTCGAAGGCGGCGCGCAGGATCTCGCCGCGGTCACGCGGGGGCGTGGCGGCCCAGCCGGCCTGCGCCTCGCAGGCGGCGTCGAGGGCGGCATTCGCGTCGGTCGCGTTGGCGTCGGCCACCTCGCACAGCGCCTCGCCGGTGGCGGGATCGTCCACCGGGAGCGTCCGTCCCTCGGAGGCGTCGCGCCACTCGCCCCCGATGAACAGGCCCTTCTGGACCTCGTCTATGACCTGCTGTTCCTTGGTTGCGATCGCCATCAGGTAGCCACCGTCTCCGTACCCAGCTCTTCGGAGATCGCAACGTCGATCGAGTAGTCGATCGGCAGGACCACCAGGGAGGGCCCGTCGAGGGTGAGCGCGTGGCGCAGCCGGGTGCCGAAGTCCTCGGCCGACTCGCAGCGCCAGGCCGGCATGCCGAAGCTGTCGGCGAGCTTCACGAAGTCGGGGTTTGTGAAGTCGGTGCCGAAGTGGTTGCCGAACTTCTTGTCCTGCTTCCACACGATCGACCCGTACTGGTGGTTTTCCCAGATCACCGTCACGAACGGTGTCTTCAGTCGCACCGCGGTCTCCAGCTCCTGGCAGTTCATGAGAAAGCCGCCGTCGCCGTTCACCGCCACGACCTTGCGGTCGGGGTGCACGAGCTTCGCGGCGATCGCCGCGGGCACGGCGAAGCCCATGCCCGCGAGGCCGTTGGCGATCAGCACGGTGTTGGGCTCATAGGCGGGGAACATGCGCCCGATCCACAGCTTGTGCAGGCCCACGTCGGAGATGAGGATGTCCTCGCGCCCGAGTGCCTGGCGGATCTCGTACAGCGCCCGCGGGGGCTGCACGGGGAAGTGGTCGTCGTCCTTCGCCGCCTCGAACCGCCCCAGCACCACGTCGCGCAGACGGTGTGAGCCGCCGCTGCCCGCGCTCACGCCGCAGTCGTGGGCCAGGCGGTCGAGGATGCGGTTCACGTCCCCAACGAGGTCCACCTCGGTCACGAAGTACTCGTCGACCTCGGTGGAGACCGTGTCGATGTAGACGATCCGCTTGTCGCGATCGGGGTTCCAGTGCTCGGGCGAATGCTCGACCAGGTCGAAGCCCACGCAGATGACCACGTCCGCCTTGTCGAAGCCGGCCATGTCGTAGTCGCCCGACTGCAGCCCCACCGCGCCCAGCGACAGTGGCTCGGAGTTGTCGATCAGGCCCTTGCCCATGAAGGTCTCGGCAACCGGGATGCCGGTGGCCTCGGCGAAGCGACGCAAGGCCGGCGCGGCGCCCACCCGCACGGCGCCGTTGCCGGCCAGGATCACCGGGCTGTCGGCACTGTCGATCAGCTTGGCGGCCCGGGCCAGCTCCTCGTCGGATGCCTCGGGGCTGCGCACCTGCGACGGCGCCGGCAGCGGCTCGGCGTCCAGGTCGGCCGCCATCACGTCCTCGGGCAGCTCGATGTGGGTGGCGCCGGGCTTCTGGGCCTGCGCCACCTTGAACGCCTTGCGCACCACCTCGGGGATGACCCGGGCGTGGCTCAGACGGGCGTTCCACTTCGTGATCGGCTGCATCACGCTCATCACGTCGATGTACTGGTGCGACTCCTTGTGCATGCGCTCCACGTCGCCCTGGCCGGTGAGCGCCACCAGCGGGGCGCTGTCGAGGAAGGCGTCAGCCACGCCGGTGACCAGGTTCATCGCGCCGGGGCCGAGCGTGCCGAGGCAGACGCCGGCCTGGCCGGTGAGGCGCCCGTACACGTCGGCCATGTAGGCGCCTCCCTGCTCGTGGCGTACGGGCACGAAGTCCACGCTTGAGCGCGAGAGCGACTCGTTCAGATCGAGCGTCTCCTCGCCCGGGATGCCGAACACGCGCTCCACGCCCTCGGCCTCGAGGCAGTGCACGAAGACATCGGAAGCGCGGCGGGGCGGCACCGCGCGGAATCTACCGGGAGCGGATCTCGGGTCGGTCGCGGGGCGCCTCGGGCTCGGCGTCGAGCGCGCTGAGCAGCTGCTCGACCGGCGCGGGCTCACCCAGGTGGAAGCCCTGGCCGTAGTCCACGCCGAGGCGGGTGAGCAGGCGGGCGGTCTCGTCATCGCCCACGAACTCGCCGATCGTCTCCTTGCCCAGGCCCTTTGCGATCTCCACCACCGCGCCGATCACCAGCCGGTCGGTGTGCGAGGTGCGGCAGTTGCGCACGAACTCGCCATCGATCTTGAGGATGTCGAAGGGCAGGTGCTTGAGGTAATAGAACGAGCCGAAGCCGGCGCCGAAGTCGTCCAACGCGAAGCGGCAGCCCATCTCGGACAGGTGCTCTGCGAAGTCGCGCGCCGTCGCGATGTTCGACACGGCGGCCGTCTCGGTGATCTCGAAGATCAGTCGGGAGGCGTCGATCCCGGTATCGGCCAGCCGGCCTTCGATGAACGAGAGCAGGTCGGCGTCGCCGATCGAGCGGCCTGAGAGGTTGACCTCCAGCGTGAGCGGCGTGCCCGCCCGCTCACGCTCGGCGAGCATGTCGATCGCCCTGCCGGCCACCCAGCGATCGATGTCCTGCACCAGGTCCAGCCGCTCGGCGATGTAGAGGAAGGCACCCGGCGGGATCAGGTCGCCGCGCTCGTTGCGCATGCGCAGCAGCAGCTCGTACTGGGCGTCGCGCCCGGTGGACAGGTCAACGATCGGCTGGGCAAGCAGCGAGAAGCGGTCCTCCTCGAGTGCCGACCTGATCCGCTGCACCCAGGTCACGCGCCCCTTCATACGCGCCTCGTTGCGCTCCTCGGAGGAGTAGACGGCCATCCGGTCGCGGCCGGCCTCCTTGGCGTCGTACATGGCCAGGTCGGCGTTCACAAGGAGGTCCTCGCCGGTGAGCCCGTCGGTGTCGGTGACAATCGCCACGCCCACGCTCGCCGACAGGCCGCGCGGGCCGAGCTTGCTTGCGCTGTCGCTCTGGCCGCGCACGGCGGCGAGCAGGTTGTCCACCACCGCACGCGCGGCGGGGATGTCGGCCTTGGGGAGCAGCACGGCGAACTCGTCGCCGCCGAGGCGAGCGACCACGTCGGACTCGCGGAGCGCGGTCCGCAGTGCCTGGGCCACCCGCACGATGATCGCGTCGCCGGCGTTGTGGCCGAGCGTGTCGTTCACGTACTTGAAGTTGTCGATGTCGAGCATGAGCAGCGCGCCCTCCGCGCCGTAGCGGCCGCTGCGGGCCACGTGGGCCGTGAGCTCGCGCTCGAAGCTGCGGCGGTTGAGCAGGCCCGTCAGCGGATCGTGGTCGGCCATGTGCTGGAGCTTCTGCTCGTAGCGCTTGCGGTCGGTCACGTCCTGCATCTGGGCCAGCAGGTGCGATGGCTCGCCGTCGGAGTTGCGGATCAGGTTCAGGCTCAGCGCCACCGACACCGGGTGGCCGCTCGCGTGCACGAACCGCGTCTCACTGTTGTGCGATTGCAGGCCGCCGGACACCAGCTCGGCCAGGGCCTGCTCGTCGCGCCCGATGTCGTCGGGATGGCTGATGGCGGCGAAGTCACGACCCTCCAGGTCCTCCACGCTGTAGCCCACCATCTCGGCCAGCGACCGGTTCACCCGCGCGAAGCGGCCGTCGAGCGAGGCGAGCGCCACGCCGATCGGCGACTCCTCGAACGCCCTGCGGAAGCGCTCCTCGGCGTCGCGTGCCTCGGCCTGGGCCTGCTTCTGCTCGGTCACGTCCCACTGGATCGCGACCGACACGGCCCCGTGCTCGGGATGGTCGAAGGTGGACACGTTGCCCTGGGTCCAGAAAGCGGTCCCGTCCTTGCGCACGTTGTGGATGTCGCCGTGCCAGTGGCCCCGCTCGGCCACCTGCGTCTGGATCTCGGCCGCCGTCTCGACCGGGTCCTCCGCCCCGGGAGGGTTCAGGACGTCCACGTTGCATCCGATCAGCTCGCCCATCTCGTAGCCGAAGATCTGCTCGAAGCGGCGGTTGGCGAACACGATCCTGTCGTCGGAGAGACGCACCAGGCAGACGCCCTCGGCCATGTTGGCCGCGATCTCGCCGGCAAGGCGCACGTCGGTCTCGGTGCGCTTGCGCTCGGTCACGTCCAGCGCCACGCCGATGAAGCCCGTGACGGTGCCGTCCTCGTCCTTGACCGTCGTCGCCGTGCCGTTCACCCAGCGCACCTCGCCGCTGGGGCGCACGAGGCGATACTCGAGGCTGAAGTCGCGCTCGCTGTCGCGGGCCTCCTGCCATCCGGCCACCACCGCCGGCAGGTCGTCGGGGTGCATCGCCTTCGCCCAGCCGTAGCCCAGCGCCTCCTCGGCGGTCAAGCCGGCCACCTCACACCAGCGCTCGCTCGCAAACGTGCACCAGCCGTCCGCCTGGGTCTCATAGATCCCGCCGGGCGCCTGGGTGGCCAGCGCGCGGAAGCGCGTCTCGCTCGCGCGCAGCTCGTCCTCCGCCCGCTTGCGGTCCGAGATGTCGGAGACGAAGGAGTTCATCCGCCAGCCCGCGGAGGTCACGAGCGGCGACCCGGTGAGCTCGACCGGGAACTCGTGGCCGTCACGGTGCATGCACATCATCTCCTCGCGCAAGCTCCCACGAGCGCTGTCGCCGGCTCCCAGCAGGCCGGCGAAAGCGCGCCTGTAGCCGGGGCGGCGGTGCTCGGCGACGAGCGTCTCCGCCACCGTTCGCCCGAGGATCTCGTCGCGCTTCCAGCCGAAGACCTCCTCCGCCATCGGGTTCCAGTCCGCGATGCGGTCCTCGGCGTCCACCGACACGAATGCCTGCTGCGCAGTGTCGAGGATGAGCCGGGTGCGGCGCTCGGCGTCGGCCAGCTCGGCCAGCGCGCTGGTGCGCTCGCCGGTCACCGCCGACACGAGCAGCGTGAAGAGCACGGCCAGGGAGAGGAAGAGCTGCATGTTGAGGATCTGCTCGTCCGCGGCCATCCCGGTCTGCGCGAACGGCCCGTGGTCGGCCAGGGTGGCGAGCACCGTGATCAGCGCAACCTCGAGCGCCACCAGGGCGGCGCCCGGCGGCGACAGCCTCATCGCGGCGTACACGAGCAGGGGGAACACCATGTAGGGCCAGGCCGAGACGAGGTCGGGCGCGCCCTGGCCCCGGAACACCGACAACGTGACGAGCGCTGTGGCGAAGAGGACGGCGATCGGTTCGGCGAGCGGGCGCCACCCGGGCCACCGGAGCCTGGAGAGCGGTAGCGCGCCGAGCACCGGCGCGGCCACGATCATCCCGAGGGCGTCCGCCACCAGCCACTGCCGCCAGGTGCTGGCCCAGGGTGCGTCGAAGGCGAGGACGGCGAGGAACGCGCCGGCCACGGCTGCGGCGGCCGCGCCCAGCAGCACGGCGCTCATAAAGCGCAGCACCTCCTGGGAGCGGTCGAGGCGGAAGGCCCTGCCCCCCGCGGCGAGTACCGCGGCCACCCCGAGGGGCTCCGCGGCGTTCACGAGCGAGAACCCGAACGCCGGCGGCAGCGCCATGTCCGCCATCGTGTTCGTGACCATGTTGGCCGCCACCACGATGGCCGCTAGCACGGGCCACAGCCTCCTCTCGGTCACGAGCATCGCCACGAGCGCCACGCCGCTCGCGGGCCAGATGCCCGCGATGCCCTCGGGCTCGTGGACGAACAGCGAGCTGAACCAGGTGAGCCCGAAGTAGGCGATGGCGAAGCCGGCCGCGCCAAGGGTGGCTGCGGAGGGTCGGGGGAGACTTCGAGCCGGGCCTACCATGCCGTTCTCGCCGTATCGACACGAATGCCCCAGCGGTTGAGTTCACCGAGGGGCCTGCAGAGTCGTGCCCGCGGCCCCCGAGTACCCTCGTGGCGTGGGCCACACCACCCGCTACACCCGCAGCGGAGCGCTGCACATCGCCTACAACGTGGCGGGCGAGGCGAGCGAGGACATCGTCTACGTGCCCACCTGGATCGGGCAGATCGAGGTTCTGGCAGAGGAGCCGACGATCGCTGCGTTTCTGGGTCGCATGTGCACGTTCGCCCGCCTGATCTCCTTCGATCGACGCGGGGCGGGACTGTCGGACCCATGGCTGGGCTTCCCCACGCTCGAGGATCAGATGGACGACGTGCTGGCCGTGATGGACGCAGCCGGATCAGAGCGGGCGACCCTGATGGGCTCGCTGGAGGGGGGGCCGCTTGCGATGCTGTTCGCCGCCACCCACCCCGATCGCGTCTCCGGGTTGATCCTCTACGCAACCTTCGCGCGCTCCCGGTGGGCGCCCGACTACGACTGGCCGCCCAGCGACGAGGAGCGTCGGCTTCGGGTCGAAGCGGCGATCGAGCAGTGGGGTTCCGGCGGTGTGCCCGCAGGCTTGGCCCCCAGCCGGATGGGCGATCCCGCGTTCGTGGAGTGGGCGGGCAGAATGGAGCGCTACTCGGCGTCCCCGGGCGTCATCAGCCAGATCATGGAGGCGATGGGCCACACCGACGTGCGGCCGGTGCTGCCCACGATCAACGTGCCGACGCTGGTGATGCACCGGACTCAGGACCCCTTCCTCATGGTGGAGCACGGGCGCTATCTGGGCGAGCACATCCCGGGGGCGCGCTACGTGGAGCTGGAGGGCACCGACAGTCTGTTCTCCGTAGGGGACAGCGACGCCATCCTTGGCGAGATCGAGGAGTTCGTGACCGGCACGCGCCACGAGCGCGAGCCCGACCGCGTGCTGGCCACCGTGCTGTTCACCGACATCGTTCGCTCCACCGAGCGAGCCGCCGAGCTGGGCGATCGCGCCTGGCGGGAGGTGCTGGAGCGCCACGACCGGCTGGTGCGCCAGGCGCTCACCCGTCACCGGGGGCGCGCCGTGAAGTCGACCGGCGACGGCGTGCTGGCCACCTTCGACGGCCCCGCCCGGGCGATCCGTGCCGCGGCCTCGATCGGGGAGGGGGCCGAGGGGCTGGGCATCCAGATCCGCGCAGGCCTGCACACCGGCGAATGCGAGGTGATCGGCGACGACGTGGGCGGCATGGCCGTGCACATCGGCGCCCGGGTGATGTCCACGGCCACGGCGGGGGAGGTGCTCGTGTCGAGCACCGTGAAGGACCTGGTGGTGGGATCGGGAATCGACTTCGAGGAGCGTGGAGCCCATGAGCTGAGGGGCGTTCCCGGCGAGTGGCGGCTGTTCGCAGCCCGCCCGTAAGGGATCGGTGCGGTGCTCGCCGGAGATCCATCCGTGCGGTGCTCGGCCGATCGACGATCGGCCTGCGCTCCTCCGAACCGATCCGGCTGCGCTCCTCCCGCGAGTCTCCGGCACCGCTACCTTGCGGCCCCCTAACGGTTCTCACCACAAGCGCCGACTGCACCACTATGCGCCGACTCCTAGCGATCACAGCCCTCTTCCTGCTCGCCGCGGCCCCCGCCGCCTCCGCCGCCACACGCCACATCGTGCGCGGCGCGGGCTTCGGCCACGGGATCGGGATGAGCCAGTACGGCGCCTACGGCTACGCCCTGCAGGGGTTCGACTACCAGCGCATCCTGCGTCACTACTACACCGGCACCCAGCTCGGGACCGCCCCAAGCCGGCCCGTCCGCGTGTTGCTGCAGGCCAGCGACCCGTACGTGCGCTTCACGGGCGCCACGAAGGTGGCCGGCCGGCGGGTGAACCCCAACGCTGTGCGGGTGGTTCGCCCGGCGCGCGGAGGGCGACTGAGAGTGTCCGGCGTGGGCACGTTCACCGGGCCCCTCCAGGCCACCGGCGGCGGTTCGATCCGGCTGCTGGGGCCGGCGATCAACGGCGTGAGCTCGGGCAGCTACCGCGGCACGATGGTCCTTCGCGCGGGCGCCGCCGGCGGCGTGACCGCGATCAACTCGCTGCCGATCGACTCCTACGTGCAGGGCGTGGTGGCCGGCGAGATGCCTTCGAGCTGGCACCCCGAGGCCCTCAAGGCCCAGGCCGTCACCGCGCGCACCTACGCACTGGCCACGCGTAAGTCCGGCGAGGTGTTCGACCTCTATCCCGACACGCGCTCGCAGGTCTACCTCGGCGTGCAGGGCGAGCGCTCCAGCACAGACTCCGCGATCCGCGCCACCTCCAACGAGGTGGTCACCTACGGCGGCGACATCGCCACCACCTTCTTCTTCTCCACCTCGGGCGGACGCACCGAGAACATCGAGAACTCGTTCGTGGGCGCCCCGCCGCAGCCGTGGCTGAAGTCCGTGCCGGACCCCTACGATGACATCTCGCCCAAGCACCGCTGGAGGTTCCGCTTCACCACAGGCCAGCTGGGCGCCAAGCTGGGCTCGCCCGGCACGTTCCGCAAGGTCACGGTCCTCAGGCGCGGCAACTCGCCGCGCATCGTGCGCGCGCGGGTGTACGGCTCGCGCGGCACGCTCGACCTCACCGGCCCGCAGATCCGGGCCCGGCTCGGTCTGTACGACACCTGGGCGTTCTTCACGAAGGTGTCCACATCGCGGGTGCGCAGCCCTAGGCGGGCCTCGGCGTCCGTGGTGCCCCTACCGCAGATCAAGGGCGCCGTGAGCCCCGCTCCCCGCTCGAGGCGGCTGGTCGTGCAGCGCCGCACGCGGAAGGGCTGGCGGCCGGCCGGCCGTGTGCGCACTGACCGCCGCGGGCGATTCTCCACGGCGGTGCTGAAGACGGGCGCGTATCGCGTGAAGTCCGGCCCCGTGGCCGGGCCCGCCATCCGCGTGCGCTAGCCGCTCTCAGCGTCCTCTCATAAAGTCGAGGAAGATGGAGGCGTGCGCGTGCTGCTCGCCGAGGACGATCTACGGCTGGCCGCCGCCGTGCTGCGCGGCCTGCGGGGTGAGGGGATGGTCGTGGACGTGGCGCCGGACGGCGACGACGCGCTGCGCATGGCGCGCTCCTCCACCGAGTACGACGCGATGGTGCTGGACGTGATGCTGCCGGGTACCGACGGACTGGAGGTCTGCCGCAGCCTGCGCTCTGAGGGTTTTTGGGTGCCGATCATCATGCTCACCGCCCGCGACGCCGTGGAGGACCGGGTTCGCGGGCTCGACGCGGGCGCCGATGACTACCTGGTCAAGCCGTTCTCGCTGGCCGAGCTGCTGGCCCGCCTGCGCGCGCTGGCCCGGCGCGGGCCGGTGGAGCGTCCGGCGGTAATCGAGGTGGGCGACCTACAGCTCGACCCCGCCTCCCGTGAGGTCCGGCGCGGAGACACTTTGATCGGGCTGTCAGCCCGCGAACTCGTCCTGCTGGAGGCCTTCATGCGCAGGCCCGGTCACGTCCTCACCCGCGACCAGCTGTTGGAGGCGGCCTGGGACCTGGGCCTGGAGCACCGCTCCAACGTCGTCGAGGTCTACGTTCGCTACCTGCGCGAAAAGATCGACCGTCCGTTCGGAGTCCAATCGCTGGAGACGGTGCGCGGCATCGGCTACCGGCTGCGTCGGGACGGTGGGGCGTGAGCCGCCTGCCGATTCGCGCCAGGCTGACGGCCGCCTTCGCGCTGGCGATGGTTGTGGTCCTGGCGGCAGCGGCGTTGTTCGTCTACCTGCGGCTGAAGGCCAACCTCGACGAGACCATCGACGACGGCCTGCAGGGGCGCATCGCAGCGCCCGCGCGCACGACGGCGGGCGACCCCGAGGACTTCTTTGCTCAGCTGGTAGGGGCCGACGGGCGCGTGATCAGCTTCACGGGCGGAAGCGGCAAGCCGGCGCTCGCGCCAGCGGAGCTCGAGCGGGCGCAGCGTGGCCGGCTCACGGTCGAACGCGCGGTACCGGGAATCGACGGCACGGCGCGGGTGCTCGCGGAGCCGGCGGGCGGCGGGCGCGTCCGCGCGGTTGGCCAGTCCCTGGGGGACCGCGACGAGACTCTCAGCGGCCTGCTTGCCTCGTTTGCCATCGGCGGTCCGCTGGCCGTGCTGCTGGCCTCGCTCGCGGGCTACGGGCTGGCCACCATCGGCCTCGCGCCGGTGGAGGCCATGCGCCGCCGGGCAGAGGAGGTCTCGCTGGAGCGCCCGGGCGACCGGCTGCCCCTGCCCGACGCGCACGACGAGGTGCATCGGCTCGGGACGACGCTCAACGAGATGCTCGACCGGCTGCGCCGCTCTTTCGAGCGCGAGCGGCGGTTCGTAGCGGACGCCAGTCACGAGCTGCGCACGCCGATCGCCGTGGTCAAGACCGAGCTGGAGACCGCGCTGCGCTCGAACGAGGTGGGGCCGCGCGCCCGCGAGTCGCTCGTGGCGGCGGTGGAGGAATGCGACCGCCTCGTGCAGCTGGCCGAGGATCTCCTGGTGATCGCCCGGGCGGCGGGGGGTGAGCTGCCGGTGCGTGCTGAGCCGCTTGCCGCGCGTCACGAGCTGGAGGGCGCGCGTCAGCGCTTCGCAGACCGCGCCGAGGCGCGTGGCCGGCCCGTCCGCGTGGATGCTGTCGACGATCTGGTTCTTCACGCAGACCCGCTGCGCCTGCGCCAAGTGCTCGGCAACCTCACCGATAACGCGCTGCGCCACGGCGAGGGCGAGGTTGTGCTCGGCGCGCGCCGAGGCGATGGTGGGGTGGCGGTGCAGGTCAGCGACTGCGGACCGGGCTTCCCCGACGAGCTGGCCGCGCGCGCCTTCGAGCGCTTCGCGCGCGGTGACCAAGCGCGCAGCGGCACCGGCGTGGGACTGGGGCTTGCGATCGTCCGCGCAGTGGCCGAGGCCCACGGGGGCCACGCCGAGATCGCGCCTGGAGGCCCATCGACGGTCCTGGTGTGGTTCCCCGACCCTCCAGGCGGGCTGGATCCCTCTCAGGCTGTTCTCAGCGACGAGGTCTACGGTGCTGATATCGCTTCATCCACCACAGGAGGACACCAATGAACGACAAGCTCAAGGGCGTACTGATCACCACCGGAGTCGTGGCCTCGCTGGCCGTCGGCGGCGCGGCGATCGCCGGCGCTGCGGGCGGCGGCGGCGAGGGCGAGGACGCCGGCGGGGAGAAGGCCATCGCGGGCGACGCTCGCAGCCAGGCGATCTCGGCCGCGCTGAAGCACACCGGCGGCGGCAAGGCGACCGAGACCGAGGTCGGCGACGAGGAAGGCGCCTACGAGGTCGAGGTCAGACAGGCCGACGGAAGCCAGAGCGAAGTCCACCTCAACAGTGACTTCAAGGTGATCAGCGACTCGGCCGACGACGACTCGGGCGAGCAGGACGAGCGCGGCGACGACTGAGCCCTTCACGATGACCGCAAAGCGCGTACTCGGCACGGCGGCGGCGCTGGCTCTCAGCGCCGCCGCCGTTTGCGCGGGCTCCTACGGCCCGCAGGCGGCCGGCGCCGGGACCTCCGGGAAGGGAGGGCTGCCCCAGGGCAGCGAGCCCGTGACGCTCGACCCCGCCGGCTTCACCACCCGGATCGACCACCCCTGGTGGCCGATGCGCGTGGGCACCCGCTGGATCTACCGGGAGACCGCTCCGGACGGGACCAAGCAGCGCGTGGTGGTCACCGTGACCGGGCGGAAGAAGATGATCGCGAACGGCGTCATGGCTCGCGTGGTGCACGACGTGGTGACCGAGAAGGGCAAGCCGGTGGAGGTCACCGACGACTGGTACGCCCAGGACAAGGCGGGGAACATCTGGTACCTCGGCGAGGCCACCAAGGAGTACGAGAACGGGAAGTTCCGCAGCACCGAGGGCTCGTTCGAGGCCGGCGTGGACGGAGCCCAGGCCGGCGTGATCCTGCCCGCCAAGCCGAGGCCCGGAATGCGGTACCGGCAGGAGTACTACAAGGGCCAGGCGGAGGACAAGGGAGAAATCGTGAGTCTGCGCGAGCAGGCGGAGGTCCCCTTCGGGCACTTCGGCAGGGGAAGGGTCCTCATGACCAAGGACACGAACCCCCTCGAGCCGAAGGTCCTCGAGTTCAAGTTCTATGCTCGGGGCATCGGGCCGGTGCTGGCGGTGGGGGTCTCAGGCGGCGCCGACCGCGAAGAGCTGGTGCGGTTCAAGCGCGGCCGCTAGCCGGGTTCAAAGCTCTCGTTCATAGAAGTAGCTGATCGGGCCGTCGGGCCGCCCTTCGCGAAGGTCAGGAGTACCGCTCACCGGTAGCGAGTGAAGCGCACCCGCCTAGAGTCGACGCCATGGTCGACTCCGACGCGGACATGCGGGTGGGGGAGCTGTGGCGTTATCCGGTCAAGTCGATGCGCGGCGAGCGCCTGGAGGCCGCCGAACTGCGGGCCGACGGCATCGCCGGCGACCGCGTCGTGCACGTCGAGGACGAACAGGGCAGGCTTGTGACGGCGCGCGCGCGGCCGCTGCTGCTGAACCTCACAGCGCGGCTGGCATCCGCTGGCCAGCCGCTCGTGGAGGGCCGCCCCTGGGACGACACCAAGGCTGCCGAGCTCGTGCGCCACGCTGTCGGGGGCGGGGCTCGACTGGTCCGCCACGATGGGCTAGATCGCTTCGACATCCTCCCGCTTCTCGTGGCCACCGATGGAGCGATCGCCGCCTTCGGCCACGACGGGCGACGGCTGCGGCCCAACATCGTCATCCAGGGCGTCCCCGGGCTCAGCGAACGCCAGTGGGAAGGCCGACAGCTGCGCATCGGGGACGCCGTTATCGGTCTGGACAGCCTGCGAGACCGCTGCATCGTGACCACCTTCGATCCCGACACCGTCGACCAGGACGTCGAAGTCCTGCGCGGCATCCGCACCCGGTTCGACGGCAAGCTCGCGCTGAACGCACGCGTCATGCACGCCGGCACCGTGCGGACAGGCGACCGCGTCGAGCTACTGGCCTAGGGAGTGAAGCGCACGGTGATCACGTCGCCGTCGCGCACCTCGTAGTCGCGTCCCTCGACGCGCAGCTTCGCGCGCTCCCGGGCCGCCGCGTAGCCGCCGGCGTCCACCAGGTCGCGCCAGGACACCACCTCAGCGGCCACGAACCCCCGCTCCATGTCCGTGTGCACCCGCCCGGCGGCCCGCCGGGCGGACGTGCCGCGCGAGATGGCCCAGGCGCGCCCCTCCTTGCCCCCGTCGGCGGTGAAGAAGGAGATCAGTCCGAGCAACTCCCAGGCCTCTCGCACCACGGTGGCCAGCCCCGACTCGCCGGCGTCCATCTCCTCGCGCATCGAGGCGGCCTCGTCGGCGTCCAGCTCGGCCAGCTCGGCCTCCAGGCGGGCCGACACCGCCGCGGCGCGGGCGCCCTGGTCGCGCGCGTAGGCGGCCAGCTCCTCGGGCGGCTCGTGCGCATCTCCCTCGCCCACGTTGGCGAGGTAGAGCACGGGCTTGGAGCTGAGCGGCTGCAGCTTCCGCAGGGCATCGGGCGCGGCGTCCGGCGGGGGTACCGTGCGCGCGGGGCGGCCCTCCCCCAGCGCGGCGATCAGCTCGCGTAGCCAGGCCTCCTCGGCCACCTTGTCCTTCGCTCCGGACTTGGCCTCCCGCGCCACCTTCTCCAGCCGTCGCTCAGCCTGCTCGAGGTCGGCGTAGAGCAGCTCCGTCTCCACCGTCTCGATGTCGGCCAGGGGATCCACACGGCCCTCGGGATGGACCACCTGGGAGTCGTCGTGGGTCCGGACCACGTGCACGAGGGCGTCGGTCTCGCGGATGTTGCCCAGGAAGCGATTGCCCAGGCCTTCGCCCTTGTGCGCCCCGCGCACCAGACCGGCGATGTCGTGGAACTCGATCGTCTCGTAGACCGTGGGGGTGGCTCCCACCGTCTCGACCACGGCATCCAGGCGATCGTCGGGCACCGGCACCACGGCCACGTTGGGCTCCACCGTGGTGAACGGGTAGCTGGCCGCCTGCGCGCCCGCGCGCGTGAGGGCGTTGAAGAGGGAGGACTTGCCCGCGTTGGGCAGGCCCAGAATGCCTACCTTCATGGCGCGAGGAGGTCGGCCACGGCGGTGCCAAGCAGCGCGCCGGCCGCGATGTCGGAGGGGTAGTGCACCCCGACGTAGGGTCGCGAGAGGCCCATTGCCACCGCGCAGGCGTAGAGGGGCCGCACCGGCAGCTCGCCGGACAGCACCCGCGCGGCGGCGAACGACGTGGTGGCGTGGGCGGAGGGGTAGGACAGGGCGGTGACCGTCGTGGACAGCGAGGGCAGCTCCTCGATCAGCGGCCGGCGGCGGCGGAAGACGTTCTTGAGCACGATGTTCAGAAGGTAAGAGGCGACGACGGTCAGGCCGGCCTGCCGGTACAGCGCGCGCCGGCGTGGGTCGAGGATCGAGCCCAGGAGGCAGATGGCCAGCCACAGCGCTCCGTGCTCGCCCGTACGTGTGAACAGGAGCACCGCCCGTTCGATCTGCGGGCCGTGGAGCCGCGTTCGCAGCAGCCGCAAGAGGGCCAGGTCCAGCGCGCGGAGCATCGGGCGGCGCTCGGGGAGCGGCGGCTAGAAGCCGACCTTCTGGTTACCGCTCTCGCGCTGCACGTAGACGACCTGTGAGAGATCGACCTGCACCTGCGAGTCGTCGGTGTCCAGCTGGTGCCAGCGCTCGGCGCGGTCGTTGGCGAGGGCCTTCACCAGTGCGTCGTAGGCATCGACCTCGATGCGCACGGCCAGCACCTGGCCGCCCTGGAAGCCCACATCCAGACGGCGCAGGTCAGTCATGTGCGGGCTCCACGATCTCGGTGAGCACGCCGCCGGTGGACTTGGGGTGCACAAATGCCACGCGGCTCTCCTGGATCCCGCTTCGCGCCTGCTCGTCGATCATCCGGACCCCGGCTTGGCTCATCCGCTCCAGCGCGGCGTCGATGTCGGCGGTGCGGTAGGCCACGTGGTGCATCCCGGGGCCGTTCTTCGCGAGGAAGCGAGCCAAGGCGCTGTCGGACTCGATCGGGGTGAGCAGCTCCACGTGGGCGTCCCCTATCTCCAGCAGCGCGGCCTCCACGCCGAACTCCTCCACGGTCTCGCGGTGCTGCTCACGCATGCCGAGGCGGTCGCGATAGAGGGCGATCGCCTCGTCGAGGTCCTCGACGGCCACGCCGATGTGATCGATCTCTCCGAACACCCGGCGGAGATTACTTGGCGCCCGGCTCGAGCCGTTCGCTCGCGGCCACCCGCGCGCGCCCTGTACCGGTGCCCGGAAGCGGCTCCAAGCGCCGCCGCGGGACGGCCTCGCCCTCGTACTCCGCGGTGATGCGCTCGATGTCGCCGCGCTCCAGCATCTCGCTCTCCAGCAGCCTGGCCGCGAACGCTTCCAGCAGGGGGCGGTGTGCCGCCACTATCCGCGTGGCGCGGCGGTGGGCCTCGTCGGCGATGTGCTGCTGCTCCTCGTCGATCATGCGCCGTGTGGCATCGGCCATCGAGTAGTCGCTCGCGGGCAGCTGCTTGGACTGAAGATTGGTGCCCATTCCGTAGTCGGTGACCATCGAGCGGCTGATCTCGTGGACCTTGCGCAGGTCGTCGGAGGCGCCGGTGGTGATCTGGCCGAAGACCAGGCTCTCGGTCACGCGCCCGCCCAGCAGGACCACGAGGTAGTCCATCAGCTCCTCCTGGGTCTTCAGGTAACGGTCCTCCTCGGGCAGATTGAGCGTGTAGCCCAGCGCCTGGCCGCGGGGCACGATCGAGATCCGGTGCACCTTCTCCACAGAGGGCAGCAGCTGGGAGCACAGCGCGTGCCCGGCCTCGTGGTAGGCCACCACGCGCTTCTCGTGGTCGGTGATCACGCGGCGCGACTGCATGCCCGCCACCACGCGCTCCAGCGCCGCCTGGAAGTCGGTGGTCTGGACCACCCTGCGGTGGGCCCGGCCGGCGAAGATCGCGGCCTCGTTGCAGATGTTGGCGAGGTCGGCGCCCGTGAGCCCGCTGGTCTGCCGCGCCACCACCTCGAGGTCGATGTCCGCGGCCAGCGGCTTGCCGCGCGTATGCACGGCGAGGATGTGCTTGCGGCCCTTCAGGTCGGGCGGAGAGACGAAGATCTGGCGGTCGAACCGGCCCGGCCGCAGCAGCGCCGGGTCGAGCTTGTCGAGCAGGTTGGAGGCCGCGATCACCACGAGCTGGTCGCCTCCACCGAAGCCGTCCAGCTCCACCAGCAGCTGGTTGAGCGTCTGGTCCTTCTCGCCCGACACGTCGGCGCCGCGCGTGGCGCCCACCGCGTCAAGCTCGTCGATGAACACGATCGCCGGGGCGGCGTTGCGTGCCTCGCGGAACAGCCGCCGGATGCGGGCAGCGCCGAGGCCGGCGAACATCTCCACGAACGACGAGGCCGACTGTGCGTAGAACTTCGCGTTGGACTCGTGGGCCACGGCCTTGGCCAGCAGCGTCTTGCCGGTGCCGGGCGGGCCGTGAAGCAGGATGCCCTTGGGCACCTTCGCCCCCAGCGCGTGGAAGCGCCCGGGGTCGCGCAGGAACTCGACCACCTCGCGCAGCTCGTCCTTGGCCTCCTCCACACCCGCCACGTCCCCCCAGCCGATTGAATCCGAGCTCGAGGGCTTGATCTCCTGGGGCGCGGTGCGCGGCATGAACCGCAGCATGTAGACCAGCACGACCGCGATCAGGCCCATGAAGACGATCGGCAGCCAGATGACTGCCCAGTCCTGGATCTGGTACCAGGAGATGGCTAGGACGGACATGCGCGCCCCAGGGTAGGGGCGATCGGCCCGGCGTGTGGCTCGTACATCAGTCCACCCGCTCCAGCCTGGCGTTCGGGCGGTACGCCCGGCCGGCCTTGGCGCAGTCGCGTCCGTCCAGCCGCACCACGTCGGCGGTGAAGTCGTTCTGGCCGCGCAGCAGGGACGAGCCCACGCCGTAGGAGTCCACCGGCGCGCCCGCCGCCTCGAACTCGCGGATCTTCTCCGCGTCGAAGCCGCCGGAGCACACGATCTTCACCCGCTCGTGGCCGGCGTCGTCGAGCGCCGCGCGCACCTTCTCCACCAGCACGCGGTTCACGCCGGTCGGCCGGAAGTCGCCCATGTCATCCCACAGGGCGCGGTCCACGATCCGCTCGGAGGTGTCCAGGCGCACGCCCCAGAGGTCGTCGCCGAGGGCGTCGGCCACCTCGATCGCGGTGCGCACGGAATCGTTGTCGAAGTCCACCAGCACGGTCACGTTGGTCTCCCCGGAGTAGCGCCTGGCGAAGGACTTCGACGCCGCCACCGTGTCGCCCCCGAAGGCCGCGATCAGCGCGTGCGGCACGGTGCCGATACCCGTTCCTCCCCACCACGAGGCCTGGGCGTCCGTGGACACGCCGATCGCGCCGGCCACGTGGGCGGCCCAGCCGTCGCCGGTCTGCACCAGCCAGTGGTCGTGGCGCGCCGGGAAGAACAGGATCGGCTTGCCGCGGGCGGCCTCCACCACCTCGCGCACGTTGCGCATCACCAGCGTGCGCCGGGCCAGGCAGCCGAGGTAGACGGTCTCGAGGTGGGCGAACAGCGAGTAGTCGCCCTCGATCGTCATCACGGTCTCATGCGGCGCGATCTCGTCGCCCTCGTGCAGCGCGCGCACGTCCAGCCGGTCCCAGCCGAGCTCCCAGCCGTCGGGGGCCTCGCGGCCGGCGCACTCCTTCAGCACCGCGATCGCCTCATCGATTCCGCCCAGCACCGACTCGCCCTTCTGGAACACCTGCATCGTGACCCGCGGGCGCCGGCCCTCCTCCTCCAGCAGCTCCTTCGCGAGGTTGAAGTAGGCGTCGGTGTAGTAGCCCTCCCTTATCCGCTCAACCGGCAGGCGGAAGACGGCCGGGTCCAGCCTCGTGCGCACCGCCGAGGCTATGTGGCGCCCTCCACCCGAAGGATCTCCGCCAGCGCGGCGCGGCCCACCGCCAGCTGCTCGTCGGTGGGCTCGCGGGTGCCCACCACGCGCTGGATCTCATAGCCGGGACGGCGCAGCAGGCTCGACACGCGCGAGCCGTCGTGGCGCTCGGCGTAGGCGAACACCTCGACCGCCAGCGCGGCGCTGCCCACAGCCACGCCGGCCTCGGCAAGCGGGCCGCGCAGCCCGGCCTTGCGCGCGACCACGGTGCCCACCGCCGTGGCGCCCAACATCGGGGCCACCAGGTTCGAGCCGCAGCGGTCGTGCTCCTTGTCGGCCTCGGCCGCCTCGCCGTCCTGCTCGTAGGCGGCGATCGACTTGTGCTCCACGCCGTGGTAGGCGGCGAGGTCGCCGCCGCGCAGCGCGAACAGCGCCGGGGCGAGGCTCACCGCGCCCACAGCGGCCTCGCGTGCCACCGTGCGCGCGCCGGTCGAGCGGATGGCCTGGCCGAGCAGCGCGGCGCCCGCCATCGCGCCCACCACGCGCAGGTCCTCCATCGGCAGCTTGGCGGCCGGGAGCGCGCGCTTGACCAGCGGGATCACGGCCATCGCCTCGGCCAGCTTGGTCACGCCGCGCAGCCCGGGTATCCCCTCCGTGGCCCGCCCGCCCAGCGAGGGCTTGCGCCCCGAGGCCACGCGGATCTCGCCGTCGCGGTCGCGCACGGCGGCGGCCCAGTGGGTCGGGCCGTGCACCAGCAACCCGTTGCGCAGCGCCATGCCGCCCAGCCGCAGCTTCTCGATCGCGTCGTCGCTCTCGCCCACCAGCGGCGGTACCTTCGCTTCGCTCATCTCAGCGTCTCCTCGATCAGGTTCGTGTAGAAGCGGGCGGCCAGCCCCAGGTCCTCCACCGGCACCCGCTCGTCCGCGCCGTGGATCAGCGGCGCCGCCTCGAACAGGTCCATCGTTCGCTGCGGGAAGAAGCCGTAGGCCACGCAATCGGGGAAGGCCTCGCGGAACCAGCGCGAGTCGCTGAAGCCCGGCAGCACCACGGGCGTGACCTCGGCGCCGGGGTCCTCGCGCTCGACGAAGGAGCGGATCGTCTCCATCAGCGGCGAGTCGATCGGCGAGCGGTTGCCCACCACGGTGTCGCGGAAGGCGATCTCGTATCCGTCCTCGCCGCCGATCGCCTCGTGTATGCGCTCTAGCGCGTGCTCCTCGCCCAGCTCCGGAGGCACGCGGCAGTCCACGTCGAGGCTCGCGTGCGCGGGGATCACGTTGATCTTCTGGGACGCGGTGATCATCGTGGGCGAGAGCGTCACCCCGAGCATCGGCTCGAGCAGCACGGCCACACGGGGGTCCGTGGCCTCCACCTCGGCGAGCGCGGCCTGGAGGTCGTCGTCGCCGGCGCCGAGCGCGGCGAGGAAGGCATCCCCCTCGGGTGTGTGCTCGGGCGACACGCGCCCGCCCGCGAGCGCCTCCAGCACCGGCGCCATCTTCACCAGTGCGTTGTCGCCTATCCGCGGGATGGAGGCGTGGCCGGCCGTTCCGTTCGTGGTGAGCCTGAACCGGAACACGCCCTTCTCGGCCACGCACACGCCGTACACGCGCTTGCCGCCGTACTCGAACGACTCGCCTGCGCCCTCGTTCACCACGAGGTCGGCGCGCACCTTCTCTGGGTGCTCCTCACACAGCCACTGCGCGCCGTACGCCGCGCCGGTCTCCTCGTCGGCGGTGATCACGAGCTTGAGCTCGCCGGTCTCGGGCCGCCAGCCCTGCTCGGCAAGCGCCACGGCAGCGGCCACCTCGGCGGCCACCTGGCTCTTCATGTCCAGCGCGCCGCGGCCCCACACGCAGCCGTCCTTGATGTCGCCCGACCACGGGTCCACCGTCCAGTCGGCGGGATCGGCGAGCACCGTGTCCACGTGGCCCAGGAGGCACAGCACGGGGCCGTCCGAGCCGGAGGGCAGGCGCGCCACCAGGTTCGGGCGCCCCTCGACCGCTGAGAGCTGCTCGGTCGTAAAGCCCGCGCCGCCCAGCATCTCCGCCAGGTAGTCCTGGCAGGCCTGCTCGTCGCCGGGCGGATTGACCGTGTTGAAGCGGATCAACCGCTGCAGCAACTCGGTGGTGCGGCGCTCGAGGTCCTCGGGCTCGGGCACCAGGCGAGTATAGGTTCGGGCTCCTGGCGGTTCCCGCAGACGCTAGGCATCGCCTTCCACGAAGGCCTCGGCGATTCCCAGCAGATCCCCTGCATCTTGCATGGTGACCTCGACCTCGGCCTCCGACACTACCCCTGCGTGATAGGAGGCTTCATTTCTCAGGTCGCGGTGCGAATCGAGCCGCTCAAACAAGGTGCCGTGATCGTCGGGCAGTGCCCGTTCGGCCTCCTTCAGCCGAAGGACATGAGCGCCATCTCCACGGGTCACGCGACGGCCGGCGGCGAGCAGGATCGCATCCATAACGGTGATGCACGTCTGCCAGGCAAGCACTTGAACGCTCGCGGGCGCGGAATCCGGCCTCCCCGCGTCGCGCGCGAAGCCCGTGCCCGCTTGAGGAAGACTCGTGCCATGGCCGGGTCGGCGGGCACGTTCTCCACTCGCGCCTGGGTCAGACAAGGTTCACCTGATCGAGATCGCCGACTAGGGTGACGCGCGGCCCCCGAGCAACCTTGTCGAGGAACGGGCTCCCCTCACGAAGCTCAGAGCGGACCTCATCGGGCCGAAACAGCGTCACGTCGATCCTCCGCCCCGCGTGCTGTCCGATGGGTCGCACCAGCCTCCGCAGCGATGCCAGGTCGGCGGTGCCGATGACAAGGACGTCGACGTCGCTTCCCGGTCGCAACGTGCCATCCGCCCACGAGCCGTGTATGACCGCGGTCTGAACGCCAGAAACGCCCGCCAAGGCCTCTCGCAACTCCCCCTCCACACCGACAGTTCGGTCCAGGATCTCTCGAAGGGGCAGATACAAGGGGCTCTCCGTGGCACCGGTGTATCGATGGGGTCGTGATCGTTCGTCTCGCTCGATGAGGCCCGCATCCAGGGCGCGATGTAGTTCTCGATGAACCGATGCGGCCGGAGCATTCAGCTCGTCCGAGAGAGCCTGTGCGGTTACCCCCTCCCCTGCCGCTCCAAAGGCTCTGGAAAGCACCCGCAACTGCAACTCCGACCGGAAGAAGGGCAGCAACGATGGAACTGGCGTTCTCATAACCGAGAGAACGATACCAGCTATGCGAATATAGCTAAGCGGGGAACATGCCGCGGCTGCGCCACAGCCAGCGCAGGTCGCCGCGGGGGCGCAGCCGGCCGCGGGCCACCAGGCGCTTGGGATCCTCGCGGCGGGCGATCACGTCCACGAAGTCCTCGAAGGTCGTCTTGAAGCGCACCCGCGGCGCATCGGCCGTCCCGCGCTCGGCGCGGGTGGCGCCGTTTGCCACCACCACGTGCCACGGCTCGGCGTCCGGGAAGTCCCACTGGATGGTGCCCGGCTCGCTCGCGCGGTCGGCCTGGAGCGCGGCGGCGACGACCTCGAAGAACACGTGCATGTCGTCGGGATCGGTGGACGGCGGGCCCAGCTTCTCGCCCAGGTATCCCGCGCGGACCATCCGCCGGCCCCGCTGTGAGCGCTCGCGCGGCGTGCCCGGCACCGGGAACACCGGCGGGCCCGGCAGCTCGTCGATCGGCATCCCCGCGCTGCGCATCTTGGCGTCCAGCGACGTGGCGCCCTCCTCGCCGATGTCGTCGAGGGTGAATCCGAAGCACTCCACGTAGCGCATGTCCCAATTCGGCGGGACCAGGACCGAGGCGGTCCACGGGATCACCTCGCGCAGCAGGTCGGCGACCGCGTAGGGCACCTCGGGGTCCATCTGGCGCAGGTCCGACAGCAGCTTCACGCCGAAGCCGATGTGGCGCTGCTCGTCGGCGGCCACCTTCTCCATGCCGGCGCGAAAGCCGGGAAGCGTGTCGCGCTCGGTGAGGTAGCGGGCGATGAAGTGCTGGCCGGGCTGGGCGAGCGCGGCCTCGATGATCACGTGGTACAGCGTGATCGCGGCCGCCAGTTGCGGGATCGAGGGGTCACGACGCAGCTCGTCGCTCATGTCGACCAGCCGGTCGAACACGCGCGTGAAGCCCCAGGTGAGCTGCGGCTTGATCGCGTTCAGCCCACCGGCGAGGGTGCCGTCGCCCAGCCCCACGACCTCGTGCATGAAGCGGTTGAAGAAGACCGCGTGGCGCGCCTCGTCCACCTGCTGGGTGGCGAGGAAGTACTTCTGCTCCTCCAAGGGCGCCGCGTCCACGTAGGGCGACAGGCCATCGGTCACGGCATCCTCGCCCCAGAAGAACAGCGAGTAGTTCCACAGCGCCGCGGTGCGCTCGAACTCCGAGAAGTCGTTCTCCCACTGCCGGCGATCCGCGGTGAAGTCCAGCTCGGTGGCGCGCCAGTGGCCCAGCTCCCAGCGGCGGTAGAGGTCCGCGTAGGAGATGTTGTCCAGCGGGTTGCGCGTAGGGAGCGTGGTGGTCATCGGTGGTTCTCGTCCTCCGGACAGTCTGGTACGTTTGTTCCAGTTTGGCGGAACGAATGTACCAGAAAGGCGAGCGGCGCAGCGAGGAGATCCTGCGTGCCACGCTGCGCGTGATCGGCGCGCGCGGCGCCGACGCCGTTACCCACCGCGCGGTGGCGCGCGAGGCCGGCGTGCCGGTGTCTTCCACGACCTACTACTTCGACTCCAAGGAGGAGCTGCTCGAGCGCGCGCTGGTGATGGCCGCGCGCGAGGAGACCGAGCGCCTGGAGCGGCTGGTGCTCGACCTGGCCCCCTCCGCCTTGTCGGCCGACGAGTGGGCCGCCGCCGTGTCCGCCCAGCTGGCGGGGGACCTGGCCGAGGACCCGGCCAAGCACGTGGCGCTGTTCGAGCTCGGGTTGGAGGCCGCCCGCACGCCGGCCCTGCGCGCCGAGCTTGCGCGCTGGCAGGAGGCCAACCTGCGTCTGGCCGAGGTGGGCTGCCGCGCCGTGGGCTCCGACGAGCCCGGGTTGGACGCGCGCGTGGTGGTGGCCACCCTGACGGGCCTGATGCTGGAGCAGCTGGCCAGCCAGCGCGAGGACTTCGAGACCGGCGTGCTGCGGCCCGCCCTCACACGCCTGTTCGGGCAGCTGGCCGCGCCCTCTCGCGCGGTCGCGCCGCTGTAGCCTCGGCGGCAGATGCCCGAGTCCACCGCCACCGTCGACGGCATCGCCTACCGCGAGGCCGGCCCGGCCGACGGCCCCGCCGCGCTGCTGGTGCACGGCTACCCGGAGTCGTCCTACATGTGGCGCGACGTGCTGCCCGCCGTCGCCGACGCCGGCTGGCGCGCGGTGGCGCCCGATCTCCCGGGCTTCGGCGACTCTCCGGCCGACCCGCCCGGCACGTGGGAGCGCCAGATCGAGGCGCTGCAGCGCCTGCACGACGGGCTCGGGCTGGGGCCTGTCGCGCTGGTGGCGCACGACTGGGGCGGGCTGATCGGCCTGCGCTGGGCGTGTGACCACTCGGACCTGGTGCGCGCGCTGGTGATCTCCGACACCGGCTTCTTCTCCGACGGCAAGTGGCACGGCATGGCGCAGGCTCTGCGCACCGAGGGGCAGGGCGAGCAGTTGATCGAGGGCATGACCCGCGAGGGCTTCGGCGCCGTGATGGCCCAGTCCAGCCCGGGCATCGACCACGCGGCCGTGGACGAGTACTGGAAGTGCTTCGGCGACGACGACCGCCGCCGCGGGCAGCTGGAGCTCTACCGCTCGGGCGACTTCTCAAAGCTCGAGCCCTACGAGGGCAAGCTCGGCGAGCTGGGTGTGCCCACGCTGCTGCTGTGGGGCGAGGACGACCCGTTCGCCCCGGTGGCGGGCGCCCACCGCTTCCGCGAGCAGATACCGGGTAGCGAGCTGGTCGTGGTCGGCGGCGCCGGTCACTTCGTGATCGAGGACGACCCCGCGCGCTGCGCCCGCGAGATCGCGGGCTTTCTCACCGGGCTGTGAGCGACGGCGGGCGCCTGTTCGAGGAGGAGGCCCAGCCGGTGGCCGGGCAGACACGCGTGCCCGTCTCCAGCCAGCCGCTGGCGGCCCGGATGCGGCCCGCGTCGCTGGACGAGCTGGTGGGCCAGGAGCACCTGCTGGAGCCGGGCTCGGCGCTGCGCACGGCGCTCGACGGCGGCCGGCCGCACTCGATGATCCTCTACGGGCCTCCCGGCTCGGGCAAGACCACGCTGGCCCGCCTGATGGCCACCACGGCCAGCGCCGCGTTCGAGGAGCTGTCGGCAGTCAACGTCGGGCGCGCGGAGGTGCGCGCGGTGATGGAGCGCGCCGACCACCGGCGCACCACCTCCGGCGAGCCCACGATCCTGTTCCTCGACGAGATCCACCGCTTCAACAAGGCGCAGCAGGACGTGCTGCTCCCCGCGGTGGAGGAGGGCCTGGTGACGCTCGTGGGCGCCACCACGGAGAACCCCTACTTCGAGGTGAACTCGGCGCTGCTGTCGCGCTCGCGGGTGTACGAGCTGCGCGGGCTGAGCGACGACGACGTGCTGGCGCTGCTGCGCCGCGCGCTCACCGACGAGCGCGGCATCGCCGATCCGCCGGAGGTCCACGACGACGCACTCGAGTTCCTGGCCGCCCGCGCCGGCGGCGACGCGCGCACGGCGCTCGCGGCGCTGGAGCTGGCCTCGGAGACGGCGGAAGAGGGACAGCCGGTCACGCTCGAGCTGACCGAGGACGCGCTGCAGCGGCGGGCGATCCTCTACGACAAGGGCGGCGACCGCCACTACGACACGATCTCGGCCTGGATCAAGTCCACGCGCGGGTCGGACCCCGACGCGTCGCTGCTGTACCTGGCCGCGATGCTGGAGGGCGGCGAGGACCCCCGCTTCATCGCCCGCCGCATGGTGATCCTCGCCAGCGAGGACGTGGGCAACGCGGATCCCCAGGCGCTGGTCGTGGCCGTCGCCGCCGCCCAGGCCGTGGAGCACGTGGGGCTGCCCGAGTGCGCGCTCAACCTCGCCCAGGCCGCCGTCTACCTGGCGCTCGCGCCGAAGTCCAACGCCTCCTGCGAGGCGATCGGCCGGGCGCGGGCTTGGGTGCGCGAGCACGGCGCCCCCACCCCTCCCGGGCCATTGCGAAGCGCCGCCTATCCGGGGGCGGAGGCGCTCGGGCGGGGCAAGGGCTACGACTACCCCCACGCCCGCCCCGAGGGGGTCTCGGAGCAGGAGCTGATGCCCGAGGAGGCCGTCGGCGAGCGCTTCCTGGAGCTCACCGGGCACGGCGAGGAGCGCGAGATGGCCGAGCGCCTGGAGCGGATCCGCCGCGCGCGCAAGCGGTCCGGCTAGCGGCTGCTGCGCTCGCAGACGCCGCCGCGGCGGAACTCGACCGGGCTGCGAAGGTCGATCGTCTTCTCCCGTTCCACGAAGCCGGTCCGCCAGCGCACGTGCAGGGCCTCGAAGGTCACGCTGGAGTCCTTGGCGAGATCCGAGCACGCTCCGGTGCGGTACAGCAGCCGCACCGCGCGCGCCTGGCCCGCCGGCAGGTCGAACTCGCGAAAGCGCACCCAGCGCCGTGGCGGCCCGTCCGCGTTTGCCGCACCGATGCGCACCCCTGTCGGGCTCACCCCGCTGAGGCCACGGCGATCGCCCAGGGAGGTGATCTTCACATCGCGGTCCCCGTTGTTCGCGATCGAGACGTCCACGCTGGTGGTGATGCCGGCGCGGTAGCGGATCGAGAGGTAATCTCCGAACGGGCCGGCCTTCACGGAGCGCCCATCCGGGCCCACCGAGGAGAACGAGCCCTCCGCGACGTCATCGTAGGTGACCACCGGGCGCACCCAGGCCAGCCCCGCCACGGCAGCCGCCGCCAGCAGGACGGCGGCCAGCGCCACCCATCTTCCCCACCTGCGTCTGCGCGTGAACACCGGCCCTTTCTGGTACTAGCGGCGCAGCAGCCTCGCTATGAGCCCGCCGACGATCGCGTAGATCACGGCCGCCAGCCCGTAGTTGACCGCGATCTTGGCCTTCGCGCCGTCGGGCTTGAAGACATCCTTGAAGGGCCCGACCAGGAATTCGGCCGCATCGAGCAGCGCCTTCACGATGTCGTTCGACCTGTTCGCTTCGAGCAGCACCAGCACGATGCCGATCACGATCAGTCCGACCACGATCGACGTGATCAGGCTGACGATGCGGGCAACGCCCCAGAGGCCCTTGCGGGCCGCGCGCCCGGCCTTCACGCCGGCGCCCTCCCCGTCTGCTCTTCTTCTGCGCTTCCCGACGATGACGCGATCCTACCCTCGGGCGCGCCTTCTACTCCTTGCAGGAGATGTTGCGCACTCGTCAAGCGACATTGGCCTCTAGCCGGATCGCCTGCCACGGTGGGGGAGAGATGGATTCGTACCACACACGCCCCACGGGTCTGGCCGACCCGGGCGCCCTGCTGGCCACCACCCACCGCACCGACGGCGGCCTGCTCGTACGCCCGCGCCTGACCCGTCCCAGCGACACCCCGCGCCTGCGCGCCTTCCTCGAGGCGCTGTCGCCGGAGGCCCGCCGGCTGCGCTTCTTCAGCTCGATGCCGGTGGTGCCGGACACCACCGTGCGCCACTTCACCTTCTTCGATCCGCGCAAGCGGCTGGTGGTGGCGGCCACCGCGATGGACGCGGGCCGCGAGGAGATCGTGGGCCTGGCGGACGTGGCCCACCTGGACAGCGGGCTGGCCGAGCTGGGCGTGGTCGTGGACGACCGCCGCCAGCGCGTGGGCCTGGGCAAGCTGCTCACCGAGGTGATCGTCTCTCTGGCCGCGCAGCAGGGGGCGACGCAACTGCGCGCCGAGCTGCTCGAGGGAAATCAGGCGATGCTGGCTCTGATGCGCCGCCTGGGGCCCACGACCAGCTCGATGGAGGGCAGCGTGGTGGTAGTGCACACGCGGCTGCCCACCGCGCGTCGCCGCCGCGCCGCCTGACCCGCCTGGCGCGTTCGGTCACAATGACCTCCCGCATGGAGGCCTCCACCGCCACGCCGCCCCTGGAGTCCCACAGCCCCGCCGGGGGCCGGCGCCTGGGGGACGTGCCCACGATCCCGCCCGGCGAGGTGCAGTCGGTGGTGGACGACGTGGCCGAGGTGCAGCCCTTCTGGGCGGCGCTGCCCCTGTCCGAGCGCGCGCGCTACATGCGCCGCGCCGCTCAGGTTGTGATCGACTCGCTCGACGAGCTCTCCGAGCTGCTCACGCGCGAGCAGGGCAAGCCGCGCAACGAGTCGTACGTGATGGAGCTGCTGCCCACCATCGACGCGCTGCACTGGATCTCGCACGAGGGACCGAAGATCCTGTCCGACGAGCGCGTCTCGCTGCCGATCTTCCTCAAGCAGAAGCGGGCGAAGTTCGCGTACGAGCCGCTGGGGGTGGTGGGCGTGATCGCGCCGTGGAACTACCCGTGGTCGATCCCGTTCGGCGAGGTGGCCATCGCGCTGATGGCAGGCAACGGCGTGGTGCTCAAGCCGGCCTCGCTAACGCCGCTCATCGGCCAGCGCATCCAAGAGACCTTCGAGCGCGCAGGCCTGCCCGAGGGGCTGGTGCGCGCCGTGCACGGCGGCGGCGCCGTGGGCCAGGCGCTGGTGGAGTCCGGCGCGGCGAAGATCTTCTTCACCGGCTCCGCGGACGTCGGGCGCCGGGTGGGCGTGGGCTGCGCCGAGCGCATGAAGGGCTCGGTGCTGGAGCTGGGCGGCAAGGACGCGATGCTCGTGCTCGGAGACGCCAACGTGGACAACGCTGTGTCGGGCGCGCTGTGGGGCGGCTTCGCCAACGCGGGCCAGACCTGTTCGGGCATCGAGCGCGTGTACGTGATGCGCGACGTGGCCGACCGCTTCGTGGAGGGGCTGGTGGAGGGCGCCAAGGCGCTGCGGGTGGGCGACCCGATGGAATGGAGCACCGAGATCGGCCCGATGGTGTCCGCCGAGCAGCACGCGCTGGTGCGCGAGCTGGTGGACGACGCGGTGCACAATGGCGCCACGCTTCACTGCGGTGGCCCGGTGGAGCCCGAGGGCGCACCCGCGGGCGACTACTACGCGCCCGCGGTGCTCACCGGTGTGACCCACGACATGCGGATCATGCGCGAGGAGATCTTCGGGCCGGTGATCCCGGTGGTCACCGTGGAATCCGAGGACGAGGCGATCGCCCTGGCCAACGACTCCGACTTCGGCCTCGGCGCCTCGGTGTGGACGATGGACCGCGCCCGTGGCGAGCGGATCGCGCGGCGGCTGCAGTCGGGCATGGTGTGGGTGAACGATCACATGTACTCCCACGGCGCCTGCTCGTGTTCATGGGGCGGGGTCAAGGACTCCGGCCTGGGCCGCTCGCACTCCAAGTTCGGCTTCTACGAGTGCGTGAACATCAAGCTGCTGACGTGGGACCCGTCGCGCACGCGCAACTTCTGGTGGCACCCTTACGACAGCTCGCTGGGGCGCGCGATGCACTCCTCGGCCCAGCTGCTCTATGGGCGCGAGGACGACAAGGCCGGCGCGCTGCTCCGGGGCGCAACCTCCTTCGCCCGGCTGGGGGCGAAGATGCTCCGGAGCGGGCGGGGTGCCTGAGCTCCAGGAGCCGATGCCCGAGCTGCGGGGCGCGGGCGTGACGCTCGAGCCGCTGGCGGCCGGCCACGAGGACCGCCTGCGTGCCATCCGCGAGACCCCCGAGGTGGCGGTCAGGTGGGGCCCGCTGGAGGACGACTTCCCGCTGGAGGACGAGCCCAAGTCCACGCGCTTCGCGATCCTCGTGGATGGCGAGGTGGCGGGCATGATCCAGTTCCAGGAGGAGACCGAGCCCGACTACCGCCACGCGGAGGTGGACCTCTTCCTCGCTCCCGAGCACCATGGGCAGGGGCTGGGCACTGACGCCATGGTCACGCTGACCAACCACCTGCTCGAGGAGCGCGGGCACCACCGCATCGTCCTCTCCGTGGACACCGACAACGAGCCTGCGATCCGCTGCTACGAGAAGTCCGGGTTCCGCCGCGTGGGCGTGACGCGTTACAGCGGCCGCAACTACCGCACCGGGGAGTGGGCCGACGAGTTCTTCATGGAGCTGGTGCGGCTGCCGCTCTAGGATCGGACAGACCATGCCTGCCCAAGCCTTCGCCGGAAAGCCCTGCGTGTGCCAGTTCAGGCGCGGCCTCTGCGACCAGAGCTGCGTGCAGGGCATGCTCGACACGCCCTTCTACATCGCCTGCCTGAAGCTGTCGGGCCGCAAGTGCCTCGTGGTGGGCGGCGGGGAGATCGGGCTGGCGAAGGTGGACGGCCTGCTGGCCTGCGACGGCGACGTGACGCTCGTCGCGCCAGAGGCGGTCGCGCCGCTGCGCGAGCTGGCCGAGGAGGGGTCGATCCGCTGGGAGCAGCGCGAGTACGACCGCTCCGACCTGGAGGGAACTTTCATGGTGATCGCCTCCACCGACGACACCGAGGTGAACATCTCCGTCTACGAGGACGCCGAGAAGCGCGCGATGCTCGTGAACATCGTGGACGTGCCGCCGCTGTGCAACTTCATCCTGCCCGCGATCGTGCGCACCGGGCCGCTGGCGATCGCCATCTCCACCGCGGGCGCGAGCCCCGCGCTGGCCAAGCGCATCAAGGCCGAGATCGCCGACGAGTACGGCGAGCCCTACGCGCGCCTGGCGATCATGCTCAACGAGGTCCGCGGCTGGGCCAAGGGCACGCTGCCCACCTACCAGGACCGCAAGGCCTTCTTCGAGTCGATCGTGAACGGCGAGCCCGATCCGGTGGAGCTGCTGCGCCGCGACGACACGGACGCGGTGCGGGACCTGATCGCCGCCGCGCAGCGCACACACGAGCCGAGCGCCGCCTAGGAGCGCCGTGGGAGAGCTGTCCCATCTCGACGACTCGGGCGCGGCCCGGATGGTCGACGTGGGCGGCAAGGACGTGACCGACCGCCGCGCGGTGGCCCGCGCCGAGGTGCGGATGTCGCCGGAGACGGCCGAGGCCGTGCGGGGGGGCGACGCCCCCAAGGGCGACGTGCTCGGCACGGCGCGCATCGCCGGCATCCAGGCCGCCAAGCGCACCTCGGAGCTGATCCCCCTGTGCCACCCATTGGCGCTGTCGTTCGTGGACGTGACCGCCGAGGTGGGCGAGGACCGCGTGACGCTCGAGGCCGAGGCGCGCACCAGCGCTCAGACGGGTGTGGAGATGGAGGCGATGACCGCCGCGGCGGTGGCCGCGCTCACCGTCTACGACATGGTCAAGGGGATCGAGCGCGGCGTCTCGGTCGGCCCGGTCGAGCTGCTGGAAAAGACCGGCGGCAAGGAGGACTGGCACCGGCCGTGAAGGCCGCCGTGCTCACCGTCTCCACCTCGCTGGCCGGCGGCGAGGGCGAGGACCTCTCCGGCCCGGCGCTGGTGGCGCTGTGCGAGGCCGCGGGCCTCGAGGTGTCGCACACCGTTGTCGCCGACGACCGCGAGACGATCGCAGCCGCCCTGCGCCGGCTCGCGGACGACGAGAACGCGCGCTTCGTGTTCACCACCGGCGGCACAGGCCTGACGCCGGACGACGTGACCCCGGAGGCCACGCGCGACGTGATCGACCGCGATGCTCCGGGCTACGCCGAGTCGATCCGCGCCGACTCGCGTGGGCACACGCCGCTGGGCATCCTCACGCGCGGCGTGTCGGGTGTTCGGGGGCGCACGCTGATCGTGAACTTCCCCGGCAACCCCAAGGCCATCGAGCAGTCCTGGCCGGTCGTGGAGCCCACGCTGCGCCACGCAGGCGCCACGCTCGATCGGTAGCCGGGCCCGCACCGACAGCGCCACGCCGCCGCCACGCTCGAATGTGGGCTGCGTTTGGGCTCATATCTGCGCCGTTCGTAGCCCACACTCGCCATCCGCGCCCGCCTGAGTGCGCCTGCACGTGATCTGTTACGATATATCGCGTCATACAGTTAGGAGACCAGATGAAAGACGAATACGCACGACATGGCCGCTGCGCCCACCGAGGCCCCGGCCGACGAGCGCGCCACGGCTACGGCCGTCGCTACGGCAGCGGCGGACCACGCGCCCGCCGCGGCGACGTCCGCGCCGCGGCGCTGGCCCTGCTGGTCGAGCGGCCGATGCACGGCTACGAGATGATCAAGGAGATCGAGGAGCGCACCCAGGGCCTGTGGCGCCCGAGCGCCGGCTCGATCTATCCCACGCTGGCCCTGCTGGAGGACGAGGGGCTGATCCGCGGCGAGGAGTCGGAGGGCAAGCGCCGCTTCGCCCTCACCGACGACGGCCGCGAGCAGGCCGAGGGCCGCAAAGGCACGCTGCCCTGGGAGCAGGTGACCGCCGGCGCCGACCCCGGCGAGATCCGCCTGCGCGAAGCGTTCTTCGCCCTGCGGGCGGCCGTCCTGCAGGTCGGCGGCGCGGGTTCCGAGGAGCAGGCGGCTCGCGCACGCGACCTGCTTGACGAGACGCGCAAGCGCATCTACGCGATCCTCGCCGAGGACGCGTAGGGGCCGGAGCGGGCATCGGGGCGTAGGCCATAAGGCCCACAAGTAGGCTGCCGCCCATGTTCGCCCAGCCCATCACAGCCGTGCGGGTGGCCGAGGAACTGACCGGCCTGCCCGCCAAGCTCGATCACGTGGACGGCCTCGCGGCCGAGGGCGTGATCGGCGGAGACCAGCCCACGGCCGCCGACCTCCAGATCGGCGCCACCCTGCGCGTGCTGCTCTGCGTGGGCGACCTGCGGCCGCTCATGGACGGTCGGCCGGGCGAGGCGATCGCCCGCCGCTGGTTCCCGGACTACCCGGGCGAGATTCCCGCCGGGGCGTTCCCAGCCGGCTGGGTGCCGGACCGCGGCTGACCCGCGCGCGGGCGGTAGCGTCCGCGCGGATGGCTGAGCCGGCGATCGCGCTGGACGGGCTCGAGCGCCGCTACGGCGAGCGCGTGGCCCTGCACGGCGTGACGGTGCGGCTCGAGCCGGGCGCCACGCTGGCCGTGCTCGGGGCCAACGGGGCGGGCAAGACCACGCTGCTGCGCGTACTCGCCACGCTGCTGCGGCCGCACGCCGGCCGGGCCGCCGTGTTCGGGTCGCTCCTGCCGGGCGACGGCTGGAAGGTGCGCGGGCGCGTGGGGTACCTCGGCCACGATCCGCTGCTCTACCGCGCCCTCAGCGGGCGCGAGAACCTCGCCTACCACGCCCGCCTGCACGGTCTGGAGCCGGCGCGAGTCGAGCAGCGTCTGAGCGCCGTGGGACTCGCGCGCCGCGCCGACGACCCCGTGCGCGACCTCTCCAAGGGGATGGTCCAGCGCCTGGCCGTGGCGCGGGCCACGCTGCACGACCCCGATCTGCTCCTGCTCGACGAGCCGCGCGCCAACCTCGATCCCGCCGCCGCCGAGGCGCTGGAGCCGCTGATCGGGCGGGCTTCCGGCAGGGCGCGCGTGCTGGTGAGCCACGACGTGGACGGCGCGCTGGCCGAGGCCGACCTGGCACTCGGGCTGCGCGCGGGCCGGCAGGCGTTCTGCGCGCCCGCGGGCGAGATCGATGCGAAGACGGCGCGGGAGCTGTACGCGTGATCCGAACGGCGGCCGCGGTGCTGCGCAAGGACCTGTTGATCGAGTGGCGCACCAAGGAAGCCGTGCCCGCGATGGCCCTGTTCACGGTGACCGTCTACGTGCTGTTCCATTTCGGCCTGGACCGCGACTCGCTCGACGGCGAGCTGGCCTCGGGGGTGCTGTGGGTCACCCTCCTGCTGGCCGCGGTGATCGGCGTGACCCGCCTGTTCGCGGCCGAGCGGGAGCAGGGCGGGCTCGACGCCTTCCTGCTGGCCCCCGTGGACCGCACGGCCATGTTCGTGGCCAAGGCCGCGGCCCTGTTCGTGTACCTGGTGGCGCTGGAGATCGTGGCGGTGCCCGCGTTCGCCGTGCTGCTCCTGGGGCCCGATCTCTTCGACGGCCTGCCGGAGCTGGTGCTCATCCTGCTGCTTGCCGACGTAGGCCTGGCGGCGGTCGGCGCCCTGGTGTCGGCGCTCGCGGCCGAGTCCCGCGCCCGCGAGCTGATCGTTCCCCTGCTCCTGCTGCCGCTCGTGGTGCCGCTGCTGATCGGCGCGGCGTCGGCCACCGAGCCGCTGTTCCGGGCCGGCGGCGAGCCCGAGGACCTAGGCCGCTACCTCGCTCTCCTCGGCGGCTACGACCTGGTGTTCCTGCTCATAGCGCTGGCGGTGTTCGACTTCCTGCTGGACGACTGAGCGGGTTGCCTCCCTCTAGGATGGAGGCGTGTTCTCCAAGGGACTAAGGCCCCTGGCCGTGGCCGCCGTGGTCACCACCCTGGCCGCCTTCGCGCTGGTGTTCTTCTACGCCCCGCTGGACGCCGACCAGGGCTTCGTCCAGAAGATCTTCTACGTGCACGTGCCGATGGCGATCGTGGCGCTGGGTGGCTTCGTGGCCGCCGGCATCATGGCCATCAAGCACCTGCGCACGGGCGACTCCTCGTGGGACCTGCGCTCCTACGTGGCGATCCACCTCTCGATCATCCTCGGCACCGGCGTGCTGATCACCGGGGCGATCTGGGCGAAGGCCTCCTGGGGCCACTGGTGGGTGTGGGACGAGCCGGTGCTGGTCTCGTTCCTGATCGTCTTCCTTCTCTATTGCGTCTACTACCCGCTGCGCTTCTCGATCGAGGATCCCGAGCGTCAGGCGCGCTACTCGTCGGTGTTCGCGATCGCCGCCGGCGCGTTCGTGCCGATCAACTTCACCGCGGTGCGGCTGGCCGAGGCGGTGACCCATCCCCGCGTGCTCTCCCAGACCGGCGGCAGCCTGCCCGGCGAGATGCGGCTCACGTTCCTGGTGTGCATCCTGGCGATGACCCTGCTGTTCGTGACGCTGTGGAAGCTCGAGCTCACCGCCAAGCGCACGTCGGCCCAGCTCAAGCGCCTGCGCTCCCGCCTCGAGCTGCGCGCCCAGGCCGCGGGCTGATCGGATGCCGGCACTTCCGCTCGACGAGGCTGGCAAGTACGTTGCCGGCGCGTACACGGTCTTCCTGGCCCTGATCGTGATCTACGTGGCGATCATCGGCGCGAAGATCGCGCGCATCGAGCGTCAGGTGAGCGAGCTGCTCGAGCTGACCGACGAGGATGCGGCCGAGCGGCCGGGGGGCGAGCGGGCGAGCGTGGGCTGATGGCCTTCGAGCTCATAGCTCTCGGCGTGTCACACAAGACGGCTCCCCTCGCGCTGCGCGAGCGCCTGGCGCTGCCGGAGGGCCGCGCGGCGGCCGTCCTCGCCGAGCTGCGTGCCACCGACTCGATCTCCGAGGCGGTGGCCCTCTCCACCTGCAACCGCACCGAGCTCTACCTGGTGGCCACCGACGGGGTGGAGGCCGAGAGCGCGGCGCTGTCGGTGCTGGCCCGTCACGCCGGCATCCGCCCCACCGAGCTCACCGACTGCCTCTACTCCTTCCGCGAGCGCGAGGCCGTGCGCCACCTGTTCGGCGTGGCCGCGGGCCTGGACTCGATGATCGTCGGCGAGGCCGAGATCCAGGGGCAGGTCAAGCGCGCGTACGAGCTGGCGCTGGTGGAGGGCTCCACCGGGCCGATCGCCAACCGCCTGTTCCGCGAGGCGCTGGGCGCCGGCAAGCGCGTGCGCACCGAGACGGCCGTGGGCCGCGCCCGCCTGTCGGTGTCCTCGGTGGCCGTGGAGCTGGCGAGCGACATGCTCGGCGACCTCTCCACCCGGCGCGTGCTCGTGGTGGGCGCGGGCGAGAACGGCGAGGTCACCGCCCGTGCCCTGCGCGAGCGCGGCGTGCACACCGTGTTCGTAGCCAACCGGCACTACGACCGTGCCATCAGCCTGGCTCAGCGCTTCGGCGGCTCGGCCGTACGCTTCGACGACCTACCCGCAGAGCTCGCGGCCGCCGACATCGTGGTCACCTGCACCGCCTCGCCCCACCAGATCGTGGGCCGCGAGGAGCTTGAGGAGATGAGCCGCGAGCGCGAGGGACGGCCGCTGGTGCTGCTGGACATCGCCGTGCCCCGCGACGTGGACCCCCGCGTGCGCGAGCTGCCCGGCATCGCCCTCTACGACATGGACGACCTCCAGCGCGCGGTGGCCCAGCGGCGCGACGTGCGCGAGGCCGAGGCCGCGCGCGCCCGCGTGGTGGTGGACGAGGAGCTGGAGCGTTTCGATCGCTGGCTGGCCAGCCTGGACGTGGTGCCCACCATCGCGGCTCTGCGCGAACGCGGCGAGCAGATAGTGGAGACCGTGCTGGCAGAGAACGAGACGCGCTGGGAATCACTCTCCGACGCCGACCGCGAGCGGCTGCGCACGATGGCGAGTGCGATGGTCCGCCGGTTGCTGCACGAGCCCACGCTGCGGCTCAAGGGCTCCGTGGGCGATGAGTCGTCCTACCTGCACGTGCAGGCGCTGCGCGAGCTGTTCGCGCTCGACGTGGCCGCGCCGTCACTCCAGGACGAGCGGCCTTCCGAGGTGGCCGACCTCGACGCGCGGCGACGCCGGCGGACCTGAGCCGGCGCGGTGCCGGCCCTGCGCCTGGGTAGCCGCGGCAGCGCGCTGGCGCTGACCCAGGCCGCGCTCGTGCGCAACGGCCTGGAGGCGCTCGGGGAGCAGGTCGAGCTGGTCACCATCACCACCTCGGGCGACGAGCGCCCGGGCGGCGCGCCCGCCCCGGAGCCCGGCACCGGCTCGGTGCCCGAGGACAAGGCGCGGTTCACCAAGGAGATCGAGGAGGCACTGCTGGACGAGCGGATAGACCTCGCGGTGCACTCGGCCAAGGACTTGCCCGGCGAGCTGCCCGAGGGGCTGGCGATCGTGGGCGTTCCGCCCCGCGCCGACCCGCGCGACGCCCTGTGCGGGGCCGCCTCGCTCGACGACCTGCCCGAGGGGGCCGCGGTGGGTACCGCCAGCCTGCGGCGGCAGGCCCAGCTGCTGGCCCTTCGCCCGGACCTGAAGATCCGGGAGCTGCGCGGCAACGTGGACACCCGCCTGCGCAAGCTGGCCGCTGGGGACTACGACGCCATCGTGCTGGCCTACGCCGGCCTGGAGCGGCTGGAGCGAACGGCCGAGGGAGCTCCGATCCCCGAGTCCGAGCTGGTGCCGGCCGCGGGACAGGGGTGCCTTGCCCTGGAGGCGCGCGCCGGTGACGCCCATCCGGTCGAGGTGGCCGCCGCTCTCACCGATCGCACGGCCCTGACCCGCCTGACCACCGAGCGGGCGCTGGTGACGGCGATAGGGGCCGACTGCCACACCCCGGTCGGCGCATACGCCGAACTCGACGGGAACACGCTGCGGCTGAGCTCGTTCGTGGGGATGCCGGACGGCTCGCACTCGATCCACGACCAGCTCGAAGGGGAAACGGATGATCCGGCCGAGCTGGGTCGCACGGCTGCGGAGCGGCTGATGGCCGTAGGGGCGCGCGAGCTCCTCGAGGCAGCGGGAGCGCTCCGCTGACCACGACCATCTAGCGTCTCGCCCATGGCCGAAGGCACCGTCTACCTGGTGGGCGCCGGCCCGGGCGACCCCGGGCTGATGACGCGCCGCTCGCTGGAGCTGATCGCCGCCGCCGACGCGATCCTCTACGACCGCCTGATCCCCGCCGGCGCCCTCGATGGTGCGCGGATCGACGCCGACCTGCGCTACGTGGGCAAGGAGCCGGGCAACCCGGCCATGGGCCAGGACGACATCAACTCCCTGCTGGTGGAGCTGGGATCGAAGGGGCTGGAGGTGGTCCGGCTGAAGGGCGGCGACCCGTTCGTGTTCGGTCGCGGAGGCGAGGAGGCCGAGGCGCTGCTCGCGGCTGGCATGCCGTTCGAGGTGGTGCCCGGTGTGACCGCGGGCGTTGCGGCGCCCGCCTACGCCGGCATCCCCGTGACCCACCGCGACCTCGCCTCGGCCGTCGCGTTCGTGACCGGCCACGAGGATCCGGAGAAAGGTGCGAAGGATTCGGCATCCATGCCAAATCCTTCCCGGCCCGAGAGCGCCCTGGACTGGGATGCGCTCGCGCGGTTCCCGGGAACCCTGGTGCTGTACATGGGCGTGAAGAGCCTTCCGATGATCGCTGACCGCCTGGTGGCCGCCGGCCGTCCCGCCGACCAGCCCGCCGCTGTGGTGGAGCGCGGCACGCTCCCGGGCCAGCGCGCCGTGACCGCCACGCTGTCGGACATCGCGTCCCGGGTGGCGGAGGAGGGCGTGCGCGCGCCTGCCATCACCGTGATCGGGCCGGTGGCCGGTCTGCGCGACACGCTCGCGTGGCTCGAGCGCCGCCCGCTGCACGGCCGCCGCGTGGCGGTCACGCGGGCGCGGGCGCAGGCCAGCGGCCTGGCCGCGCGGCTAAGAGCGCTGGGCGCCGACGTGGCCGAGACGCCTGCCATCCGGATCGAACCCCGCCCGCTGGAGGGCGACCTGGCGGATGCCGTCCAGGACATCGGCGAGTACTCGCTGGTGTGCCTGACCAGCCCCAACGGCGCGTCACTGCTGCTGGAGGCGCTGGCGGCACAGGGGCGCGACGCCCGCGCGCTGTCCGGTGCGACCGTGGCCGCGATCGGCCCCGGCACCGCGGCCGAGCTGGCGCGCGGCGGGATACGCGCCGACGTGGTGCCACCGCGGTCGATAGCCGAGTCGCTGGTGGAGGCCCTCCGGGAAGTGCCCGTTGAGGGCCGGCGCGTGCTGGTGGCCCGCGCCGCCGAGGCGCGCGACGTGCTGCCCGAGGCACTGCGCGAACGCGGCGCCGACGTGGACGTGGCGGCTCTGTACGAGACCGTGGCCGAGTCCCTCGATGACGCCGCACGCGAGGGTCTCGCCCGCGCCGACTACGTGACCTTCACCTCCAGCTCCACCGTGCGCTTCCTGCTGGAGGCCGCCGGCGGCAACTCGATTCCGGCGGACGCGCGCGTGGTCTCGATCGGGCCGATCACCAGCGAGGCGGCACGCGAGCACGGCCTCACCGTGCACGTGGAAGCCGAGCGCCACGACATCGACGGCCTGGTGGATGCCCTCGTGGAGGACGCAACCGCATGACGACCCAGCCGACAATCACCCTGCTGACCGACTACGGACACGACGACGAGTTCGTGGGCGTGTGCCACGGCGTGATCCGCAAGATCGCGCCGGACGCCGAGGTGGTGGACGTGACGCACGGAATCCGGCGCTTCGGCGTGCGGCAGGGCGCGATCGTGCTGCGCAACACGCTGCCCTACCTGCCCAGCGGAGTGCACGTGGCGGTGGTGGACCCTCAAGTGGGCACGGAGCGCCGAGCGATCGCCCTGCGCTGCGGGGATGGGCGGCTGCTGGTGGGGCCGGACAACGGGCTGCTCTCGCTCGCCTGGGAGGCCTCCGGAGGCGTGGACCAGGTGGTGGACATCTCGCGCTCGCCCCATCGTCTGGAGCCCGTGTCGGCCACGTTCCACGGCCGCGACGTGTTCGCTCCCGTGGCGGCGCACCTGGCGGCGGGCGCCGAGCTGGCCGACGCCGGCGAGCCGCTGGAGGCGGACTCGCTGGCGCTGATGGAGCTGCCCCGGTCGTGGACCGAGGAGGACACGCTCGTGGCCCACGCCCTGACGGTGGACCGTTTCGGCAACGCCGCCCTGAACGTGACCCACGCCGATCTGACCCCCACGAACCTCACGCTCGGCTCCACGGTGGAGATGGAGGTGGGCGGCCAGGGCTACGTCGCCACCTACGCCGTCACGTTCGCCGACGTCGCCCCGGGCGAGCTGATCGTCTACGAGGACGCGTACCGAACGCTCGCGGTGGCGATCAACCGGGGCGACGCCGCGAACACGCTCGGGCTGGCCTCCGACACCGAGGTCCGGCTGCGGCCGCGATGATCGGCGTCCCGCGCGTGCACCATCGCGCGACCGACTCCACCAGCGAGCGGGCGAAGGAGCTGGCCCGCACGGGTGCACCTCACGGGACGCTCGTGACCGCGGACGAGCAGAGCGCCGGGCGTGGGCGCCAGGGCCGTGAGTGGACCGCGCCGGCGGGCACCGCCGTGCTGATGTCGGTGGTGCTGCGCGACTTCGGCAAGGCCCAGGAGCTGCTGCCGCTGGCGGCCGCGGTGGCGGCGTGTGAAGCCGCCGAGGCGGTGGGACCGGTCGAGTGCCGCGTGAAGTGGCCCAACGACGTCTGGGTGGACGGCCGCAAGCTGGCAGGGATCCTGATCGAGGGCCGCCCGCAGGATGGGTGGGCGGTGCTGGGGGTCGGGCTGAACGTGACCACGCCGGAGTTCCCGACCGAGCTGGCGGACATCGCCACGTCGCTGGCGATCGTGGCGCCCGCTCAGGCCCCCACCCCGGGCAGGGTGCTGGACGAGCTGGTGATCACGCTCGACCGTCGCCTCGCCGACGCTCCAGCGGCAATCCTCACCGCCTGGCGCGAGCGCGACGCGCTGCGAGGAAGCGCCGTGCGCTGGATCGACGGCGAAGGCACCGCCGCCGGGATCGCCGACTCCGGTGCGTTGCTGGTCGAAACGGACTCCGGAACGCTCGCCCTTCACGAGGGCGAGGTCCACCTGCTGCGCGGCTAAGCCGCCGGGCGCTGCCGCGACCGGTCGCCGGAGCCGGAGTTGCTCTCCTTGCTCTTGCGGCTCTCCACTGCCTGGACGTTCCCGTTCTCGGCCTCGCCCTTGTTGCCGCCGCGTCCGCGGCGACGGCGGCCGCCACGGCGGCGGCGTCCCTTGGGGAAGTTGCGCAGCAGCTCGCGCGCGAGCGCGCTGGGCTTGCGGGCCATGCGCATACGGGCGCCGTCGAGCACCTGCTGGGCCTCGGGCGTGTGAGCCAGTGCGGCCGCGAGCAGCGCGGCCGACAGGCGGCGGTCCTGCTTCTTGGTCGCCTGCACCAGCCGGCGGGCGTTGCGCGCGTGCGCGCCGCCAGAGGAGTTCACGAGCAGCCCGAGCAGGCGCTTGGTCTCCGGCCAGCGCGACACGGCGTACTCCTCGTGCACGTCGCGGCTGTACTCGGCCAGATGCCACAGCCAGCGACTGGCCTGGTCGCGGCGGCCGATGGGGCGCTCGGCGAGGGCCTGGAGCAGCGTTTTGACGCCCTCGCGGCGCTCGTCCCGGGACCAGCCCCCCACGATCTCCACGGCCTCGTCGAAGGCCTCCGGGTCGCGCAGAGCGCCGACCTCCTGGAGCGCGCGCATGCGCAGCTGGGTGTTTCGGTTGCGCTGCAGGCAGGTGATCAGGTAGCGGCGGCGCAGCTCGCCGGTCGGGTCGAAGTGCAGCATCGCCTTCGCCCGGCGCCAGTTGTTCGACGCCACGCGCGCGCCTGCCAGCGCCGCCCACGCGTGCTGCTCGCCCCAGCTGAGGTGCTCCACGGCGATCCGCCACAGCTCGCGCTCGAACACCTGCGCGCGGCGCTCCGGGTCCGGCGTGATCGGCAGCACGCGCCGCTCGACGCGCAGGCGCCGGCCGCGGCCGCGGCGCACGGGGCCCACCACGATCGCGCCGCCGCGATAGACGTCGCGGTCGAGCAGGCTGTGCAGCGTCACGACCGGGTCGTCGTTGGTGGTCGAGGGGTGGACGAAGTCCACGACGATCCCCGCCTCCTTGCCCGGAGTGCGGCGGGTCACGCGCCCCACGCGCTGCTGGTAGACGCGCCGCGACGCCGTGGGCGCGAGGTGCATGCAGACGGTGGCGCGCGGTGAGTTCCAGCCCTCGGCCAGGAGCTGGGCGTTGCAGAGCACGTCGATCTCCCCGCGCTCGTACGCGGCCAGGACGCGGGTGAGCTCGCGCTTGGGCGTCTCACCCGACACGGCCTGGGCCTTGATGTTCTGGTCGCGGAACGCAGCCGCCACGTTGTGGGCGTGGCGCACGCCGGCGGTGTAGACCACTCCCGGCAAGTCCTTGAAGCGCACCTTGTAGAGGTCGGCCACCGCCAGGTTGAACGGCGTCTGGTCGAGCAGCGCGGCCAGCTCCTCCTGGTCGAAGTCCTGGTCGACCTCGCCCTTTCGCAGCGGCACCTTGGAGATCGAGCGCACGCCCACGCCCGGCGGGATGCGCACGCAGCGCAGCGGCGCGATCACGCCGCGGCGGGCGGCCTGCGCAAGGTCGAAGCGCGACGTCTGGGTGGGGAAGAGGTCGGTCACGTGGCGCGCGATCAGCGCGCCGGTGGCGGTCATGCCCACGAACACGGGGCCCTGCCACTGGCGGATCGCGGCGCTGGTCTTCTCGCCCAGCGCCGTATGCGCCTCGTCGCAGATCACGATCGTGTACGCGTCCGAGACCTTGCCCGCGTTGCGCACGAACCACTGGTAGGTCTCCACCGTGACGGGCCCGTCGAGCGGTGGGTCCTTGTCGCCGAGCAGCGGGCCGCGCACGCGCTTCCTGTAGCCGCGGTCGGCCAGCTCCCCGTTGAACTGGTCGACGAGGTTGCGGCGGTGGGTGAGGATCAGCACCCCGCCCGTCCGCGACGCCTCCACGAAGCCCAGCGCGGCCACTGTCTTGCCGGCGCCGGTGGCGTGCTCGAACCAGAATCGGCGCGCCGCGCCTGCGTCGTCGGGAACGGCATCGCTGGCCTGTTCCTCCTCGGCCTCCTCGGCCTCGTCCCAGTCCAGCGGCTCGTCGTCGTCGGACAGCTCGTCGTCGCCCTCGATCTCCACCTCGCCGGACGGCAGCTCCTCGATCTTGCCGTTGCGGCCATTGCCGTTGCGGCCATTGCCGTTGCGCTGGGCGGCGGCCTGCGTCTCGGCGGTGAGCGCGATCAGGGTTCCGGAGAGGGCGTCCACCTGGTGGGCGTCGAGAGTGGTGCCGTCGACCAGCTTGGGGTCGTCGTCGGCCAGCAGGCGCTCGAGCCCCAGGATCAGCGAGAACTCGCGGCGCCACTCCACCGACGGGTCCTCGCGGCCATCGGCGATCTCGGCGAGGGCGGCGTCGAGGGCGCGCCTGCGCGGCGTGGCCGGTGTGAGGGCGTCGGCGTCCTCGCCTTCGAGCACGAACGGCTCGCGCGCGAACTGCTCAGCGCGCTCAAGATCGGCGCCGGACACCGGCGCGGAGGCAACCTCGGTAGTTCTCTCAGCCATGTAGGCCTTTGGGTTCAGTAGGAGACGCGAGGAACGGGCTGCTTCCGTACGTTCGGAGAGCCGTGGCGGACTCAGCGTGGTCCGCGCGTCGATTTCAATCCGCCCACCTGCCTGAAATGCAAGGACGGATCGGGAGCCGCGGCGCATCCAGTGCTCCGCGCGTCCACGTATTACAGCACAGACAAGTCTAGCGACGGTCCTCCTCCTGCTCTGCCACCCTCTACCCGTATGCGGTTCGCCCTCCTCTTCGCCCTCCTCTTCGCCCTCTGCACCGCCCTGCTGACCGGCTGCGGCCCCGGCGGCGCGGCTGGGAACCCCGCCACCGAGTCGCCCCAGCTCGTCGACGGAGGAAAGGCCGCTTTCGAGGAGCGCCTGCGGGCGGTAAGGGGCAAGCCCGTGGTGGTGAACAAGTGGGCTTCCTGGTGTCCCCCCTGCCGCGCGGAGTTCCCGTACTTCGCGAGCCAGTCGAAGAAGCATGGCAATGAGATCGTGTTCCTGGGGCTCAACGCCGAGGACAACGACTCCGACGCAGCGAAGTTCCTCGCGGAGTTCCCCGTCGACTTCCCCAGCTACAAGGACCCCAACTCCGAGATCGCGGCCTCGATCGACGCGGCGGTGAGCTTTCCCACCACGGTGTTCATCGACTCCAAGGGCAAGCAGTCCTACGTGCGCCAGGGCGGGTACTCCAGCGAGGGCAAGCTGGCCGAGGACATCGAGCGTTACGCTCGATGAATCGCCGCTCCAGGGGCATTCGAGGTGCGCGCCGCCCGCGCCGACGAGGAGGTCGAGGCCGCCCTGCGGTTGCGCTATCGGGTGTTCTGCGAGGGGCAGGGCGTGGATCTGGCGGCCGAGCAGGACGGCCGCGACGGCGAGGCGCTGCAGCTCGTGGCCCTCGACGGCGGGCGGGTGGTGGGCACCTGCCGGGTGCTGCTGGAGGACGGCCTGGCACGCCTGGCCCGGATGGCCGTCGAGCCCGGCCACCGGGGCCGCGGCATAGGCGCCGCGCTGCTCGCCGAGGCCGACCACGCCATGCGCGACGCCGGTGCGGACCGGATCCGCCTGCACGCGCAGACGGCGTCGCGCGGGGTGTACGACCGCGCCGGATACGAGCCCCAGGGGCAGGAGTTCATCGAGGAGGGCATCGCGCACTTGGCGATGGAGAAGCGGCTGGCGGGGAGGCGCCCGGTGCCTGAGCTGCGCATCGACCCGCTGAGCGGGCTGCGCGTGATCGTGGCCGGCGAGCGCGGCGAGCGGCCCGGCGCCTGGCTCGCGGCGGCCGACCGGCCACCGATCGACCCCGAGACCGATCCCTTCCTCGAGGGCCACGAGGACCGCACGCCGCCGGAGCTGTACGCGCTGCGCGAGGGCGGCGGGCCGCCGGACTCGCCCGGCTGGCGCGTGCGCGTGGTCCCCAATCTCTACCCCGCCCTCGAGCCGGGCGGCCCGGGGCCGGAGGAGTCGGACCCGCTCGCCTCCGGCCGTGGCGAGCCGGAGCTGTTCGCCGGCCGGCCGGCCACCGGCGCGCACGAGGTGGTGGTGAACGGGCCCGACTCGGTGTCGTCGCTGCACGACCTCGGCGCCGATGGCCTGGCCACCGCGATGGGCGTGTGGCGCGAGCGGATGCGCGCTCATCACGACGCGGCCTACGTGCACGTGATCGTGAACGAGGGGGCGCGGGCGGGGGCGTCGCTGCCGCACACCCACGCCCAGCTGTACGCGCTGCCCTTCGTGCCCGCCGCGGTGGCCCGCGAGCGCGAGCGCTTCACCGCCTACTTCGAGCGCACCCAGGGCCGCAACCTTCTCGCCGACGTGCTCCAGGAGGAGGTGCGCCGCCGCGACCGACTCGTGGCCGTGGACGGCGAGGCGGTGGCCATCTGCCCGTTCGCCTCGCGCGGGCCGTTCCACGTGCAGATCGTGCCCCGCTCGCCCGCGTCGCGGTTCGAGGACGCCGGCCCGCTGGGGGCCGCGATGCTGCACGACGTGCTGGGGCGGATGGGGGCGGCGATCGGTGAGGGCACCGTGCCCGCCCTGAACCTCTGGGTGCGCACCGCCCCGCGCGGGGCGAGCACCTTCTGCTGGCGGATCGACGTGCTCCCGCGCCTCACCCACCCCGCCGGGCTGGAGATGGGCGCGGGCGTGGAACTGTGCGTGCTGGCGCCCGAGCGGGCCGCCGAGCTGCTGCGCGACGCCGCGCCCGTATAGGTTCCCGCCGCGATGCCCCCCGCCGAGCGCCCGATCCCCCGCTACATGGCCGAGCCGCCGCAGGAGCCCGTGCCCTACGGCCGCTGGGGCGACGCGCTGGCCGAGCGCTTCCTGGGCGCCGCCCGCGACATGGACAGCGACGAGCCGCTCGGCGACCCCGGCGCGGTGACCTGGTTCCCCGAGCGCAGCTGGGGCGGCCGCGCGTACGTGCCGGCCACCGCGCCCACTTCCAACGGCTTCGAGCTGTTCGGCTTCGTCTCCTACACCCGCGAGCACGAGGGCGCCCAGGCCACCGACTTCGATGCCGTCGTGGACTACACCGACGAGACCGCCGACGCCAACCCGGACTGGACGCTGGACCTCTCCGACCAGGAGATCGGCCACTGGCGCGGGTCCGAGAGCCGGCGCGGGGTGATCACGCTGGTCTGGGGCGTGTCATTGGTCGCCAACGGCGCGGTTGCCACGGCGGAACTGGGCCCGACGACCACCGACCAGTGCCTGCTGGTGGAGGACCGCTTCACGCTCGTGTCGTTGGACGCCTACACGGGCGACTACGTGGAGGTCCGCCTCTACGACCGTCGCGGCACGGAGCTGGCCGGCGAGTCGCTCTACGAGGACGACGAGGAATAGCCCGGGACCTCCCGGCGGGGCTATCTTCTGCCCGGGCCCCGGTAGCTCAGCTGGATAGAGCGTCCCCCTCCTAAGGGGAAGGCCGCAGGTTCGAATCCTGCTCGGGGCACTCCGCGCGAAGGTCGACGCTCAGAGCATTTCGGCGATCTGGGTCGCGGCCCGCGTGGCACCGTCGGTTTCCACCGGGCGGTAGTCGACCTGGCGACCGATCTCCTCGGAAATCGCCTCCGCGATCACCTCCGGCGTCGAGTCGTCGAAGTCCATGCGGCGCCCGGCCCCGTAGCGCTCGAGGCGGTGGCGCACGTGGAAGTTCTGCTCGAAGTGGTGGCTCAGTGGGAAGTAGAGGAACGGTCGTCGGGACGCGGTCAGCTCCATCGACGTGGTCAGCCCGCCCTGGACCACCGCGAGGTCGCACGCGGCCAGATGGCGGTAGAGGTTGTGGACGTAGGTCACCACTTCGAGGCCGGGTGCCGCCGGCAGCGACCGCGGGTCGATGCGCGGGCCGCAGACGACGATCATCCGCAGGTCGGGCACGCGCTGCTTGGCCTCGGGGAAGGCGTCGATCACCCGCCGCAGCAGGTGGCCGCCGACGCCCGAGCCGCCGACGGTGACCAGGCAGACGCGCTCGTCGTCGCCGTAGCCGAGCTCGGCGCGCAAGCGGGTGCGATCCGCGAACTGGCCTGGGTCGAAGCCGGTTATGTAGCCGGTGAAGTCGAAGTGCTCCTCGGTCCAGTCGCCGATCATGGGCAGCTCGGCGCCGAAGGACTCCTGCACCACGTCGTCGCGGTTGCCAACGAACAGCGCTCGATCGCGCACGCGCGGGAAGCGCTCGATGTGCTCGATCATCTCAGCGTTGTAGTCCGCGGTCAGGTAGCTCTCATGGCCGCCGCCGTCCTCCATCGGCAGCCAGCCCACGAAGTCGGTCAGCCACACGTAGGCGGCCCGTTTCTGCTCGGGGTTCTCGTGCAGGTAGTAGTCGAGCTCCCACGCCTCGTCGCCGATCCACAGGTCGTAGTCGTGTTCGCGCACGAGGTCGTGGAACACCATGAAGTTGGCGACCAGGATCTCGTCCATCCTGCGCCAGGCCTGGAAGCAGTGGAGATCGTGCTCGGCCGACTCGGACTCGATGTGACGCGACTCGTTCGCCAGCTCCGCGCTCATGGGGTGGATCCGCTCGCCCTCCCCCTCGAGCACCCTGGTCACCGGGTCCTGAGCCAGCCAGTCGATCTCGAGGTCGGGCACGAGCCGCCGCAGCTCCCTGGCGATCGCAACATCCCGCTGGGCGTGTCCGAGCCCGATCGGTGAGGAGATGTACAGGGCGCGGCGGCGGCGGCGGCTCTTTCCGCGGGTCCACGCCGACGCCTTCGGGCGTGGCGGCTCGACGAAGTCGCGCAGCAGCAGGTTCACCTTGACCGGGTCGCGCGCGTGAGGCCCGTGGCCCGAACCCTCGAGCGTGACGAGCTCGCCGCCCGTCACGTCTGCGAGTGCAGCCCCGCCCGCGTGCGGGCGGACCGCGTCGTCGCTGCCGTGGATGACCATCACCGGGCAGCGCACCCGTTCGCAGCTCTCCCTAAAGCCCTCGGGGGGAGCCAGCCCGCGGGTGATGTCGATCATCGTCTGAGGGCCGGTCTCGAGACCCCAGCCGATGCAGTCCTCGATCTGCTTCGTCGAATGCGGCTCGGTGAACATCCGGCCGAAGAAGAACTCGAGGAAGCCCGGGTAGTCCTTCAGCCAGTAGTGCCGGTTGAGCTTGGCCCAGCCCTCATCGGTCTCGTGCCGCTCTTCGAACGGGTAGCGCGTGCGTTCGGGATGCCCGGGCACGAGCGGCACCGCCGCGCCGATGTAGGCGACGGCGTCGACCCGCTCGGGATGGTCGGCGGCCAGCAGGGTCGCCCAGAGAGCCCCGGCGGAGAGAGCGACCAGGAGCGCGGTCTCGGTCCCGGTGGCGTCCATCACGGCGAGGGCATCGTCCGCGAACTGGCGAGCGACGTAAGCGTCGGTGCCCCGCGGCCGGTCGGAACGCCCGTTTCCGCGTCCGTCGAAGGTCAGCACCCTGTGGTGGCGCGCGAAGTAGGGGATCTGGGCCTTCCAGTGCCGCGAGTGGATGATCGACCAGGTGGGCAGGAAAAGCACGGTGCGCTCGCCCTCGCCGTACAGCTCGTAGAAGAGCCGCACGCCGTCGCGCTCGACGTAGCCGTCCTCGTCCGGGTAGCGCGCGCGGGACTGCTCGACCGGCTGCGATCGAGCGGTGGGCACTTCCGTCGTGCCGGTCATCGCTTCGCCTCCTCGAGGGACCCGAGCCAGCGCTCCACCATCTCCTGCAGGTCGCGGTGACCGGCGGAGATGCCGGACAGGCGCTCGACCATGAGCCCCTCATTGAACGTCATCACAAGGCTGACGACCGCCGCGAGCGGGAACTGCTCGCGGTCGAGGCCGTACTCATCCATCAGCTGGTCGAACGCCTCGGTGAGCACGGCGCGCCACTCGCGGTTGACCTGCGCCACGCGCTCCGCGATGTCGGGCCGGTTCCACCCCAGCGCCTGCAGCTCGAGCCAGATCTTCGGATAGCCGGCGGCCAGGTCGGACTCGAGGTAGGCCATCGCCGTCTTCCACTTCTCGGCGCCGGAGATCTCGGTGCGCCCGTACATCTCGCGCTGACGCGCGATCAGGCGCGCCGTGAACCGTTCGAGCACGCGCACGAACAGGTTCTCCATCGAGCCGAAGTAGTAGTGGACCAGGCCATGGTTGGCGCCGGCCTCCTCGGCCACGCGCCGGGTGCTGATTCCCGAGTAGCCGAGCTCGATCAGAAGCCGCTCCGCGGCGTCCAGGAAGGCGTCTTCGGTCTCCGCCCGCGTCGAGGGCTGAGACGCTGCCCTCATGGATGCCTCCGCCAGTGACGGCGGGCGAGCTCCGCCAGGCGCGCCCGCAGGACGAGCAGCGAGCCCGACAACAGCCCGCTCCCGATCGCCGCGGTCAGGATCAGCTGCTCCCCGGCGTGGTGGGCGATGACCGTCATTGGAAGATCTCCGTGGTGCAGTCGCCGCCCTCGAGGCGCACCTCGTGTGCGCGCGCGGGGCCGCCGGGCCGCTCGTGGAAATCGACGAAGAAGTCACGGTCGACCTCCATCCCGCCCTCGGGGTCGCAGTCGACCTTGAGGAGCCATGAGCGCAGCTCGGGATAGAACTGGTTGTCCCACGTCGAGTAGAGCGAGTTCGTCACGTAGAGTCGCCGCCCGTCCAGTGAGAGCTGGATCATCTGCGGCCCGCCGTTCAGCTCACGGCCCGCGTCGTTCTCCTTGCCGAGCAGCCCACCGAGCCAGAGCCGGCCCGTCAGCTTCGGGTGCTCCGGATCGGAGACGTCGTACTGGCGCAGGTCCCCGTGCAGCCAGTTCGAGAAGTAGAGGAACCGGTCGTCCATCGAGACGAGCAGGTCGGTGATCAACCCCGGCACGCCGCCGGGCAGCGGCCAGCCCTCGAGCTTCTCGTTCGCGACCTCGATCACAGGCTCGGCCTGGAAGCTGCCGTTCGAGCGATGGAAGCGGAACATGTTGCTGGCCAGCGCCGCCCCGACGAAGCCCTGCTCGGCCTCGGGGTCGTGCAGCCAGCGCACTTCGAGCGGGATCAGTCCGGCGTCGCCCAGGTCGAGCGTCTGCTCGAGCCGCCGCTCAGCGAGGTCCCAGAAGTGCAGCCGCTGCCCGTAACGGCCCGCGCCGACATGCTCGATGTCGAAGCCGGACTCGTAGGCGTTCGGCTCGCCGAACTCCGATGAGATCAGGACGTTCTTGCGCGGCTGGTACCAGAAGTCGTAGTTGAGCTTCGGCTGGGGGCCGCCGTTCTCCCAGCGGCCCTTGACCTCGAAGGTGCGCGCGTCGAGGCAGGCGAAGCCACCCGCGCCGCCGCCGTCCCTGTCGCCCAGCATGCTGACGACCACGTTGTCGCCCGGCATGCAGTGGACGGTGTGGGGGCGGCTGTAGCCGGTCTTCTCAGCCAGCTCCTCCGGCTCGATCACCTTCTCGATCCGGGGGTGGCGCGGATCGGTTGCCACATCGAGGATGTGGATCCGCGACGAGCGGAAGCCGGGCACGATCAGGTGCGAGCGGTCGGGCCCGTGGCAGGCGGAGCTGCAGCGGTTCCAGCCGAAGTGGTGGAGCTCGTCCCCGACGTTCGGCATCGGCGTCTCGTCGACGATTTCGCCGTAGCTGCCGGAATCGGGATCGGCGTCGACCACAGCGATGAAGTCCGGCTGATCGACGTCTGTGCCCTCGTGCAGACAGGCGAGGTATAGGAACCGCTCGGGAGGCGCCTCGAGCGCTTCCGCGGGCGAGGCGTGGAAGGAACGCGGGCGGTCGTCGGTGTGGGAGCCGTCAGCCATGTGTGTCTCCTCTCTTGGCACTTTTAGACGACCGTCTAGGTCGCTCGTATTAGTCAGTTGAACACACGTAGGCTTGAGAGTCAAGCCCGCGCATCCGTCTCCGGTACAAGACGGGTACAAACCCCCGGCCAACCGCGGCGCAGCGCGGCCACGCTGCCCGCCTGGAAAGGTCGCGCTTGCAGGGATTGCTTGGCCACGCGCACCCTCGCTTACCCTTCCGCCCCGCCGACTCGGTGGCCTCCTAAGGAGTAGGCCGCTGGTTCGACTCCTGCTCGGGGCACTGGGCGAGGCTCAGCGGCGCCCGCCGAAAACAGTCGTGTAGGTCCCCCCGCGCGCGCGGGGGGACCCCGGGATGCCCTGCACCACGCCCAGGCCGACCTCGCGGAAGCTGCCGTTGAGGATGTTCGCCCGGTGCCCCGTGCTGTTCATCCAGGCTCGCATCATGATGCGCGGGCTCGAGCTCCGGCCCTGGCCGAAGCCGAGGTTCTCCCCGGTGCTGTATGCGCGCGCGCCCCTCAGGTAGCCGGTGCGCAGGATCCGGTCCAGCGGGCTCAGGCCGCCCGGCTCGACGTGGGAGAAGTAGCGGCGCTCGACCATCGACCGTGAGTGGCGCTCGGCCGCCCTGAGCAGGCGGGGGTTCCCCAGCAGGCGCCTCAGGCCGTGGGCGCGGCGCGTCTTGTTGAGCAGGCACTGCAGGGCGCGGCGCGCGGTCCTGCGCGAGGCGCGCGAGCTCCCCAGGCGCTTGCCCGAGCCGCTGCAGCCGCTGCTAGAGACCTGCCTGGCCGGCAGGATCGGCGGAAGCAGCGCTCCGGACGGCTTGACCAGCGTCGGCGCGCCCACGATCAGCGGGCGCGGGCGCTCACCTGGGCTGGTGGGAGTGACCGTCACGGTCTGGTAGACGCTCGTCAGCGGGGACGCGCAGCCGCCCGAGTCCACCCGCACGAGCACCTTCTGCTTCCCCCTCTTGCGGAAGCGGTGGGGGGCGGCCAGCCGCGTCCGCACTCCCGGCCTGAAGGCTCGCGGGACATTCCCTTCGGAGTCAAGGGCCCGGCAGGCGCTGCTGCCGAACACGTCGCCCCTGCGGCCGAACTGCACGCTCACCCCGCTGACGGGCGCGAGGGTGTTGATCGCCTCGACCACGATCGAGGTGTTTCGACCGATCACGGCGGGCTTCGACAGCCGCACGTCCAGCACCTGCGGCGCCGGGCCCGTGCCGGCCGCACACAGCGATCGCGTAACCGTGTCGTTGATCGACGTGACCGCGCCGTTGCGGGCCAAGAGCCTGCCGTTCACAGTTGCGCCGTCGTTCACCGAGATCGACGTCAAAGCCAGGATGTTGCCCTGGAACGCAGTTCTCGTTCCGAGCGTCGCGGAACTGCCCACCTGCCAGAAGACGTTGCACGCCTGGGCGCCATTGATGAGGCTGATGCTGCTATCGGTTGCCGTAACGAGCGTCGACGCGATCTGGAAGATGAACACCGCGCCCGGGTCGCCCTGCGCGTCCAGCGTCAGGCGCCCGGTCAGCCCAAGCGAAGGGACCGACCCGGTCCCATAGACACCCGCAGTGAGCGTCCGCCCGCCGATGTCGGGCGGCGACGTCGCAGACGCCGGCCGGCCAGCCGCGTCGTTGTACGCGGTCGTCAGGTCGGTCTTGGCCTGCTCGGCGACAGCGTCGCTCACGTGCTCGGCCCCGTTGACCGTTCCGGGCGAAAATCCAACGACCGCGCTGCCCGGATGCAAGCCGAGATCGCCGTTGATCACCGTAGGACCCGTATTCGTGATCGTGCTGCCACCCAGAACCGCGAAGCCGTCAGCGGCTCCGAGCAGAACCGGCGGCGGCCCCGCCTGGGCGGTACTCGCTAACCCCGACGCCAAGAGAGGCGCGAGGAGCGTCGACGACCTCGTCTGGACCGGCGCAGCCGCAGGCGCTGCGGCCAGGCCGAGTGCAATTGTCGCGGCCGCGAGTCCAAGCACGACCCTGCGCGTGATCCGTCGAGTCCGTTCCACGGAAGGGTTCCATGGTAGGTCAGGTTTGTGCAATCCGCCACGAAATGGTTGCGCTGGTTCGAATCCTGCTTGGGGCACTCGCCGCTAGCGGTCCGGGCGGTCCGGATACACGTCGTCGATCGTGGCCAGTGGGACGTAGGGCGCCTGCGCGGCGGCCTCGATGGCCTCCGCGCCGCCGGCGAGGCGGTCCAGCACGCTCACCACGCCGCAGACCTGAAGGCCCTCCTCGCGGATCCGCTCGATCGCCTTGACCGTGGAGCCGCCGGTGGTGACAACGTCCTCCACCACGAGGCAGCGCTCGCCGGGATCCAGCTCGGGACCCTCGATCCAGCGCTGCAGGCCGTGCTCCTTGCGCTCCTTGCGCACGAAGAAGGCCTTTGCCTCCGCGCCGGCGGCCAGGGCGGCACAGGCCACCGGATCGGCACCCATCGTCATCCCACCCACGGCGGTGGCTTTCAGGCGCGCGGCCTCGGCGGCCACGAGCTCCCCGAGGGCGGCAAAGCCGGCGGGCAGCAGGATGGCCCGCTTGGCGTCCACGTAGTACTCGGCCTCGCCGCCGCTGGAAAGCGTGACCCTGCCCACAACCAGGGCGTGCTCGCGCAGCTCTGCCACGAGCCGCTCGCGGGCGCCGCTCACAACGCGGAAACCCTCGCTGAGAAAGGGGTGTCGCGGGTCACGTTCTGCACGGCGGCTGCCGATGTTAAGGCCATGGCAACCGCCGTCCGGATCTGCGCCGTGACCGCGGCAGTGCTGCTGATCGCGAGCTTCGCCCTGTTCGGGATCGACCAGGCCCAAGAAGGCTCGGACGGCCAGATTCGCGCCGTGAGCGGCGATGCGGTACCGCCGCGTTCCCCCGGACCGATCGACCAGCCGTCACCGGACGCGCCCGTGGAGCGGGTGCGCGAGCGCGTTCACACGAGCGCACGCGAGCTCATCGACGACGTCAACGACGTGCTCGTGGCCCCGTTTGCGGGCATCGTCACGTCGCGCGACCCGTGGCCGCCGCGCATGGTCTCGGGCGGCCTGGCCCTGCTGCTGTTCGGTCTCGGCGGCATGCTGCTCGCCAACGCGCTGCCGCGCCCGCGGCACGAGGTGACGGACTGGCGCGAGGCCACGAGCTGAGCACGGCTCAGCGGTAGACGAAGATCGTCTCGCCGAGCGAGATCTGAGCGTCGATCGCGTAAGCGTCCGGGATCGGCACCCGCAGGCAGCCGTGGCTGGCCGGGTAGATGGGCACCGAATGGTACCCGTGGACGGCGTAGCCGCCGATGAAGTAGTTGGAGTGGACCATGCCCTTGGCGTTGGTGCCGGGCTGCTTGCGGTAGAAGCTGAACTTGCCGAACACCGTGGGCGTGGCCGACGTGCCGGAGGACGAGTGGTAGACGTTCACCGGCCGGCCGTTGCGACCCATCAAGGCGAGTATCTGGCGCGACCAGTCGAACTCCACGTGGCGCCCGGCGCGCGGGTACTTCGCCCTGAAGGCGCCCCTGTTGCGGAAGAGCTTTCTGTAGACCGCGGGGCTGGCGTAGCCGGTGCGCGACATGTTGTTGGTCTTGCGGAAGGCCAGCACCGCGCGCGAGGTGGCCCCGCCGTAGGAGCCCGACACCGGCACCGCGAAGCCCATCCGCCGCATCCGGCGCTGGAGCAGCAGCACGTGCGTGCCGCTAGCGCCCTCTCCGGCGCGGAAGGTGACGGCCTTGATCCGGTCCCACTTGGAGCGGAAGGCCTTCTGCCGCGGCGTGGCGCGGTGGCGCAGTCGCACGCTGAAGCGGCCCTTGCGGGATGCCTTGATGCGGAAGGTCGCCGCCCCCCCGCGGCGGGCGCGGCGGATCCGGGCACGCTGGCGGGAGATGACCTTGCCGCGGCGCGAGATCTCGAGCAGCGCCACCTGGCCGGCCACGAAGGGCTTCACCCGCCCCACCACCTTCAACTTCTGCCCGCGCGCCACGTAGCGCACCTTGCGCGTGGCCATGCCCTTCTTGACCTCCACGAAGGCCTTGCCCTTCTTGGGTGCGGGCACCGGCGCGGGTGGTGCCGGCTGGACGGGAGGAGCCGGCGTGGTGGGCGGAAGCGGGCCCTGGGCGGGGG
>DASROS010000158.1:0-5327 GCA_035646775.1 Thermoleophilaceae bacterium | reverse complement strand
GCCAGGGCATTCACCGCCTCGGCGGCCTCTGGAGGGATGGCGTCGTCCAGGTTGATCGCGCGCGCCGCGCCCCGCGCCAGTGTGCGCACGTTCTCGATCGCCAGGCCCAGCTCGCCGGCGGCCACGGCGTAGCGATCCAGGCCGCTGAGGGCCCGCCGGCGCTGGGGTGAGAGGCGCGCGGCCTCGCCGGCGGCCTCCAGCGTCTCGAGCAGGTGGGTGTGCGCGGCATCCACCCGGCCGACCGCGGCCAGCGCGTGGTCGGGCGCCTCGGGGTGACTGCTGGTGAGGGCGGTGGCCACCGCCCCGAGGGCCTCCACCAGCCGCGCCAGCACGGGCTGCGTGCTCTCCCCCACCAGCCGTAGGGGATTCACCGGCAGCAGCAGCGAGCTGACCACGAGCGCCGTGCCGGCGCCCACCAGCGAGTCGAGCGAGCGGCCGAAGTCGATTCCCCCCTCGGGCGGCTGCAGCGTGGCCACCAGCACAGCGGACGCGCCGGCCTGCGAGGCCAGCAGGGAGCCGCCCCCCACCAGCGCCGCGGCGCCCATCGCCAGCGCCACGGTGAGGCCGATCTGCCAGGTGCCGGTGCCGATCGCCGCCACGAGGGCGTCCGAGATCGCGATTCCCACGGCCACGCCGATCGCCAGCTCCACCGCGCGCCGGCGGCGCTGGCCCACGGTGAGGCCGAGGGTGATCACGGCCGCTATCGGGGCGAAGAAGGGCCGGGGGTGACCCACCACCTCAGTCGCCAGCAGCCACGCGAGTGCGGCGGCCACGGCCGAGTGCAGGATCGGGCGGGCGCCCCCGATGATCCGCTCCCGCCGCGTGCGAAGGCCCGCGCGCGATACCTCGGCTGCCTGCCCGAGCAGCTCGTCGCTCCGGCGGACCAGCCGCCGCTCGCTCACCTGCGGTACCAGCGCGGCGAGGTGTTGGGCGGCGGCGTGAGGCTGGCGCTGGCCACCAGCACGGTGGGCTCCTGGAGCCGGATGTGGTGGCCGAGCATGCCCTCGAAGTGCTCGCCCAGTCCCTCCACGTCGTCGGCGCGCACGCCGAACGAGCGGGCCAGGGTCACGAAGTTCGGCGTGGTGAGGTCCACCCCCTCGTGGGGGTAGCCCCTCAGGTCCTGGTCGTAGCGCAGCATCCCGTAGCCGCCGTCGTCCACGATCACCGCGGTGATCGGGATGCGCTCCTGGGCGGCAGTGGCCAGTTCCCCGCAGGCGTAGAGGAAGCCGCCGTCGCCCGACACGCTCACCACCGGCCCGGCGCCGGCCAGCGCCGCGCCCAGTGCCTGCGGGAACGCGCAGCCCAGCGTGCCCCAGCCGAGCGGGTAGGAGAGCTTGCGCGGGGCGGGAGTGCGCCGGAAACCCCCCAGCCAGTAGCCGGGGATGCACATGTCGCACACCACGACGGCGTCGTCGGGCACCGCGCGCTCCATGGCCTTGAGGAAGCCGATCGCCTCGGGGTCGCTCTCGGCGAGTGCGCTCAGGACGTTCCTGTTGAGGTCGGCGATGCGGTGGGAGAGCGAGTCCAGCCCGCCGCGCGGCTCCACCCGGTCGGCCAGGGCCGCGGTGCCCTGGGCGGCGTCGGCCTCGATGAGGATGTCGGGCAGGTAGTTCTTGGCGGCGTCGGCCGGGTCTACGTTGATCGCGATCAGGCGCGGCGGCTGGGGCTGCTTGAAGCCCTGGGTCATCATCCCGTCGAGGTCCGAGCCCACGGCCACCACCACGTCGGCCTCGTCCCACAGCGCGCCGGTCTCGGCCAGGTGCGGGGGAACCTCGATCAGGCACGGGTGGCCTGGCGGGATCAGGCCCTGAGCCGAATAGGTGAGCATCACCGGCGCCACCAGGCGCTCCGCGAGCCGCGCCACGGCCTCGCCGGCGCCGGCCTGGATCGCGCCGCCGCCGGCCCAGATCAGCGGGCGCCGGGCGTGGGCCAGGGCCTCGGCCGCCTGGGCGAGTGGGGCTTCGTCTGGCCGCCGCCGCAGCTCGCCCCGCGGCCTCGCCGGGGCGCGGTCGGGCACCTCGTGGTCGAGCAGGTCGGTCGGGATCTCCACGTACACGGGCCGTGTCGGGGGCGCGAGCGCCGTTCGGATCGCCTCGCTCACCGTGTGGCCCAACTCACGTGCCGAGCGCACCTTGAACGTCTTCTTGACCACGGGTTCGAACATCGCGGCCTGGTCCGTGGCCTCGTGCAGCACGCCGCGCCACACGCCGGGTCGCCGCGCGGTGGTTGGGATGTCGGTGGCGATCACGAGGATCGGCTGGCGCGAGGCCCACGCCTCGCCCACTGCGCCCAGGGTGTTCGCTGCACCCGGGCCGGTGGTGGTGAGCGCCACCCCCAGGCGGCCGGTGGCCCGCGCGTAGCCGTCGGCCGCGTAGGCGGCGGTCTGCTCGTGGCGCACGCCCACGAGGCGGATCGGGGACTCGCCCAGCGCGTGCCAGAGCGACAGGTTGTGCACGCCCGGCAGCCCGAAGGCCACGTCCACGCCGGCGTCCTCCAGCGCCGCCACGGCGGCGCCGGCGCCTGTCAGGATCGCGTTCGTCGATGAGCTCATCGCCCGCAGGTTCCCCGAACGCGCCGCTGGCGGGCGTGCGGGTGGCCGACCTCTCCCGCGTGCTCGCGGGGCCCTACTGCACGATGGTGCTCGCCGACCTCGGCGCCGAGGTGGTCAAGGTCGAGCGCCCGGGCGCCGGCGACGAGACGCGCTCGTGGGGGCCGCCCTTCGCCGGCGGCGAGTCGGCGTACTTCCTCGCGGTCAACCGCGGCAAGCGCAGTGTCGCCCTCGACCTCGGCGAGCCAGAGGGGCGGGAGCTGGCTCAGGAGCTGTGCGGGGGCGCCGACGTGGTGGTGGAGAACTTCCGCGCCGGCAGCGCCGAGAGGCTGGGCCTGGGCTACGAGGATGTGCGGTCTCGGAACGCGCGCACCGTCTACTGCTCGATCACCGGCTTCGGGCTCGACCGCAAGCCGTTCGGACGTCCGGGATACGACTTCGTCGTGCAGGCCGAGAGCGGGCTGATGTCGGTCACGGGACCCGCCGACGGGGAGCCGCACAAGGTGGGCGTGGCGCTGGTGGACGTGATGGCAGGGCTGCACGCAGCGGTGGCGGTCCTGGCCGCGGTGCACGGGGGACGGGGTGGACGGGTGGAGGTGCCGCTGCTCGACAGCGCACTCGCGAGCCTTGTGAACGTGGCGCAGGGGGCGCTCGTCACGGGGACTGAGCCGACACGGCACGGAAACGCTCACCCCAACATCGTGCCCTACCAGGACTTCGCGACGGCCTCAGGCCGTCTCGCGGTGGCTGCGCCCAACGACGGCCTGTTCCGGAAGCTGTGCTCGGTGCTGGGCTGCGACGAGCTGGCCGCGGATCCGCGCTTCGCCACCAACCCGGACCGCGTCGAGAACCGCGTGGCGCTGGTGGCGGAGCTGGAGGCGGCCCTCGGCGTCCAGCCCGCGGCGGAGTGGGTGGAGGCGCTCTCGGAGGCCGGCGTGCCCGCCGGAGAGATCCGCTCGGTGCCCGGCGCGTTGGAGGCCGCGGCGGCGGCCGGACTTCCCGCCACGGTGGGCGTGGACCACCCCGCCGCCGGGCGGATCGAGCTGGTGGCGTCGCCGATCCGCATGGACGGCATGCGCCCGGCGGGCCCGCCGCCGCTGCTGGGCCAGCACACGGCCGAGGTGCTCGCCGAGCTGGGGTGCTCGCCCGAACGGGTGGAGGAGCTGGTGGCGCGGGGAGTGGCCGCCCTCTCGTGATTGGGGTGGTGCTGGCCGGCGGCCGAGCCCGGCGGATGGGAGGCGAGTCGAAGGCGGCCGTGGGCCTGGCGGGCGGGCCGCTCATCGCCCGGCCGCTGGAGGCGATGGCGGCGGTGTGCGATCGCGTGGCCGTGGTGTGCAAGCCCGATACGGAGCTGCCTTCGCTGCTCCCTGGCGTGGAGCGCTGGGACGAGCCGGCCGAGCCGCACCATCCGCTCGCCGGCATCGCGTTCGCCGTTGAGCGTGCCGGCGGGCAGGTACTCGTGTGCGCCGGCGACATGCCGTTCGTGACGGCCGCCTTGTTCGAGTCAGTGAAGGAGGCGGCTCGTGGCGAGCCGGGTGCGGGCGCTGTGGTGGCCGAGGCGGGCGGGCGGCTGGAGCCGCTCCTCGGCGTCTACCGTCCTAGGGCGCTGGCGGCGCTGCGCGCGGCTTCGGGGGATGCCCGGCTCACCGTTGTGGTGGAGGGCCTGGAGCCCGTGCGCGTTCCGGTCCCCGCGGACGCCGTGCGCAGCGTGAACACTCCGGAGGAGCTGGCGGCCGCGGAGGCCGAGCTGGGCGGATAGCGTCCCCGCGCGTGCGACGCGCCTTCGTTGACCGGGTCACGCGGCTGGCCGGATGGCTGCGCCGCGGCCACCGCGCCGAGGTCCCCTCTCGGGGGCCGGTCAAGGTGAACCTCGGGTCGTCGCTGCTGGTGGCCCCAGGCTGGGTGAACGTGGACGGCGCCCTCAGCGCGCTCGTTGCGAGTTGGCCCACGCCGGCGCTGCGGCTCTTCTACCGCCTGGCGGGCCTCCGGGCACACCTGTCCGAGGCCGAGTACCTCGAGGTGCTGAAGGGCAACCGCTTCGTGCACTACAACCTCGAGTACGGCATCCCGCTGCCCGAGGCCAGCGCCGACTACGCCTTCGCCTCCCACTTCCTGGAGCACCTGTCCAAGCGCCATGGCGAGCACCTGATGCGCGAGACGCTGCGGGTGCTCAAGCCGGGCGGCGTCGTTCGGGTCGCCATCCCCGACCTGGCCGTGTTCATCGGGGCCTACGGCGAGGGGCGCAAGGAGGAGGCGATGGACGGGATCTTCGAGGACTGGGAGCTCGGCGACTTCGCCCGCCACCGCTACATGTACGACTTCGACATGCTCGCCGGGCTGCTGGGCCGCGCGGGGTTCACCGACGTGCGCCGGTGCGAGTACCGCGAGGGGCGGGTGCCCGACCTGGACGAGCTGGACAACCGGCCGGGGAGCCTCGTGGTGGAGGCCGCGAAGCCCGCCTAGCGCCTTACGAGGAGCGCGACCAGAGCGATGGCGAAGGCGATCTGGCCGAAGCCCAGCGCCGTGCCGAGGTCGGCGGCTCCGGCGGCCTCCGCGATGCCGGTGGCCGCCGCGAACACGGCGACGAGCACGGCCGTCTGGGCGAGCAGGCCCCTCACAGGCCGGCCCTCTCCGTCAGTGACCTGATCAGCGCCGGAACGTCCTCGCCGGGATCGTGCTCGTCGAGCGTCCGCTCGGCGGCGCGGCGGCCGCCGAGGGCGCGCAGCGCGGCCTCGCCGTGCTCGGCCACGAGTTCTCTGAGGGCGGTCGCGCGGCGGGC
>DASROS010000157.1:0-12767 GCA_035646775.1 Thermoleophilaceae bacterium | reverse complement strand
AGCGCCTCGCGGTCCATGTTCAGGCCGATCATCAGGGTCGGATGGCGCGTGGCTGAGGACCACAGCTCGCTCTCCTTCCCTTCTGCCGCAGGGCGCAGCGACAGCTCCGCCAGCGCCGCGCGCATGTAGAGCCCGGTGCCGCCCACCACGATCGGGGTGCGGCCTTCGTCCAGCGCCGCGTCGATCTCCGCATGGGCCAGCGGCATGTACTGGCCGGCGTCGAACTTGTCCGTGACGGGAACGAATCCCACGAGGCGGTGCTCCAACCGTGCCCGGTCCTGCGGCCCGGCCGTTCCGGTGAGCGCGCCGAGGCCCTCGTAGACCTGGAGGGCGTCGGCTCCGATCGCCACCGCGTCTCCATCGCGCTCGCGGATGCGCTCCGCCAGCGCGACGGCCACCGCCGTCTTGCCGACCCCCGTGGGGCCGAAGATGGCCACCACCGTCGGGGGTGCGTCAGGCAACGCGGGAGAGCAGCCGCTCTTCGCCGGCCAGCGTGGTGCTCGTGGCCGAGGCGATCTCCACGTCGGCCATCTCGCCCGCCTGCGCCAGGCCGGTGAAGTTCACGGTCTTGTTGTGGCGCGTGCGGCCCCGGCTCTTCGACGGGTCGGTGCGCGACGGACCCTCCACCAGCACGTCCACCGTGCGGCCCACGAAGCGCTGCGCGCGCTCGGTGGCGTGGCGCTGCACCGCCTCCACCAGCGGCTCCATGCGGGCGCGCTTGACGTCGTGCGGGATCTGATCGGTGAGCTCGGCGGCGGCCGTGCCGCGCCGGGGCGAGTAGATGAACGTGAAGGCTGAGTCGTAGCGGACCTCGTTCACGACCTCCATCGTCTCCTCGAACTCGGCGTCGGTCTCCCCCGGGAAGCCGACGATGATGTCGGTGCTGATCGCGCAGTCGGGAACGATGTCGCGGATCATCGCGACGCGGTCCATGTAGCGCTCGCGGTTGTAGGTGCGCTTCATGGCCTTCAGGACGCGGCTGGAGCCCGACTGCAGCGGCAGGTGGATGTGCTCGCACAGGCTCGGCAGTTCCGCGTGCGCGCGGATCACGTCCTCGCGCATGTCCTTGGGGTGCGGGCTGGTGTAGCGCACGCGGTCGATTCCCTCCACCTCGTCCACCATCGCCAGCAGCTCGGCGAACGTGGCCTTCTCCCCCACCGGCAGGTCGCGTCCGTAGGAGTTCACGTTCTGGCCGAGGAGGGTTACTTCGCGCACGCCGTCGTCGGCCTGGCGCTGGACCTCTTCGATGAGTTCGCTCGCCGGCCGCGACACCTCGCGCCCGCGCGTGGAGGGAACGATGCAGTAGGAGCAGACGCTGTTGCAGCCCACCGAGATCTGCAGCCAGCCCTGGAACGCGCGCTCGCGGTGGGCCGGCAGGTGCCCGGTGAACCCCTCGAACTCGAAATAGCCCTGGGCGGTGAGGCTGTCGCTGGTGAGGAACTCGGCGAGCTTGTGGAACTGGCCGGGGCCGAACGCCACGTCCACGAACGGGAACTCCTCGAACACCTTCTCCTTCATCGACTGCGACCAGCAGCCGCCCACGCCGATCGTGCGCGACGGGTCCTCGCGCTTCAGGCGGTTGGCCTCACCGAGGTGACCCGCCAGCCGGCTGTCGGCCTTCTCGCGGATCGAGCAGGTGTTGAAGAGGATGAGATCGGCGTCATCGCGTGCCGGAGCCTCGTCGTATCCGAGCGACTGGAGCATGCCCTTCATGCGCTCGGAATCGTGCTCGTTCATCTGGCATCCAAAGGTGGTCAGGTGGTAGCGCTTCATTGGGCGGAGGGTACTTGCGTGCGTGATGAAAAGTGCACCTCAGCGTTTCTCGCCTGAGGCAAAGCCAATTCCAGGTCGTCAGCCGCTGAACTAGCGACGAGATGCACCCCGTCCCGTCGATGCGACTCAGCCTGCCGGCGCGCGGGCACTCACGGCCCACGTGGACATCTTCGCGCGCACCCCGTCGCCGTCGGCGAACTGCTCGAGCGCTTCGCGCACGGCCTCGATCAGCTTGGGCCTGATCTCCTCGGCCTCCTCGCCCGCCAGGCGGATGATCTCCCCGGCTGGGCCCAGTCCCGTCACGAACTCGATTGCCTCATCGATGTCGTGCCCAATCGTGATCTGCGTATCGGTGCGGTCGAGGCGGATGTCCTGGTAGCCGGCGCTCACGAGCATGCCGGTGGTGGTGTCGGCATTGGCCATGGAGAACGGACCGGGGCCACACGTGGGCTCGTCGGGGTTCTCACGCCGTTCGAGGTACCGCTCGACGGCCACCTGGGCCTCATACATCCACGGGTTCTCGGTCTTCTGCCGCCACACGACCATGCACAGCTCTCCACCCGGGACGAGTGCCTCGCGCACGTTGCGCAACGCCCTCACCGGATTGGCGAAGAACATCGTGCCGAAGCGGGAGAACACGCGGTCGAAGCCACCACCGAAGCCGCCAGCCTCGACGTCGGCGATCTCGAACCGGACATTCGCAACACCGGCCTCACGCGCTTCGGCGCCGGCCGTGTCAATGAAGCGCGGCGAGGCGTCCACACCCAGGACCTCGCCCTCCGGACCCACCATGGCGGCGATCTGCTGTGTCACGTCGCCGAACCCGCACCCCACGTCGAGCACCCGCTCGCCCGGCTGCGGCGGATGCAGTGCGAGCGCCCTGTCGCTGTGAGCACCGTTTCCGGGGAGGATCAGATGGCGGAACTGCGAGAAGCGGTCGAAAAGCACGCCGTCCCAGGCCTCGACAGCCTCTTCGTTGGCTGTCGCGACCTTCGCTTCCACGGGGCGATCATAGACCGACTCGGTGGTCGGGTCGACTACGTTAGGCGGCGGCGATGCCCGCCACCCCGCGGCTGCGCTGGTCGGTGCCCGGCCCGCCGTACGGGTAGTCAGCCGCAGCTGGGTCGCTCGCTGTGTCCAGCCGCGCGACCTCATCCTGGCTCAGGTGCAGGCCTGCGGCGCCGAGGTTGTCCTGCAGCTGCTCGACCGTGCGGGCACCGAGGATCACCGAGCTAACGACCGGCCGGTCGACCAGCCACGCGAGCGCCACCTGCGCCATGGTGACTCCGCGTGACGAGGCGACCGACTGAACCGCGTCGATGACATCCCAGGTGCGCTGGTCGGTGCTCCGACGGTCGTAGGCCTCCACGCCGCGCTCGGGGTTCTCGCCGAGTCTCGTGGCGCCAGTCGGCCGTGCGTCCTGGGTGTACTTGCCGGTCAACCACCCTCCGCCAAGGGGCGACCACGGCAGTAGCCCTAGCCGGGTCGATTCGCAGGCGGGCACGATCTCCCACTCGATTTCCCGCACGAGAAGGTTGTATTGCGGCTGTAGGGTGACTGGACTCGCCAGGCCGCGGAACTCGGCGAGGTCGACCACCTTCTGGACCTGCCAGCCGGTGTAGTTGGACAGCCCGATGTAGGAGATCTTGCCCGCACTCACGGCGTCGTCGAGGAAGCGCAGCGTCTCATCCAGCGGGGTGTGCGGGTCGAAGGCGTGTACCTGGTAGAGGTCGACCGACTCGACCCCGAGCCGCCCGAGCGAGGCGTCCAGCGCGTCCCGCAGGTGCCGGCGGGAGAGTCCCGCGTCGTTGGGACCTTCGCCCATCGGAAAGCGTCCCTTGGTCGCGAGCACGACCCGGCTGCGGATCCCGGCCGGCTGCTTGCCAAGCCAGCGTCCAATGATCTCCTCCGAGATGCCACCGCTGTAGACATCGGCGGTGTCGATCAGGGTGCCCCCCGCCTCAACGAAGGCGTCGAGCTGCGCGTGAGACGCGTCCTCGTCGGTCTCACTGCCGAACGTCATCGAGCCCAGCGCCAGGGCCGACACGGCGCAGCCGCTCCGCCCAAGCGTGCGGTACTCCATGGTCAAGTCCTCTCGTCGTTGCTGCCCGTTCCCTCGTCCCCCGACAACTACCCGCGCGCCACTAGCGCCGAAGAAAAGGGGGCCGAGGCGCTCACGACGCGACACTAGTGCACGGTGGTCGGACCCCGCTCTAGCGAGCGAAGCGCGGAGCTGGGCCGTGTCGAGCGGGACCTACTTGGCGTAATCCGTAGACCGACTCTCCCTGATCACCGTGACCTTGATCTGCCCGGGGTACTCCAGCTCGGCCTCCACTTCCCGCGCAATGGTGCGCGACAGCAGCGTGGCGGCGTCGTCGTCGATCTCCTCGGGTCGCACGATCACCCGCACCTCGCGGCCCGCGTGGATGGCGTAGACCTTGTCCACGCCCGCGTGGCGCGCGGCCAGCCCCTCGAGATTGTGCAGGCGTTCCACGTAGCGCTCCAGCGACTCCCCCCGCGCCCCCGGCCGCGCACCCGACAGCGAGTCCACGATCTGGACGATCACGGCCTCCACCGTCTGGGGCTGCACCTCGTTGTGGTGTGACTCCATCGCGTGGGCAACCGCCTCGTCCTCGCCGTGGCGCCGCGCGAGCTTGCCCCCAACGAGCGCGTGCGGGCCTTCGGTCTCGTGCGACACCGCCTTGCCGATGTCGTGCATCAACGCGGCGCGGGCGGCGATCTTGGGACTCGCACCCAGCTCGGCGGCCAGCATCGTGGCCAGGCGCGCGCACTCGATCGAATGGGCCAGCACGTTCTGGCCGTAGCTGGTGCGGTACTGCAGCCGGCCGAGCAGCTTGGTGAGCTCCGGGTGCACCGTGCCGACGTTGGCCTCGAAGGCGGCCTGCTCGCCCAGCTCGGCGATCCGCTGGTCGATCTCGGATCGGGCCTGGTGGTAGGCCTCCTCGATCCGGGCCGGGTGGATACGCCCATCCTGCAACAGCCGCTCCAGCGCCAGGCGGGCGATCTCGCGGCGAACTCCGTCGAAGCCCGACAGCAGCACCGCGCCGGGGGTGTCGTCGATGATGAAGTCGATCCCGGTGAGCATCTCCAGGGCGCGGATGTTGCGTCCCTCGCGGCCGATGATGCGGCCCTTCAGCTCGTCCGACTTGAGCTCCACCGTGGACACGGTGGTCTCGTGCGCGTGGCCGCCGGCCACGCGCTGCATACAGGTGGCGAGGATGCTGCGGGCCCGCCGGTCGGCGTCGTGGCGCGCCTCGTCCTCCACCTGGCGCACCATCCGCGCGCTGTCGTGGCGGATCTCGTCATCCAACTCGCGGAGCAGGATCTGCTTGGCCTGGCCGGCGCTCAGGCCTGACACGCGCTCCAGCTCGCGGACCTGTACCCGCTTGGCCTCCTTGAGCCGCTCGGCGTTTACGTCGAGGTTGCGGGCGCGGTCCTCCGCCGAGCGCTCTCGCTGGTCGACCGACCGCTCGCGGGAGCCGAGAGTGTCCTCCTGGGCACGGAGGCGCTCCTCTCTGCGGGCGATCTCCTCGCGCCGGGCCGTGAGCTCGGCCTCGGCGTCATCGCGCGAAGGCGCCACACGGCTGGGCGCCGGCCGGCGAGCGGGAAGCGAGGCGCCCTCGCTGGTTGCGGACGGGACCGCGGTGGCCTCGGCGTGGGAGGTCAGCGGAGACACCTCCATCGACGGGCGCCGGCGCAGCGCGACGAGCACCACGGTCGCGGCCACGGCGGCGGACACGAGGGCCGCCAGCAGGATCTCCATGTCGCAGTTCTCCTCCCCCGGCCGTCAGTGGCCGGGTCCGGTTTCTCTGGTCGAGCGCTCGGCTCGGCACCGCGAGGCACCAGGGCTGCTCTGGGCGGGCGCGCGCCTTCCGGTGGCGCGCGGCACTTCGTCTACGGACGCGCTCGGCCGCTCCTTTCGCGCTCGTCCCGGGGCGGTCCGTTCTCAGTTGAAGTTGATCTCATCAGGTGCCGGAAAGTCTCAAAACCGCTGCAAAGAAGCCACATATCGAATCTGGATACTCACGGCGACCACGCGGATCGCTCATCCATCGAGGGTACCCGGCAGGGACCCCGGGCGCAACCGCCGGGCCATCGGTGTCAGGCGGCTGTTCGGCGCCCGAACTCGCGCACGGCCTCGTAGGCCAACTCGGGCTCGTAGCCCTTGCGCACCAGCAGCCGCCATGCGCGGTCGCGCTCGCGGTCGTCCTCGAGCGGGCGGGACTTGTCCGCGAGGATGTGCACGGCCGCGGCGAGCTCGTGGTCGCGGTCCTGCTCGCCCGCGGCCGCAGCGATCGCGTCGTCCGGCACTCCGCGGCGGCGCAGCTCGCGCTCGATCCGCTCGCTGCCCCAGCGCTCGATCGTGCGCTTGTCCTCGGCGAAGCGCTGGGCGAAGCGCTCGTCGTCGAGCCATCCGGCCTCCGTGAGCTCGCCGAGGGCGTGCTCGATCGGCTCCGGCTCCACGTGCTTGCGCTCGAGGAAGGCGCGCACCTCGGCGACGGTGCGGTCGCGCCGGGAGATCGACCGGTAGGCCAGCTCGACGGCGCGCTCAAAAGGGTCACGCCCGCCGGCGGGCCGACGCTCCTGCTCGGAGTGATCCATCCCCTCGCGGAGGTCAGGCGCGCGGTGCTAGGCCGCCTGCTCCTCCTCGACTGCAGGCGCCACCTCGGGCGGCGCCTCGCCCGGCTCCTCGACCGCGGCCACCACGGCCGCGCCACCGGGCTGGATGCCCACCGCCTCGTAGATCTTTGCCTCGATCTCGCGCAGCTTCTCCGGGTTCTCGCGCAGGTAGGCCTTGGCGTTGTTGCGCCCCTGGCCCAGGCGCTCATCCCCGTAGGAGAAGAACGAGCCCGACTTCTGGACGATGTCGTGCTCGATCCCCAGGTCGAGGATGCAGCCCTCGGAGGAGATGCCCTGGCCGTACTCGATGTCGAACTCGGCCTGACGGAACGGGGCGGCCACCTTGTTCTTGACCACCTTCACCCGCACGCGGTTGCCGACCGCCTCGGTGCCCTCCTTGAGCGTCTCGATGCGACGGATGTCCAGGCGCTGCGATGAGTAGAACTTCAGCGCACGGCCGCCGGGCTGCGTCTCGTTCGATCCGAACATTACGCCAATCTTCTCGCGGATCTGGTTGGTGAGGACGCAGAGGGTGTTCGCGCGGTTGAGGTTGGCGGCCAACTTGCGCATCGCCTGGCTCATCATGCGTGCCTGCAGGCCCATGGTCTGGTCGCCCATCTGCCCTTCGAGCTCGGCCTTCGGCGTGAGGGCCGCGACCGAGTCGATAGCTACGACATCGATCGTTCCCGAGCGGATGAGTAGATCGGCGATCTCCAGCGCCTGCTCGCCGTTGTCGGGCTGGGAGACCAACATCTCGTCCACGTCGACCCCGATGCGCTTGGCGTACTCGGGATCCATCGCGTGCTCAGCGTCGATGAAAGCGCAGATGCCGCCCAGCTTCTGGGCCTCGGCGAGCACGTGGTAGATCAGGGTGGTCTTGCCCGAGGCCTCCGGACCGAAGATCTCGACGATCCGTCCGCGCGGCAAGCCGCCCACCCCCAGGGCGAGGTCCAGCGACAGCGCACCCGTGGGAATCGCCGCAACGCTGACCGCGAATGCCTCGTCGCCCATCTTCATGATCGATCCCTCGCCGAACTCGCGCTGGATCTGGGTGATCGCGCTGTTCAGCGCGGCGTCGCGGGCCTTTGCGGCCTTCTCCTGGTCCTTGTCCATTTGCGTCTCCTCGAAATTTCTGGGGGGCACAGGCTGGCAGGGGGATCGGACGGCTTGGGTGACGCGTGTAACGGCTCTGCGACAGCAATGTGACGACTCGGGGGCAGGCGCGACCTGTGGCAACTTTCTAACTTGGGAGGCTGGCAAGCGGCCCTTGGATCTTCCCCTTGAGCTGGGCGATGTTGCACCCGTTCGCCAGCAGGCAAGAGGTCCCCGATGTCTGCCCTCAATTGCGAGGCAGGCTAAGCCTCAGCGCGCTCTGGATGCGCTCGGTGTGGTCCTCGCTGACTGCCGCCTTGGCGGCGTAGTTGCTCCATCGCGACACGACACCTCGGACCTCCTCGACGATGCCCTCAGCGCGCCCGCGCTTGAGCGTCGCCGTTCGACCAACCTCGTTGAAATCCCGGAGCGTGAAGTTCTCGCGTTTTCCGTTCAGCGACATTTGATGCTGGCCGGTCCAGTCGCTGCTGGGTCGGTAGGCGTAGGTCATGTCGAAGGCGGGCGCGAGCGTCCAAGTGCCGGAGCGGTCCATGAGAAACGCGATGTTCTTGACGTGGTCGTCCTGGTTTCGAGCGATGACGTTGAAAGTCATCCGGCGGAAGAGCTGCTCGACGGCGTCATGAGACAGTGCGAGTTCGCGGATGGCTAGGAATGCCTGCTCGTAGGCGTTGCTGCCGGCTTGGTTGAAGTCGAGGTGCGCGAGGCCGCCTAGGGACTGCATGTGGAACTTGCGGCCAACCCCGTCGCGGTCGAAGCGCTTGGTCATGAAGTGTCGGCGTCCGCCCTCTTCGAGCAGTCGGCAGTCGGCCATCGTGATGCCAGCATCCTTGGCCATCATCGAGTAGGCGTATTCGATAGCGCCGTAGCCTTGGGGGTCTGCCAGCCGGTCCTTGTCCTTATTGCTCTCGACGCCGTCGAACTTGAGCAGCCAGTACTCGAAGCCGGGACCTGCGTCGACCTGGCCGGAGCGGACCTGGTTGGTCCCCGGATTCCACGCGATGACGGCTTTCGCACGCGCCCCGCCCGCAGAGGTCCCGACCATGAGGATTTCGCGCATCGCGTTGTGGCGGTCGCCCTTGGCAAGCGACGCTACGAGCTCTTCCCGCCTGGCCAGGACATCCGACGCCAGCTCGACCAGCCTATGGAGATGAATCTCTTCGCTATGCGAGAACTGCGGACCCTGCACGGGAGCAAACTCCAAAGCGCCTATCCCTCGCTTACCGACGTAGCAGAGCCGCTCGACTGCGTTGAAGCTCTCGGGGCTCCGCCCCTGGCCAGCCAGCCAAGCGTCGATGAGTGCATGCCCGTACCTGTCGGGCAATGAGTCGGCAAGGAGTCCGGGCAGCCCGTGAAACGTGGTCGGGTTGAGCGCCCGGAAGGTGTAGCGCTCGCGTCCGACCGGCATCCTCAGCGGCGAGACCTCGATGCCGCTGCGCACGAAGGAAGGGTCGTACTCGAAGACTGCGACATCACTGCCGTCGTCCAGGAGGACCGCTCCAATGAGACTGCCCCACATGCTGACCTTGGCAAGCGTGCTCATGGCCGCGCATCCGTATCGGCGCCCCAAGCCCAAGGCTCCGCCTGATTTTCGGAGTCACTTGACCGCCGGCCCCTGGCCCGCTGGCGCTCGCGGCCGGCCAGCTTCAGGCGCTCAATGGGGCTAGGCACAGGCTCAGGGATGAGCCGGTCCAGCGATTCCAAGAGGCCCAGTACCCGTAAGACACGGATGAGGCTGGACAGCTGGACCGACTCTCCCGCTTCCAGGCGCTGAACCGTCCTGCGTCCAAGGCCTGCCTCTTCGCCAAAGTCAGCTTGGGAGAGGTTGTTCTCCAGTCGCCAGCGTGCGAGGCGCTCGCCGACCTCCTTCAGCACCGCCACATCGGTAAGTCGAGTATCAATTCGCATAGTGCGTCCTCTTTAGCGCTTTAGATCGTGTGAGGCCGTTAGTGCGCCAGTCTTCGCGCCTTATTCTAGCACAGCGGCGGGCTTTCTATGCGCCTGTTGTGGCGCCCTACCGGCGCTTGGTCGGCTAATGCGCGAATAATGGCGCACTGTCTCGAGGACATAGGGCAGCAGCTTCGCCACAACGCTCTTATGCGTCGCGACCAGCCGTCGCAAGCCCGCTGCAAGACTCTTCCCGATGGACGACCCATTCGACACCGCCCTTGCGAGCGTCGAGGAGCTCCGCGAGCTCTACCCGCCGGTGCTCGAACGGGCCGTGCGCAAGGACATCGGCTACTTCGATGAGCTGTGCCGGCGGCTGATCGGCGGCGCGTCGATCGTGTTCCTGGCCACCCACTCCGCCGATGGCCACGCCGACGTGACGCCACGCGGCGGGCAGCCGGGCTTCGTGACGGTGCTGGACGACCACCGCCTCGCCATCCCTGACGCCACCGGCAACCAGCGCCTGGACTCGCTGGCGAACATCGTGGACAGCGGGCGCGTGGGATTGATCTTCGTGATCGGGGGCCGGGACACCACGCTGCGGGTGAACGGGCGCGCGTGCGTCTCGGCCGACCCGCAGCTGCTCGATCGGCTCGAGCCCGTGGGCAAGCCGCCGCGGACCGCGATCGTGATCGAGGCCGAGGAGGTCTACGCGCACTGCCCGAAGGCGTTCGTGCGCTCCAAGCTGTGGGATCCGGAGTCCTGGCCGGAGCCCGAGTCGCTCCCCACCCCCGCCGAGGTGTCGGTGGCACACCGGCGTGAGCCCGGGCTCACGGTGGCCGCGGTCGAAGAGGAGCAGCGCGAGTCGCTGCGCACCCGGCTGGCCTAGGAGACCGTCAAAGAACCTGCCTGGTCTTTGTGGTGTAGCCAGTTCAGGTAGGCGGTGATGAGTTGGAGGTGTCGGGCGGTGGTGGTGTTGTCGCCGGCCGCGCAGCGTGATCGTGCCGTCGGTCGACGGCCGGCTCAGGCGGGGTATCGGCACGCGGGTCATGCGCTCAGCGCCACGGACTCGAGGGGCGTGTAGCGGGCTCCTCCCGGGGCGGGCTGCGAGCGATACAGGGTCAGCGCCGGCGGGGTGAACGCATCGAAGGGCATCGCCTCGGAGACTGCCAGCGGGCCGGCGCGGGCGCCGCGCCGCACGCGGGCGAGCGTCACGTGGGGCCAGAACGCGCGCTCCTCGTGGCGCTCCAGCGCTTCGGCCACCCGGGTGTGCAGGCGCCCGGCGCGGTCGCCGGCGTCGTCGAGGTCCAGCGCGAACAGGCGCGGGCGGCGCCCCGGCACGCCCTTCACCCCCTGAGCGGTCAGCGACGGAGCCCGCAGGCCCGCTGCGGCGGCGCTGGCCGCCTCCCACAGACCGCCCACATCAGCCTGCGGCGTGCCGCCCAGGAACACCAGCGTCACGTGAAGCTGCGCCTCGGGGACGGGGCGCAGCTCGGAACGGCCGTCCGTGCCGGCGTCGCGCCAGCGCGCCAGCTCGGCGCGAGCCGGCCCGGGCATATCGAGCGCCACGAACAGCCGCCATGGGCGCTCGGAGGCGTCGCTGGGCCGGCTCAGACCGGCAGGTCCTCGCCGCGCAGCAGCCGGCGCAGCATGTGCATCGCCACGGTGGTCGAGCGGTCGCGTATCTCCGTACGGTCGCCGGGCAGCCGAATGTTCCGCCCAAGGACCGCGCCATCGCGCAGCCGGGCGCACCAGCACACCGTGCCCACCGGCTTCTCCTCGGTGCCGCCGTCGGGGCCGGCTATGCCGGTGATGGCGATCGAGGTGTCCGCCCCGAAGCGCTCCAGGGCGCCGAGAGCCATCGCGTCGGCCACCTCCGGCGAGACCGCGCCGTGGCGCGCGATCAGCTGCGGGTCAACGCCCAGCTGCTCGACCTTGGCCGCGTCGGCGTAGCTGACCACCCCGCCCACGAAGTACTCGGACGCCCCCGGGCGCTCCGACAGCCGCGCCGCCATCAGGCCGCCGGTGCATGATTCGGCCACTGCCATCGTCCGCCCGGCGAGCAGCTGCGCCACCTGCTCGTCCACGCTGGAGCCGTCGGTGGAGAACAGCGTGTCCGCGTGGCGCTCGGCCACGAGCGCCTCCAGGGCGCGCCAGGCGCCCTCTGCATGCGGCTCCCGGCGCACGACCACCTCCACCTCCCCGCGGCGCAGGCAGGTGGTGATCTCCAGCTCGTCGAGCCCGTCGATCTGCTTCTCGGCCTCGCGCAGGGTGAGCGCGATCTCGGACTCGGGAATGCCGAACAGGCGCAGCATCGACTGCTCGTAGTCGTGGACCTCGCCGAGCGCCGCCCGGAAGGCCTCCAGGGCGGTGGCCTCGCGCCACATCGCGTGCAGCTCCCGCGGCGGTCCCGGGAGCACGACCACCGTGGGGCCGCCGTTGCGCGGGGGGACGACCATGCCGGGCGCGGTGCCGGCGGGCTCTATGACGGTCGCGCCCTCGGGCACCAGCGCCTGCTTGCGGTTGGCGTCGCGCACGGCGTCGCGGTCCAGGTTGGGCCAGCGCTTCATCAGCGGCTCGAGGATGTCGCCTATCCGCCCCTCGAGGGCCTCGTCCAGGGCGAGCGGGCGGCCGGAGAAGCCCGCCACCACCTCCAGAGTCAGGTCGTCGGCCGTGGGGCCAAGGCCGCCGCTGGTCACGATCAGGTCCACGCCCTGAGCCTCCAGGAAGCGCAGCTGGGACTCCATGTCCTCCGGGCGGTCGCCGCAGATCGTGATGTGGGCCAGATCCACGCCCAGCTCCATCAGCCGGTCGGACAGCCACGGGCCGTTGCGGTCGGTCACGCGCCCGGTGAGCACCTCGGTGCCCGTGACCACGATCCCCGCCCGCGCGGCCATCTAGCGGACGCTCCTCACCCGCAAGGAGTAGTGCCGTCGACGATCTCCCGCGCCCCCGAGCGCGTGACGTCGTAGCCGATCGGGTTGGGGCTCTCCGGAATGCGCACCCGGCGCCCGTTCGCGCGCATGTCCACCGACCGCTTGCCGAGGTTGATCCGAACCCGGCGCGGGTTGCGGAACGAGCGCGCGCTCTCCAGCGTGCCCTCGAACACCACCTCGGTGCCCTGGCCGCCGTCCACGCAGGCGTAGGTGGCGTCGGTGGGCGTCACGCGCAACACCACCCCGGCGGGACGGGGCCGCTTGCGCGGAGCAGGGCGCTCTGGGCGCGTGGGCTCGCTGCGGTCGTTCCCCGGCCGCTGCTCGGGGTCGTCCTCGTCAGCGGAGAGCCCCAGTGCCAGCAGCAGCCCCACCACGATCACGCCGGCCAGGACAAGCAAGGCGGCGGGGCCAGGGGGGCCC
>DASROS010000156.1:0-2269 GCA_035646775.1 Thermoleophilaceae bacterium | reverse complement strand
GCCGACGAGCGAACCGGCCTGGCCGACGCTGTGGTGGCCGAGCTGCGCAGGCGCGGCCACGAGCCCGTGCTGCACGGAGCCCTGGAGGAGTCAGAGCGCGACGACTGGGCGTGGGCCAGCGAGCAGGCCGCCCGCGACGTGGCCGAGGGGCGCACGGAGCAGGGCGTGGTGTGCTGCTGGACGGGCACCGGTGCATCAATCGCGGCGAACAAGGTGCCGGGCGTCCGGGCCGCGCTCTGCGGCGACGCCGAGACCGCCCGGGGCGCGCGGCGCTGGAACGACGCCAACGTGCTCGCGCTGTCACTGCGCACAACGAGCGAGCCGCTGCTCTCGGAGATCCTCGACGGATGGTTCGAGGGCGAGCCCAGCGGTGAGCACGACGACGTGGCCAACATCCGCCACGTCGACGAGATCTCTTAGGCGCTGTAGCGGTTAGGGGTGGTCGAGATTCCGGACGCATGTCGTCCGGAATGTTGTGGACCCCCCTGCGCAGAGGTCCTCGACACCAGCTGAGACCCATCTCTTGACTTAACTAAACGACCGGGTAATAATTGCTGGCATGGCTACGCCGGAGCAACAGATCCACAGTGAGGACGAGGCTCTCCAGGTGCTCCTGGACGCCGACATCGACCGCGTGATGGCCGGCCTGGATCGGATCGTGGAGGCCGCCCCGTCATATGAGCGGCTGTTCTCGCGCTGGGAGAACCAGCAGTGGAGCTCGGAGTCGTTCGACTTCTCCGAGGACGCCCGGCAGTGGGCCGACCCCACCTCGTTCACCGACGAGCAGCGGCAGTTCATCCAGTGGAGCATGTCCTCGTTCTTCCTCGGCGAGGAGCGGGTGACCACCGAGTTGCTGCCGTTCGCCATCGCCGCGCCCTCCCACGAGGCGCGCGCCTTCCTCGCCACGCAGATCTCGGACGAGGCCAAGCACATGGTGTTCTTCGACCGCTTCTACCGCGAGGTGTTCGGCGTGACCGCGAGGACGCTGTCCGAGAACGTGGACGCGCAGCGCTCGCAGATGAACGAGGAGTACGGCCAGCTGTTCGACGGAATCCTGCACGAGTGTGCCGAGACACTGCGCAGGGACCCCACCGACATGGCCGCGCTGGTGCGCGGCGTGACCGTCTACATGGTGGTGATCGAGGGCACGCTGGCACTCACCGGCGCCCGCTTCATGATCCGCTCCCTGAAGGAGCTCGACCTGCTTCCCGGCTTCCGCCAGGGCTTCACCGCGGTGAACCGCGACGAGTCGCGCCACGTGGGCTTCGGCGTGAAGTTCCTCGCCGACGCGATCAAGGCGGACCCCACCCACAAGCAGGTCGTGCAGGAAACGCTCCAAGAGACGCTGCCGATAGGCACGCTGGCGCTCGCGCCCCCGATGGTGGACGACCCCTACGACTTCGAGACCCCCTTCGGCTACACCTCGCAGGAGATCTACGCCTACGCCATGAAGTCGCTGTCCAAGAAGCTGGCGGCGATGGGCATGGAGCCGCTGGGCGCGGCGGCCTGAGACAAGTTGCCCGCGGGCTCCACAGCAGACCGCCCTGGTCCGGGACGGCCGTCCTCGGGCGCGCGCGAGCGCCTGCTCGAGGCCGGGCTCGAGGTCCTGAAGGCCGACGGCTACGCGGGCCTCACCACCGCCAAGGTGGCCGCGCGGTCGGGCGAGAACAAGGCTCTGATCTCCTACCACTTCGGCTCCAAGCAGGGGCTCGTGGCGGCGGTAGGCAGGGAGGTGGCAGAGTCGATCACTGCAGAGGTGCTGGAGCGGCTGAAAGGCAACGAGTCCGTGCAGCAGCTGGTGCGCGACGTGCTCGCGGGGCTGTGGCGCGTGATGGATCGCGACGAACGGCTGGCACGGCTCTACTTCGACCTGGCCGCGGTGTCGGTGGTGGAGCCCGACGTGCGCACGGTGATGCGGGAGATGAAGGACCTGTGGCGCGACGTGCTGGCCGAGCGGCTGGTGAGCGCCGCCGACGGCCCCTCCCCGGGGCGCGCCGACGCCGGAGCGGTGTTCGTGATCGCCGGGCTGGAAGGCCTGATGCTCGAGCGCCTGGACCGCGGTGAGACGGCCGCCCTCGACGGAGCCCGCAAGCTGTTCCTGGCTTCGGCCGCCGCCGTGCTGGCGCGCGGCTAGTGACCTGAGTCGGAGATTCGCTGGCAGTGGTTGGCGAGGCTGTCGAGGATTTCGTCTGCTGTTTTGTGCCAGACGTAGGGTTTGGGGTCGTCGTTCCGGTTGGTGATCCAGGTGCGGATCGATTTGACTAGGTCT
>DASROS010000155.1:0-3318 GCA_035646775.1 Thermoleophilaceae bacterium | reverse complement strand
CGGCACCGGGCTCTACATGCGCGCGGCGCTGGCGGAGCTGTCGCTGCGCCCTGCGGCAGAAGGGAAGGAGAGCGAGCTGTGGTCCTCAGCCACGCGCCATCCGACCCTGATGATCGGCCTGAACATGGACCGCGAGGCGCTGTACGAGCGGATCGACCGGCGCGTGGACGAGATCGTGGCCGGCGGCGCCCGCGAGGAGGTCCTCCAAGCGGATGCCGCGGGGGCGTCGCGCACCGCGCGCAAGGCACTCGGATTCGACGAACTGCTCGCGGGCGATGTGGAGACCATGCGCAAGCGCAGCCGGCGCTATGCGGGCCGGCAGCTCACCTGGATGCGCAAGATCCACTCGCTCCAGGAGATCGACGTGACCGGCCGGACGCCGGATGAAGTGGCCGCGGAGATCGACTCCTTACTGTTCGCGCCGTGATCTCGATCAGAACCCTGCGCTACGTGGCGGTGGTGGAAGCGGCCAGCTTCCTCGCCCTGCTCGTGGCCACCTACATCAAGTACAGCGACGACGCGCCCGGGGGCGTGCAGATCCTGGGGCCCATCCACGGCGCGCTGTTCATCGCCTACGTGCTGCTCGCCCTCAACCTGCGCATGCCCGCGGGCTGGAGCCACCGCACGACCTTCCTCGTGCTGCTCGGCGCCGTGGTGCCCTTCGGAGGGTTCGTCGTGGACCGATGGCTGGCCAAGCACCCTCAGCAACCGGCCGCTTAGACCCGCTTCCCGACCTAGCCCTCCATAGACCCCTTAGTGTGCTTCGCCGTGCGCGTCGAGAAGTGGCAGGCCCTGGGCAACGACTACCTGATCGTCGAGGAGGCCGACCTCCCCTTCGAGCTCACGCCGGAGCGCATCCAGGCGCTGTGCGCGCGCCACACCGGCGTGCACTCCGACGGCGTGCTGCTGCTCTCCAAGCCCTCCGAGCCCGGCTTCGTGGCGCGGCTTCGGATCTTCAACCCGGACGGTTCGGAGGCCGAGCTGTCGGGCAACGGCGTGCGCGAGGCCGTGATGTACCTGCGCCGCTCCGGCTGGACCGACAGCGACACCTTCTCGCTGCAGACCGCCGCCGGGGAGGTGCGCCCGCGGATCACGGGCCCGGCCACTTGCACGGTGGACATGGGCCGCGCCAGCCTGCGCTCGAAGGACTTCCCGTCTGGTGGGCAGGACGGCACGGGCACGCTTGAGTCCGCCGGGCGAGAGCTCGCCTTCCAGCATGTTTCCGTGGGCAACCCCCAGTGTGCGATCGAGGTGTCCGAGGGCTTGGAGGAGCTGGACCTGCCCGCGCTCGGACCGCCGATCGAGCACCACGAGCTGTTCCCCAACCGCACGAACGTGTCGTTCTGGCGGCGGGAGTCCGGCGACACGATCCGCGCGCGGATCTTCGAGCGCGGCGTGGGGGAGACGATGTCCTCCGGCACCGGCGCCACCGGCGCGGCCGTGGCCGCGGTGCTGGGCGGCGTGGACAGCCCCGTGACCGTGCGCCTCGACGGCGGCGAGCTCGAGGTGGCCGTGGGCGAGGATCTGCACATCGACCTGACCGGCTGGGCGATTCCCGTGTACCGGGGCGAGCTCAGCGACGAATTCGTGGAGGCACTGAAAAAAGCATGAAGACGAGCGAGCGCCTGGACCGCCTGCCCCCGTACCTGTTCGCGGAGCTGTCGCGCAAGATCGACGAGAAGAAGGCCGCGGGCGTGGACGTGATCAGCCTGGGCATCGGCGATCCCGACACGCCCACGCCGGAGCTCGTGGTGGATGCGCTGGCGCAGGCCGCGCACGACCCCGGCACCCACCAGTACCCGTCCAACAAGGGCCGGGCCGAGTTCCGCGAGGCGGTGGCGAGCTTCTACGACCGGCGCTTCGGCGTTTCGCTGGACGTGGAGACCGAGATCGTGCCGGCGCTGGGCGCCAAGGAGTGCGTGTTCAACCTCAACCTGGCGTTCCTCGACCCCGGCACCTCCGCGCTGGCGGCCGATCCCGGCTACCCCGTCTACACCGGCGGCCCGCCGCTGGCGGGCGCCGAGGTGGATTTGATGCCGCTGGTGGGAGAGCTGGGCTTCGCCCCAGACCTGGACGCGATTCCCACCGAGGCGCGCGAGCGCGCGCGGCTGATGTTCCTCAACTACCCCAACAACCCGACCGGCGCCGTGGTGCCCGACGGGCTGTTCGAACGGGCTGTGGAGTTCGGCCGCGAGCACGACGTGCTGATCGTGCACGACGCCTCCTACACCGAGACCACCTTCGACGGCTACGTGGCCCCGAGCTTCCTGGAGACGCCCGGCGCCAAGGACGTGGGCGTGGAGGTGTTCTCGCTCTCCAAGGGCTACAACATGACCGGCTGGCGGACCGCCGCGCTCGTGGGCAACGACGAGGCCATCGCGGCCTACTGGAAGCTCAAGACCAACATCGACTCCGGCATGTTCGAGGCGGTGCAGCTGGCCGCCGCGGAGGCGCTGAACTCCGGCGACCACGTGCCGCGGGAGATGAGCGAGATCTACCAGCGCCGCCGCGACCTCGTCGTCGGCGCGCTGCAGGAGATCGGCGTGGACGTGACCGCGCCGAAGGGCACGATCTACGTCTGGGCCCCCGTGCCCGAAGGCCACACCTCGGCGTCCTACTGCGAGCTGGTGCTCGAGGAGTCGGGCGTGGTGGTCTCCCCGGGCGGCTCCTACGGCCCCAACGGCGAGGGCTTCTTCCGCATCTCCCTGACCATCGACGACGAGCGCCTGACCGAGGCCGTGGACCGGCTGCGCTCCAGCCTGGGGGGATGAGGCCCGGACTCCCGGGTAACGTAGGGCCCATGAGGAGTTGGGACCTGCATGACCTCGACGTAGAGGCACACAAGCCGGCCATCCTGTCTTCGGAGGAAGCGGCACGAGTGATCGTGCTCAACGTCCCGGAGGGCGAGCGATTGCAGGAGCACCGCGTGCACGAACGCGCATGGGCTCTGGTGCTGGAGGGGGAGGTGGAGATCGAGGCCGGCGAGACCGTCTCGGGCGGGGCCGGGCTGCTCGCCGAGCTGGACCCCGGCGAGAGACACGAGCTGCGCGCCACCACAGACTCGAAAGTGCTGCTCTTCCTGGCGCCGTGGCCCGGCGAGGGACACCCGGGGGCGTTGACCCTGGATGAGAAGGCAAACGTGCGCGAGCGTGCGCGCGACCGCGCCTCCTAGACGGCTCCCCCCCGTCGCTTCTCGCAGAGTGTTCTGATAGGGATCTGGCGGTCAGCGCAGAGATGGCAGGTCGCGACGGTCGTTGATCGCGCGGCGCGCGGCTCGCGGGCGACCGCGGTTGGCTTCCAGCCAGTCGCGGATGTCCG
>DASROS010000154.1:0-3770 GCA_035646775.1 Thermoleophilaceae bacterium | reverse complement strand
GTAGTGCACCCGCAGGTAGACGCGCGAGAGGCCGTGTCGATCGGCCTCTCGCGCGTCTACCTGCGGGTGCACTACTGGTCGGACGTGGCCGCCGGGTGGGGCCTGGGCGCCGCCATCCTGGGCGGCGTGGGGGCGATTGCGCTGGTCGTCGCCCATGTCCGGCAGAATGAGCGCCCGTGAGCCTCGATCTGACAACCACCGAGCTGGCGATTTCCGTGGCCGCCGGCATCGTGGGGGCGGGCTACATCGCCTTCATCCTCGTGCCCGCCGTGGCGTCCTACGGGCGGCTGTGGGAGAAGGCCGCAGCGGGGGCCCTGTCGCTGTTCATCCTCGCCTCGCTGCTGGGGATCGGGGCGTCGCTGGGCCTGGCGATCGTCTGGTCCTACGACCGCTACGGCGCCTAGCTGGGGCGCCCTCGAGCGGCCGCGCCGGCGGCCGAACCTACAATTCGCGCCATGCAGGCCGCCCACCAAGGCACGCAGACCGCCGCGCCCACCACGTTCCTGGGCGCGTTCGAGGAGGTGTCGGAGGCGGTCGAGTCCGGCGCGGGGCTGCCCGCGGTGGCGCGCGCCGCCGGCCATGCGCTCGACGGGAGCGTGGCGGTGTCCGACGCCGCCGGGGCCGTTCTCGCGGTGGCGTGCCTGTCGCCGGAGGACGAGCGCGCGGTGCTCGCCGGCGAGGGCGCCACCGAGACGCTGGACCTGCGCGTGGCCGACGAGCGCGTGGGCCTCCTGCGCATGCGCCCGCGGGGAACGCCGCCGGAGGCGGCGTTGCTGCGCATCGTGACCACGCTCATCGCCCAGGAGGTGGACCGCGCTCGCGCCCCCGAGCGCGCCAGCGAAGCGGCCGTCACCGACTTCCTGTCCGACCTGCTCTCACGCCAGGTGACCGACCGCGAGAACATCCTCGCCCGCGCCGCGGAGCTGGGCTGCGACGTGTCCGCCGGCGCGTCGGTGGTCGTGGCCCGCGCTCGCCCGCACGGTCCGGAGGAGGGAGACTGGCGCGCCCGGGTCCTGTCGGTGGCGTGGCGCGGCGCGCGCGGGGTGGAGCGCACCTCGCTAGCCGGCTCGGTGGAGCTCGGCCCCAGCAGCCCCCGGGCCCGCGAGCTCGTGATCCTCGTACCCGGCGAGGGCCGCGATCCCGGCAAGCGCACGATGGAAGCCGTGCTGAAGGAGCTCGAGGCCGGCCTGCCCGGCTACGCGGTGGGGGTGGCGCTGAGCCGCTTCGCCTCCGATCCGACCGACCTCCACCGCGCAGGCGCCGAGGCGCTGCTGGCCGCCAACGTGGCCGAGGCCCGTGGACAGCCCGAGATCACCTTCGAGGAGACCGGCGCCTACCGGCTGCTGCTGCCGGCGATGAGCGAGGACCCCTCCGAGCTGCAGCGCTTCCACGACGAGACGGTGGCGGCGCTCGTTGCGTACGACGACCAGTACGAGACGGAGCTGCTGCGCACGCTCGAGACCTTCCTCGACGCCGACGGCAATGTGGCCAAGACCGCCGAGCGCCTGTTCACCCACCGCCACACGATCCGCTACCGCCTGGACCGCGTGCGCGAGCTCACCGGCCTCGACGTGGGCTCCACCGACGGCCGTGAGCGCCTGAGCCTGGGGCTGAAGGCCATGCGCGTGCTGGGCATCGCGCCGCCGGGCGGTCCCGCGCGCGAGGCCGGCGCCAAGGGCGGCCGCGTGCCGCGCGAGGCGAAGGACCGCTAGGGCGGGAGGAAGGTGGCCCGGCACCTCGGCCGCCTCGGCGAGGAACGATCGCCTACGCCTCTGCATTCATTCGTCAAGCCCCACCAGCTCCGCAGCGTCGATCTTGAACGAGCCGCCTTCGCGCTTCAATGAGTACACGATCGGGATCGACTTTCGGGCATTCCTGCCCTTCCCAAAATCCACGACGACACTCGCTGAGTCCGCTGTAGCCGTCGTTCGGTCGACGAGGACTCTGGCACCGCCCTGGCTCAACACCTCTGTGGGTGCCGCGTCGCAGGCAGCGCGTCCGCCACGGTCCTCCAGGTTGCGCACCGTGAACAGCCTGCAGATCTGCTGTTGGTCCCGTCGACTTGGGCCTGTATGAGCTGACGGACGACCTGCTCTGCTTCCGCCGTCGGATTTTTCGGCTTCGGTGGAGCCGAATTGTCGTCGCTCCCGCAGGAGGCCAGGACGACGAGCGCCACCAGCAAGGGGCGCGTCGTTCGCAGCACGCGCCGAGTCTAAGGTCGCGCAGGGCTGCTTGCAGCATCGATGGTCGTCTCCTTCCTACGCTGCCTCGCGGCTCCGATTTGGCCAGGTGCGCGTAGGAATCTCGACCGACATCGGGTCCGCGCCCGCAGCCACAGCCCGCTTCTGCTCGTAGTCGCGGATCCACTTACGAATTGCGTTATCGGAAACGCCGTACTTCCGGCCAACCGCGAGATAGCCGTGCGTGTCCACTTCGGTGATCAGCTGTTGCAGTGGCGGGCGCTGGACTTTCCGAGCGCCTGGGCGCTCGAGGCCCGCGCGGTCCCAGCGAGAGCCGCACTCTCGCGAGCAGTACTGCTGGCCGCGGTACCTCGGTGTGAACTTCGCGCTGCACCGCCGACACTCGAGTGGCTCACGCTGGATGCGATTCTTCCTGCCGCAGTGGGTGTCGAGGGTCGCTGCACAGTTGGGACAGAGGACCCGGAGGTTCTCGAGCCTGTTGTCGTCTCGGACCCCGTTGCGGTGGTCGAGTATCAGGCTCATTGGTTTCCGGTGCCAGATTTCCTCCTGGCCACACGACTCGCATTCTCGTTTCTTCAGGTCCGCCTCGTAGAGCCGCTGCTTGAGGTTTCCCCGGCTATACGCGGAGCCTTCTACGAGGATTTCCTCCAAGGGGATTCGGCCGCGCCGGCTCGCCTGTCGTGACGCCTCATTTCGATCGAAATGATCAGTAGAAAGCCCAATGGCGGAGGCGCGGGCCTTGATGGTCTTCCAGTTTCCGCCGGTGGAGCAGTAGCCGAGCCGGCGGAGAGTTTCTGCCCAGGAAAGCGAATCGCTGACAGCCGCGGCCAACGCGGCATCGGAGCATCTCGCTTGCGAACGCGTCCCTCTCCGGTCAGGCAGGTGCTCGACCGGGATCTTCCAGCGGGAGGCCCACCTTCGAACCGTCTGGATGTTCTTGCCGTGGTACTCGTAGCCGAGCGCGTCCAAGACCTGGCTCCACGAGTCGGCCGCGGCGATGGCGACTTGCGCTTCAGTCTCGCTGTAGTGGGGCCGCCACGGCATGGGAACATATGTTCGTATGTACCTCGGACGGAGCCGGCTAAGCAACTGGGGAGCCCGGATTCGAACCGGGATCTCAAAACAGCTCCAAAGGCTGGCGTCATTCCATTAGACCACTCCCCAAAGCCCGGCGCGGGAAGCGTAGTCCGTGCCGCCGACCTCTCGGCGCTACGCTCGCCCGACATGCTCGACCACCTCGGTCTCGACGTCACCGACTACGACCGCAGCAAGGCCTTCTACGCGAAGGCGCTTGAGCCGCTCGGGATCGCGCTGATCATGGAACCGATCCCCGGAGTTGGCGGGTTCGGCATCGAAGGCAAGCCTTTCTTCTGGGTCGGCACCCGCGACCGTCCGCCGCAAACCGGCGTTCACGTGGCCTTCGCCGCCGAGTCGCGCGAGCAGGTGGCTGCCTTCCACGCGGCGGCGCTGGAGGCGGGCGCGTCGGACAACGGCGGCCCCGGCGTGCGCGAGATCTACCACCCGAACTACTACGGCGCCTTCGTGCTCGACCCGGACGGCAACAATGTC
>DASROS010000153.1:0-7445 GCA_035646775.1 Thermoleophilaceae bacterium | reverse complement strand
GCCGCCGCCTACGTCGGCCCCCGCCGGCTGCAGCTCGTCGTTGGGGAAGGCGCCGCACGGCTGGTGCGCGCCGCGGGCGGCGCCCCCGCGGCCGAAGACCTCCCCGGCGCCGCGCAGCAGCGAGCACGTGACCCGCTCTCCCATGGTGGTGGAGACGTTGAAGAAGTAGTTGTCGTTGTCGATCGGCGAGACCTCGTCGCCACGCTGGTTGAAGAAGCTGCGGCGGATCGGCTCGGGGTAGGACTGGTACGGGGCGATCAGGTAGCCGAGCTGGTCGTTGGCCAGCCCCGCCGTCATGTGCCCGCGCGGCTTCACCAGCTCGCCCACCTTCAGGGGAATCTGCGGGTAGGCCTCGCCGGGCATCGAGGAGAGCAGCACGTCGCCGATCCGGGCGCTGGCGGTGACCGTGCCCACCACGTTGCCGGTGAGCCAGGGCGGGGTGAGCGCGCGGTTCACGGGGACGGTGGCGGCGTCGCCGGCCGCGTTCAGGCCGAGGATCAGGGCGTTGGTGGCGGGGTCCTGGATCAGGTACGAGCGGGCCGCCACCACCGGCGTGGGTCCGACCGGCCGAGCGGCCACGGCGGCGTCCTCGGCACGCTCCACCACCCGTTCGGCGTACGAGCGAATCGAGCACAGATCGCGCCGCTCGCCCGCGGGTGGGAGCGGCGCGGTGTCGCACCCGCGATCGGCGGGCTGGGTGCGCCCCAGCGTGCCCACCACGGTCACGGCCTCGCCGCCGAAGCGGTCGGCCAACAGCGGGTTGGCTGGCTGCACCCAGTCTCCCGACACCTTCCGGTTCGACGAGCCCAGGACCGTGGTGTGGGCAGAGAAGTTCATCAGCGTGGCGAACGGCCTTCCGGATGGCTCGCGGGCCTGAAGCACGCGCACGTCGGAGTCCACGACCTTGTTCTGCTCGTCGTAGTCGAACTGGTTGGAGAGCAGGTCGCGGCCCGGGGCAGTGCCGTAGAACAGTCCGCCCGGGCGCATGGTGTTAAACGCCTGGGCGATCGCGTCCACGGTGCGGTCGGCGATCAGCTTGCGGTAACCCACCGGCACACCGCCCCACACGCCGATCGTGTCGGGCCCCGAGTGCGAGTGGTCGGACTGCACCACCACCTGGCTGGCCTTCAGCCCGCCCGACGTGCGCTGCTGCACCGTCTTGCGGATGTCCACCAGCCCGTACGGCCCGTCCTTGGTGGCGGTGAACCAGCCCTGGGTCTCGATGTCCGCGATCGCGAACGAGTTGCGGCCGTCCGACACCGCGAACGCGCGCACCTTGATGCCGTCCCCCAGGATGCCGGTGGCGCCCCGGCCGGCGCCGATCCCGTAGCCGCCGAGGTTCACCGTGCCGCCCTCGAAGCGCCCGTCGGCAGCGGGGTTGATGTCGCGGGCGGCCACGCCCACGCGATAGCCGTCCCCGCCGGCGCCGGGTGCCGCGCCCTTCAGGCAGCGTCTGAGATCCCGGCTCAGCGAGCGGCCCTGGGCGCGGTAGCGCACCGTCCTGCCCTTGCCCACGTCGCGGGCCTTCCTCCGGGCGTCGTAGAGGCCGAACACCTGGATGCGCGAGCCGCCGCAGACACGTTTGGCCCGGCGGACCTCGCGCCGGCCGCGCACGAGGAGCCTGAGCAGCAGCGTGCGGCGGGTGCCGCGCTTCAGCTTCAGCACCCGCCGCCGGGTCAGGCGCACCACGCGCCGCCTGCCGCTGGGGAACGTGACCACGCGGCCCCCCAGCCGTACGAGCCCCTTGCGGCGCGAGGACACCCGGACGCGCACGCGCGAGCCGCGCGCCACGGCCTGTTGGGAACGACTGAGGATCTCCACCCGCACGGGACCGCCGGTTGGTGCCTGCGCGCCGGCAGTGGGCACCACGGCCAGCGCGATGGCGTCCGCGAGCGCCGCAAGTGTCACTCCCCGCCGCATCTCCCGCAGGGAGTCTGGCGCATGCCGTGCGCTCGTGCCACCGACCAGGGGTCACAGGACCTGCGCTTGTTCGCGGCCGAGTCGGTCATCATGCGCGGCCGATGCGAGCCCGGCCCAAGCTCACGACCCTCTGCGCCGCCGCCGGACTGGCCCTGCTGGCGCCCGCGTCCGCCCACGCCGAGCGCGACCTCTGGGCAACGGTGAACGTGTGCGACACCACCGCGTTCCCGGACACGATGGGTGTTCGGGCGAGCATGCCCGGCACCAAGCCGCGCCGCCGCCTGCTGATGCGCTTCGGCGCCGAGTTCTTCGACCTCGCGCGGGGGCGGTTCGTGGGCACCGGAGACCGCTCGCGCTGGCTGCGCGTGGGCAAGGGCGGCTCGGAGTCCGTGCAGTCGGGCTTTGACTTCCGCTTCGACGCGCCCTCGGCCGGCAACTCGTTCACTCTCCGAGGGGTGGTGGACTTCCGCTGGAAGGGACGCCGCAAGGGGCGCTGGCGCGTGGTCAAGCGCGCCACCAAGGTCACCCGCGCCGGCATCCGCGACGTGGAGGACTCCGACCCGCCGGGCTACTCGCGGGCGGTCTGCGAGATCAAGGGGCCCTGAACAGCCGCGGGTCGTTGGTGATCACGGCGTCCACGCCGAGCGTCTCCATGCGCTCGATCTCGCGACCGTCGTCCACCGTCCACACGTAGAGCTGGCCGCCGGCCCTGTGGACCCGGTCCACGAGGTGGCGGCTCACCAGCAGGCGGTGGGCCATCAGCGCCTCGCACTCGCCGCGCTCGATGGCCCGGGACGCCTGTGCGGGCAGCCCGGCCCGCACCCAGGCCAGCAGTCCGTAGGCGGGGATCGCCGTGAGCAGGCTCTTGGTGTAGTCGCGCCGGGCGCGCGGCACCGACCACCCGCGGCGCAGGCCCGGGGCGGCCTCGCCCACCACCATCAGGCTCTCGGGGAAGGTGGAGGAGATCAGCGCCCGCGAGTCCAGCCCCCGCTGCACCAGGCCCTCGATCACCTCGCGCTCGTAGCCGGGCAGCTTCAGGTCCACGTCCAGCTCCACGCCGCCGTAGGCCTGCCCGGCGAAGTGGTCGAGGCCCTCCTCTAGGGTGAGCGGCTCTCTGGCGGTGGCGTCCCGGTAGTCGTGGGCCAGCACGAGCCGCCCGTCGCGCATGGGCAGGACGTCGAACTCGATCATGTCCACGTCGTGCTCCAGCGCCGCCTCGAAGGACGCGATCGTGTTGCCCGGCGCCACGTGGTCGGCGCCCTTGTGGCCGACGCGAATCAGGGACTTGGCCATGCGTCCAGCGTAGGGAGGCCCCTCAGGCGGTGATACGGGTCACTGGCGCCATTCGTGCAGGCCGTCCCAGTAGTCGAACACGCAGGCCACCGCGCTGCAGGCCGCCGCGAACGCGGCCAGGATCAGCAGCGTGGCCAGCGCTCCGGTGGTGGAGGTGGCGCCCCAGCCCAGTCCCACGGCCAGCGCCGCGCGAATCCACATCGCCCAGTTGGGCTCCCAGGCTCGGAGGCCGTCGCCGGAGGGAGGCGGCTCGCGGGTGTCGATCAGCATGGTCGGGGATCTCCTGCGGGGGGGCGAGAAGGGGCTTTGCCATGGCTTATGGTGACAGTGAGCCATGGGCGCTACCGCCACCCGCATGACAGCCAAGCAGTACTACGCCATCACCGTGGAGGGCGACCGCAAGCAGCTGGTCGAGGGCGAGATCGTCGTGACTGAGCCCAAGCCCATTCACGCGCACCTCCAGATGCAGATCGCCATGGCCCTTGGGTCTTGGGTGGCCGCGGCCGATAGCCGCGGGCTCGCTTTGATGCCCACCGACATCGCGATGGACGAGCACAACGTCTTCGGGCCCGACGTGCTCTGGTTCTCTGAGAGCAGGCGCCCACCGCAGCTGGATGAGTACCCGGAGTGGGTCCCTGATCTGTGCGTGGAGATCCGCTCGCCCGGCACCTGGCGTTACGACGTGGGCGCGAAGAAGGCCGTCTACGAGCGCGGCGGGCTGCCCGAGCTGTGGCTGGTGGATGACACGGCCGACACGGTGCTTGTGTACCGCCGTTCGGATCCCGAGGCGAAGCGCTTCGACGTGGCGCTCGAGCTCACGAGGGGCAACACACTCGGCTCACCTCAGCTGCCGGGCTTCGCGCTGGCGCTCGACGAGCTGTTCAGGCGCTGAGGGTCAGCCGCCGCGGACCCTGGCGAAAGCCAACCTGCACCAGCAGCGACTCGAAGGTCGAGCCCACCACCGGCTCGCCGTCGAAGCGCTCGATGCCCAGGCGCTTCACGTGGCCGCGGCGAACGTGGTCCGCCAGCGCCTCGAGCGCCTCACGTAGCCACTCCGCCGGCTGGCCACCCGCGAGCGGGTCCTGTAGGGGGATCAGTCCCTTGCCGCCACGCTCCACGTACAGCGACGGCTCGGAGTCGAGCGTGACCACATAGGCGCCGGGCACGCGGCTGGGCTTACGTCCATCCTCTCGCTTGGGCCACGGCAGGGTGGCTCCGAACGGGTTGGCCGGGTCGGTGGCGCCGAGCACGAGCGGTCCCGCGGGCTCATCGGAGCGCAGGCCGCGCAGCCGCTCGATTGCGGCTGGCAGCGCGAACTGTGCGCCTCCGAGTCCCTCCACGAAGTAGCCGCGCCGCGCGGTGCCGAGCGTCTCCAGGTTGGACAGCTCCGAGTAGAGGCCGGCGAAGCCGCCCGGCACACCCTCGGCGAGCACGGTCTCGCGCGTGACGATGCCAAAGCGCTCGAGCAACATCTCGCTCAGCGCGCGCATCTTCGGACCGCGCGCCGGGGCATCCGCGAACAGCGGCTCGGTGAGAGACCAGCGGCCCTGCACCTGCGGCGCGCCCGGGCGCCGCCTGCGGGCAAAGCGCCGCCCGGCGTCGCGCTGCTCGCGCGCAAGCGACAGGCGCGGCGCTCGCAGCGGGGCGAACGCGTCGTTTGTCACCTCGCCCGTCCACACGAGGTCCCACAGGCCCTCCTGGATCTCGACGGGCTCGACCTGTGCTCCGTCCACCTCGATGATGTCCGCGAGCAGGTCGGTCCAGAAGGAGGCGCCGCGCTCCAGCCGCTCGCGAATCGCCTCGTGGATCGGCTCGGCGGGGCGGTCGCCCTTGAACGGCGGCGGTCCGAGCCAGCGGGCGTCGTCGCGGAAGTACAGCGCCACCTTGCCCGAGCTGCGGCCGAGCGAGCCGGCGCCAACCCACACCAGCTCGCCGCCCGCGCACAGTTGGTCGATCCAGGCGGGTGAGTAGGCGCCCGACCGCCGCGGCAGCACGTCGCGCTCCCACACCTCTGGCGCGAGCGCCACGCCCTGCAGGGGCACAAGGATCTCGCGCAGGCGGTCAACGCCGGCACCTCCGGGAGGCGCCGTGTCCACCCCCTGCCAGGCCGGCAGGAAGCGTGCGAGGGTTCGCTGCTCGGCGGGCTCGACCTCCTTGCGCAGCGTGGCCAGCGACGCGCGCCGCATCCGGCGCAGCACGTCGGGGTCACACCACTCCCGCTCCGAGCCACCCGGGCGCAGCTCGCCACGGATCAGCTCGCCCACACGCTCCAGCTCCCGCAGCGCCGGGCCGAGGTCCATCCGGTAGCGGTCAGTCACGCCGCGGGTGGTGAACGGCCCGTGGGTGTGGGCGTAGCGGCGCAGGATGCGCCCGAGCGGATCCCCCTGCTCCTCCAGGAACGCGGCGGGCAGGCCGCCGGGCGGGACGGCGCCGAGGGCGTCGCGGTACAGGCCGGCGTCCTCGGAGGCGATGAAGCGGTTCTCCCCACCGATGCGCATCGCCACGGCGCGCCGCTCGCTCTCGAGGTCGTTGAGGATCCGATGGGCCGAGACGGCGGGCAGGCAGCGCTCCTGGGCCTCCTCCAAGGTGAGGTCACCCACCGCTCGCAGCACGTCGTGCAGGCCGTCGGAGTTCGCCGCGCGGGTGCGCTCGCTCACGCGCTGGAGGTCGGCCTCCAGCGCGTCGAGGGCATTCGCGTCGATCAAGTCGCGCAGCTCCTCCTGGCCGAGCAGCTCGCTCAACAGGTCGCGGTCCAGCGACAGCGCGGCCGCACGGCGCTCCGCATTGGGCGTGTCGCCCTCATACATGTAGGTGGCCACGTAGTCGAACAGCAGCGACGAGGCGAACGGCGAGGCGCGCTGGGTCTCGGCCTCCACCAGCGACAGCTCGCGCGTGTGCAGGCCGCGCAGCAGCTCCGTGAGGCCAGGGAGGTCCAGCACATCCCGCAGGCATTCGCGGTAGGTCTCGAGCACGATCGGGAACTGGCCGTAGCGCTTGGCCACCTCCAGCAGCGACTGTGCCTTCAAGCGCTGCTGCCACAGCGGCGTGCGCTTGCCGGGGTAGGCGCGCGGCAGCAGCAGGGCGCGGGCCGCGTTCTCGCGGAAGCGCGCTCCGTACAGGGCGGAGGACGACAGCTCGCGCACCACCAGCTCTTCGACCTGGTCGGGCTCCACCAGCACGAGCTCCGAGCCGGGCGGCTCGTCCGCGTCGGGCAGGTGGACCACGATGCCGTCGTCGGACCAGATGGCGTCGGACTCCAAGCCAAACTGGTCGCGGATGCGGGCGGACAGGGCCAACCCCCAGGCCGCGTGCACGCGGCCGCCGAACGGGGTGAGCACGCACAGCCGCCAGTCGCCGATCTCGTCGCGGAAGCGCTCGACCACGATCGTGCGGTCCGACGGCACCACGCGCGTGGCCTCGCGCTGCTCGCGCAGGTAGGTGAGCAGGTTGCGCGCCGCTCGCTCGTCGAGCGAGTACTCCTTGGCCAGCTCCGCGGGCTCCATGTCGATCGCGGTGCGCGAGAACTCGCCGATCGCCTTGCCCAGCTCCATCGGGCGGCCCACGCCGTCGCCCTTCCAGAACGGCAGCGCGCCCGGCGCACCCGGTGCCGGGGTCACGATCACGCGATCGCGGGTGATCTCCTCGATCCGCCATGCGGACGCCCCGAGCAGGAACGTCTGCCCGGGCCGCGCCTCGTAGACCATCTCCTCGTCCAGCTCGCCCACTCGCCGCCCGTCGGGCATGTGCACGCCGAACAGGCCGCGGTCGGGGATCGTCCCGGCGTTGGTCACCGCCAGCTGCAGCGCGCCCTTGCGCGCGCGGATGGTGTCCTCCACGCGGTCCCAGACGATCCGTGGGCGGAGCTCGGCGAACTCCTCGGAGGGGTAGCGCCCGTCGAGCATGTCGAGCACCTGGTCGAGCATCTCCCGGGACAGCTCGGAGAACGGGTAGGCCTTGCGCACCAGCTCATGCAGCTCGGGTACGCGCCAGTCCTCGCCCGTGGCCACCATCGCCACGATCTGCTGGGCCAGCACGTCGAGCGGGTTGCGCGGCACAACGGTCGTCTCAATCTCGCCGTCGCGCATCCGGCGTGCCACCACCGCGCACTCGAGCAGGTCGGCGCGGAACTTGGGGAAGATCCGGCCCTTGGAGATGTCGCCCACGTTGTGGCCCGCCCGGCCTATGCGCTGCAGGCCGGCGGTCACCGACTTCGGCGACTCCACCTGCAGCAC
>DASROS010000152.1:0-26623 GCA_035646775.1 Thermoleophilaceae bacterium | reverse complement strand
TCGCCACGGCGGTGCCGGGGCGGGCGGGGCTGTTGGTGGACCAGCGGCATCTGGACTCTGAGGAGCTGGCGGCGATGCTCGCGGAGGCCGCGGCTCTCTGGGACTCGGCGGGGGCCTCCGAGAACTGCTCGGTAAGGGCCGAGCGGATCTGGTCGATCGAGCCGGTGCCGTTTCATCCGGGACTGGTCGCTCTTGCCGCTTCGGCCTGCGCGGACGCCGGCGGCCGCGCGGAGCCGCTGCCCAGCGGGGCGCTGCACGACGCGGCGGAGCTCGCGCGCGTGGTGCCGGCCGCGATGGTCTTCAGCTCCTCTGTCGGCGGTGTGAGCCACTCGCCGGCCGAGGACACGCCGGAGGCGGATCTCGAGCGTGCCCTGGAGGCCTATGGGGCGCTGGCGTCCCGGGTGATCGAGGAGGGAGTGCCGTCGTGAGGCGGGCTCATGTCGTCGTCCACGGCGAGGTTCAGGGGGTCTTCTTCCGCGACACCTTGCGCGGCGCCGCCAGCGAGCACGGCGTGGCCGGCTGGGCGCGCAACAACTCCGACGGCACGGTCGAGGCCGTGTTCGAGGGTCCCGAGGAAGCGGTGGACGCGCTGGTGGCGGTGTGCCGCGAGGGCACGCGCGCCGCGCGCGTGGGGGAGGTAGAGGTCTCCAGCGAGGAGCCCGAGGGGCTCGAGGGGTTCGACGTGCGCTGAGGGCGCCCCGCCCGCCCCCCGTGTAACGGGGATGTCACACAAACGTCGCCTTAACGGCGCTTTCGTCGCACACAGGTCGGTCGTGCGCGCCTAGCGTCGGCTGAGTGCCCGAGGAGCGGTCGAAGTGGCAGATGGTCGCGTGGGCGGCCGCCGCCGCTCTGCTGGTGGTGGCGGGCGTGCGCATGCTCGGACCGTCGCTGGGAGGGACCGCCGAGCCACCCCTCGTGACCATCGACGGCGACCGGGCCGGCGGCTCGGGCCGCGACGGCGGCGGAGGCGCGCCGGGCGGCGGTACGGGGCTCTACGTGCACGTGGCCGGCGCGGTCCGGCGGCCCGGTCTGTACCGCGTGCCCGACGACTCCCGCGTGGCCGCGGCGGTGGCCAAGGCGGGCGGGCCGCTGCGCCGGGCGGAGATGACGGCCGTGAACCTCGCGCAGCCGCTCGAGGACGGGCAGCAGGTGATCGTGCCCGTGGCCGCCGGCGTCCCCGGCGCGGGGGGCGCTCCCGTGGCCGGCGGGGCCCCCGAGCCCGGCGCTCCGGGATCGGTGCCGATCAGTCTTGCCACGGTCACAGCCGAGCAGCTCGACGAGCTGGACGGCATCGGTCCCACCCTCGCCGAGCGCATCATCGAGTTCCGCGACGAGAACGGCGGGTTCAGATCGGTCGGCCAGCTGCAGGAGGTCGAGGGCATCGGCGAGAAGCGGTTCGCGGCGCTGAAGGAGGCGGTGCGCCCGTGAGCGGCGCCGCAGTCGCCGCGCTCCGCGACGGCGCCCTCCACGAGCGCGCGCTCCGCCTGGCCCAGGAGCGTCCGAGGCATCTCTCCCTCGCTGCCCTCGCCGTCGGTCTGGCGCTCGCCGAGATCTCCCTCGAGGTCACGCTGCTCACGGCTGCGTTCCTCGCGATCGCACTCAACCTCGCGCGCTCTCCTCGCACAGCGCTGGCAGCCAGCGCCGCCGTGCTGCTCGGCGCGCTGTCGGGGCACGCCCGGCTCGCTGCCATCGACGCCGCGGGTGCGGGCCTGGAGCCTGGGGACCACGTTGAGGGCCCCGCCCACATGCTTGGCCCGCCGCGGCCTGGTCCGTTCGGGTCGAGCGCGGAGGTTCGCATGGTGTCCGGCGACGCCGTGCGCGCGAAGTTCCTCGCCCGGCTGCCGCGCAGGGCGAGGCTGCCGCCGGACGCCGGCGCCGGCACGGAGCTCCGCATCTCCGGCTCGCTTCGGAAGCCCAAGCCGCCCGAGCCGGACGGCTTCGACCTGGGCGCCTACCTGCGCCGCAGGGGCGTGGCCGGCGAGCTGCAGGCCGAGACGTCGGTGGCCACCGGCAGGCGGCGCGGCGGCCCGGCCGGGCTCGTGGACGCCGCACGAAGACGGGGCGAGCGGTCGATCGCGGCGGGGCTGGAGCGCGGGCCGGCGGCGCTCGCGCGCGGGATGGTCCTCGGCCAGGACGAGCTGATCGATCCCGCGACGAAGGACGACTTCCGCACCTCGGGCCTCGCGCACCTCCTCGCCGTGAGCGGGCAGAACGTGATGCTGCTCGCCGCGTTGGCCCTCCCGCTGCTGGCGGCGGCCGGAATGGCGCCCGCCGGGCGGATCGCGGTCACGGTTGCGCTGGTCGCCGTGTACGTGCCGCTCGCGGGCGCCGGGCCGTCGCTGCAGCGCGCGGGGGTGATGGGAGCGGCGTCGCTCGTGGCGCTGGCGGCGGCCCGGCCGGCCACGCGCTGGTACGCGCTGCTGCTGGCCGCCTGCGTCACGCTGGCCGTCAACCCGCGGGCGACCGGCGACCCCGGCTGGCAGCTGTCGTTCGCGGCCGTGGCGGGAATCCTCGTGCTCGCCCCGCCCGTGGGGGACGCGCTCGGGGGCCTGCCGCGCGCCCTCGCCGACGGGGTGGCGATCACCGTGGCGGCCACGGTGGCCACCGCTCCGCTGCTGGCGCACCACTTCGGGACGCTCTCGCTCGCCGGGCTCCCCGCGAACGTGCTGGCGCTCCCCGTCGTGGCGCCGGTCATGTGGCTCGGGCTGCTGCGGGTGGCGGTCGGCCAGGTGCCCGGGCTGGACGCGGTCAACTACCTGCTCGGCCTGCTTCTGGAGCCGATGTTGCGCGCGCTGGGGGCGCTCGCCACCGCCTTCGCCCAGATGCCGGGTGCCGAGGCGACCCTGCCGCTGGGCTCGCGGGCGGCGGTCACCGTGGCCTACGCGGCGCTCGCCGGGGTGGCGTTGCTCGCGCACAGGGCACTCGCCCGGACCGACACGCACAGGGAGAGCATCGCCGGCGCCTGGCGGCGCCTGAGCGTGCGCCGCCGCGCCGCCGTCGCGGCGGGGGCCGCGGCGGTGGCGGCGCTCGCGCTGGCCCGGCTCACCGCCGCGCCCGCCCCGCCGGACCAGCTCACGGTCACCTTCCTCGACGTCGGCCAGGGCGACGCCACGCTCATCCAGCACCCCGACGGCACCGCGGTGCTGTTCGACGGCGGCCCACCGGAGGGCCGGGTGGTGCGCCTACTGCGAACAGCCGGCGTACGGAGGCTGTCGGCGATGGTGATGACCCACGCCTCGCGCGACCACCACGGCGGCCTACCCGAAGTGGTGCAGCGGTTCCCGATCGACCTGCTGCTCTACAACGCGGACGGCACCGCCGACCATGACTTCCGGGCGGTCGTGGCCGGCGCGCGGCGGCACCGGGCGCGTCTCGTGAAGGCGATCGCCCCGATGGAGCTGCGGGCGGGCGCGCTGACCATCCGCGTGCTCTCCCCGCCACCGCGTCCCGCCGGACCGCCGCCCGAGGACCCCAACGCGCGCGCGGTGGTGGCGACCGTGAGCGCGGGGGAGTTCGACCTGCTGCTGTCGGCGGACGCCGAGAGCGAGGCGCTGGCACCGCTCACGCTGCCCGACGTGGAAGCGATGAAGGTGCCTCACCACGGCAGCGGCGACCCCGGCCTGCCGGCCGTGCTGGACCGATTGCGCCCCGAGGTGGCCGCGATCGAGGTGGGGGAGGACAACACCTACGGCCATCCCCATCCCGCCACGCTGAATTCCCTGCGCCAAGCGCACGTGTCCACCTACCGCACCGACCGCAACGGCAGCGTGAAGCTCACGGTGGCCGGCGGCGAGATGTACGTCAAGGTCGAGCGGGGAGGTCGCTAGCCCGCCGCGGGCACCGGCTGGACCTCGCCGCGCCGATCCGGAACAGGTGTTCCGTTTACGTCCTCAACCAGGTACAGTCCTGGTTGTGGGAGCAACGACAGTGCCCGGCGTCAGGCCGAAGCGAGCGGACGCGAAGCGTAACCGCAAGCGGATTCTGGTGGCCGCCAAGGAGGTGTTCGGCGAACAGGGCGCCGAGGCATCGATGGAGGAGGTGGGGCGCGTCGCCGAGGTGGGCGTGGGCACGCTGTACCGGCACTTTCCCACCAAGCAGGTGCTCCTCGGAGACCTGCTGGCGGAGCGCTTCCGGCTCTTCCACGCCGAGGCGGCGCGGGCGCTGGAGTCCGAGAATGACCCCTGGGAGGCCTTTGCCGGCACACTGCGCTGCAACGCCGAATCCGCCTCGCTCGACGTGGGCCTGCAGGACGCCCTGTTCCGCGGTGACGTCTCGTGGGAGTTGGCGGCAGAGCCGCTCGCCGCGCTCACCGAGGCGATGAGCGAGATCATTCGTCGTGGCCAGAAAGCCGGTGTGATCCGCTCCGACTTCACCGTCAGCGACATCCCGGTGATGATGTGCGGCGTGTCGAGCGCGATGGCCAACTGTCACCCCGACGGCACGCCGATGGACTGGCGCCGCCACCTCGAGCTGCTGCTCGACGGCGTCAAGACCCCCTGAGCGTCGACCCCCGCGCCTAGTATCGGTCGCGTGGCCGAGTTCAAGCCCGCCTACCTGATCCACGGCGACGACGAAGCCAAGATCGCCGAGTGGCGCACTCGGGTGCGCCGCCGCGCCGAGGCCGACCGCGGCCCGGGCGGCCTGGAGGAGTTCGAGCCGGGCCCGGATACGCCCGAGGACGTGGCGGCCGCCCTGTCCACCCTCACCTTCGATACCGGCAGCCGGTACCTGCTCGTGGACGACGCCGGAACATGGAAGGCCCCGGCGCTGGAGCCGCTTATCGCGGCGCTGGGCGCCATGCCTCCCGACACCGTCCTGGTGCTGATCGTGCGCGGCAAGCCGCTGAAGGGCCTCGCCAAGGCGGTGGAGTCAGCGGGCGGCGAGGTGAGAGAGCACGCGGCGCCCAAGCCGTGGGAGCTCCCCCGCTGGGCGGCCGGCCGTGCCCGCGAGCTGGGCCTGCAGCTGAGCTCCGAGGCCGCCAAGTCGCTCGTGGCGCTCGCCGGCCCGAGCCAGCTGCGGCTGTCGCGTGAGCTGGAGAAGCTCGCCATCGCCGCCCACCCGGGCAACTCGCTGGACGCCGAGGATGTCGAGCGCCTCGTGGCCGGCGAGGGCACGCCGAAGGTATACGACCTCGCCGACGCGCTCGTGGCGGGCGACCTGGAGACCACCGTGGCGCTGGCCGAGGACCTGGCCGCGAGCGGCGAGCGCCCCAGTCGCTTCGTCTACCCGGTGGTCAACCGCGTGCGCGAGGTGCACCGCGTGGTCGAGCTGCTGGACGCCGGGGTGGGGGAGAAGGAGATGGCCGGCGCGATGAAGGCGCCGCCGTGGCGGGTCAAGAAGGCGGTGGCGCTGGCCAAGCGCGCCGACCGCGAGACGCTGCGCCGCGCGTTGTGCACGTTCGCCGACCTCGAGCTGGACCTGCGCGGCGGGGGGGTGCTCGACGAGGAGACGGCCGTGACGCTCGCGCTGGCAAAGGCCGCGGCCTGACGAGGAGGAGCCGTGCTGAGCCACCCCCTTCAAGCCGGGACACGCGAGATCCTCCGGGTGGCGCGTGGCATCTCGCCGACGCACATGCACCTGCGCTCGCGGCTCGTGTTCCTCGTGCTCGTGACGGTGGTTCTGGACGCCGTCGCGAGCGTCCTCATCTACCTGTTCGAGCGCCACGCGGCCGGCACCGGCATCACGACGATGGGAGACTCGTTGTTCTGGACGAGCACCCAGCTGCTCACCGTCTCGTCCCAGCTGCCGAACCCGATCTCAACGCCCGCTCGGGTGCTCGACATCTTCCTGCAGGCGTACGCGATCACCGTGGTGGCGATGCTTGCGGGGTCCTTCGGCGCCTTCTTTCACCGGCGCGGCATCGAGCGGGATCCGCTCGACACGCCGTCACGGTGAGTCCCGACCGATCGCGGACATGTCCCGAAGAAGCGCGGCACACGCGCCCGCCGCGCCCAGCAACAGGATCAAGACGCTCGCCGCCCGTTCTGGTCCACCTTCTGTGAGCAGTGTGAGTACCGCCCCGATTAGTCCAAGCGCTACGGCCGCAAAGGTGAGCCCCTGACGCGGCCCAGCTCCAGGTCTTCGGCTCGCCGTGACATCTGGCGCAGTCGCTCGGCCGGCCTCATCCAGGGAGCCCATCTCATCTGGCAGCGGGTCAAACCTTCCTTGCAGCACAAGCGTGAAGAGCAACCCCAGCGAAGGGACGAGGACCACTGCGCCGAGGCCAAGTGAGATCAGTAGAGCAACGAGCACCGAATCCGACGCCGCGGCCTCCTGAACGGTGAGGCCGGGCAGGATCTCGGGACTCTGCGCGAGAGCCCACCCGGCCACCATCGCCGTGACCGCCAGCGCCGAGCCGTAGCGGGCGGCTTCGGAGCGGCGGCCGACGATGAACGCCATCGTGGCGACGCCGGCCGTCACGGAGACGAGCACGGCAGCCAGGCCGCCTCCGGAGGCGAGCCCGTCGAAGAGCTGGCGCGCGTCCTCGTGGATGATCACCAGTCCTGTGAGCGCCAGCCCGCCCGCAGCGGCCCCTGCGATCAGGCTCAGGCGACGAAAATCCTCGACGAGGTCGTCGCGGCCGCCGCGGTCCGCGTCGGCGGTGAGCCAGACCGCAGCCAGGTATGCGCTGGTCGCGACCGACAGCGTGCCGAGGAGCAGCGACGTGGGGTTCAACCACGCGCCGATCGCATCGCCGGCCGCATTGCCGATGGGGACGCGATCGGACGCGAGCGCACCGACGGCGGTGCCGAGCGCGAACGGCGTGAGCACCGACGATGCGCCGAATATCACGCCGAGCACTCGTTCCTCCGACAGCCCGGTGGCCGATCCGCGAAGCGCGTAGGCGGTGCCGCGGAGGATGATTCCCAGGGCGGCCACGAAGAGCGGTACGTACAGCGACGAGGCGATGGAGCCAAAAGCCAGCGGGTAGGCGGTCCACGCCACTACGAGCACGAAGATGAGCCACACGTGGTTCGCCTCCCAGACAGGGCCCATGGCGTGGTAGGTGTGATCACGCAGGGGCCGGCGACGCTCGCCGGGGAGCGCCATGTACCAGAGCCCGGCTCCGAAGTCGGCGCCGCCCAGCACCACGTAGGCGGCCAGACCGCCGAGCATCAGTATCAGTGGGGCTTCAGCGAGATCCATCGCTGGCGATCTGCAGGGGTGTGCGGGCCAGTCGGCGCAGAAGCCAAGCTACCGCTGCTCCGAGCGTCAGGTAGACGAGCACGAGCGTCGCATATCCAATCGGAATGCCCCCGGCGCCGGTCACGGCGTCCTCTGTCCGGAGGAGGCCATGGACCACCCACGGCTGGCGGCCGACTTCGGTGGTGACCCAGCCGGCGATCAGTGCGAGGACCGACAGCGGCCCCAGGGCAGCGACGCTCCAGAGGAACCAGCGCCGCTCGGGCAGCCGGCGGCGGCGCCACCAGAACCCGATGAAGACGAGGCTGAAGAGGGCCATCAGCGTGCCGATGCCCACCATCGTGGCGAACGCCACTCGGACGACGTTCACGGGCGGGCGATCACGAGCGGGCACGGCGCTGAGGCCCTCAACCGTGGCGTCTGGATCGTGGAAGGCGAGCAGCGAGAGCAGCTTCGGGATCTCGATGCCGTTCTTGACCTTCTGCTCACCTTCGTCGTACCAGCCGCCGAGGTGGATCGGTGCTCCTCGCTGCGTTTGCCCGAGACCCTCGAACGCCGCGAGCTTCGTCGGTTGCTCTCGGGCAACGTCCCGGGCCGCCCAGTCGCCAACCACCACCTGGGCCGGCGCCGCTACCGCTGCCACCGCCAGAGGGACGGCAAGGGCCACCCGCACATAGCGGTCGCGCCGCCCGCGAAGAAAGGAGACGGCGTAGACGCTTGCGGTGACGAATCCCGTGACGATGTAGGCGGCGAGGTACATGTGAACTATCTCGTGGCCCAGATAGCCGTTACCGAACAGCGCCTCCCACGGCCTGACATCGACCGCACGTCCGTCCTCGAGCCGGAAGCCCGACGGATTGTTCATCCAGGCGTTCACAGCCAAGACCATCAGCGAGCCCGTGAAGCCTGCGAGCACGACGGGGATCCCCGCGAGCATGTGCGTGCGCGGCGACAGCCGGTCCCAGCCGTAGACGTAGAGCGCGATGAAGATCGCCTCGACGAAGAAAGAGAAGCCCTCGAGCGCGAAGCCGAGTCCGAACACGTCTCCGTACGTAGCCATGAACTCCGGCCACAGCACGCCCAACTCGAACGACAGGATCGTCCCGGTCACGACCCCCACCGCAAACAGCGCGATCATGGCCTTCGACCACCGCCTGGCCAGGGCCAGCAGCAGAGCATCGTCCCGGCGCCGGCCGAGCCACTAGAGGAACAGCACGAGCGCGGGAAACGCAACCCCGAAGCAGACCAGCGGGATGTGGACCGCGAACGACAGCGCCTGCATCTGCCGGGCCTGCAGCAAATAGTCCTGCTCGGCGGGGCCGAGGCTCTGGGCGATCAGATCAAGCGCCACTGCCATAGGGGTACCACCACTCCCAACCTCGGTGCTCCCCCGAGGGGAGTGGCGCGCCCGCCGGCCCTAGACGCTGCTGCGCAGCCGCGCCGCGCGGGCCTTCTTGCGGGCCCCGCGATTGCGGTGAAACGCGCCGCTGCGAACGGCGCGGTCGATGCGCGAGCAGACGGTGCGGTATGCCTCTTCGGTGGCGTCGCCGTCCTTGGCGTCCACGGCCACCTCGAGGCGGCGCAGGGACGTCTTCACCGAGGACGTGTAGCGGCGGTTCTCGAGCCGCTCCCGCTCGGTGCGCGCTATGCGCTTTTTCTGTGACGCGATGTTGGCCATGTAGAGGTGCTACGTCCAACCGGGGAGGTTGGTCCGCAGCGGCGGCGTAGTGTAGCGCCATGGCCGCCGAGCCAACCTCGGAGACCCCGCACGCGCGCGGGGGGCGGCTGGCCCGCAGCACCGCGTTCTTCTCCGCCGCCACCGGCCTGTCGCGGATCTTGGGGCTCGTCCGGGAGGTAGTGGCGGCCAGCTACTACGGCGTGAGCGGGGCGATGTCGGCCTTCACGATCGCCTTCCAGGTGCCCAACCTGGTGCGCGCCCTGTTCGCCGACGCGGCGCTGCAGGGCGCCTTCGTGCCGGTGTTCACCGAGCTGCTGGAGAAGGGCGAGCGCCGCGAGGCCTTCCGCGTGGCCTCCAGCCTCTTCTTCCTGATCGCCCTCGCGCTGGGCGCGCTCACCGCCGCCTTCATCCTGCTCGCCGAGCCGGTGATGTCGGTCTTCGCGCCCGGCTTCGACGACGACCCGGTGCTGCGCGACCTCACCGTGACCCTCGCCCAGCTGCTGTTCCCGATTGTGCTGCTGCTGGCCCTTTCCGGACTGGTGGTGGGCATGCTCAACTCCTTCGACCAGTTCAGCGTGCCCGCGCTCGCACCCGTGGCTTGGAACGTGGTGATCATCGGCGCGCTGGTGGGCCTGACGCCCGCCTTCCCGGAGGAGGACCAGATCTACGCCTACGCGGTGGGCGTGCTGGCGGGCACGGTGGTCCAGTTCCTGCTGCCGCTGCCGTGGCTGCGCGGCCGCGGCGGGAAGCTCACCCTCAAGCTCGACTGGCGCGACGAGCGCGTGCGCAAGGTGCTGAGGCTGATGCTGCCGGTCACGATCGCGCTGGGGATGATCAATCTCAGCCTGCTGATCAACTCACTCGTGGGCACCCTGGTTCAGGACGAGGCTCCCGCGGCGATCGACAAGGCCTTCCGCATCTACCAGCTGCCCCAGGGGCTCTTCTCCATCTCGATCGCCACGGTGCTGTTCCCCACGCTGGCACGGCTCGCGGCACGCGGAGCCACCGACGACCTGCGGGCCACGATGGCCAACGGCGTGCGCCAGATCTCCCTGCTCCTGATCCCCAGCGCCGTGCTGATGGCCGTGCTGGCCGAGCCGATTACCCGCCTGGTCTACGAGCGCGGCGAGTTCGACGCCGCCGCCACCGAGCTCGTGAAGACCGCGATGGTCTGGTGGTCGATCTCGCTCCCGTTCCAGGGCGTGAGCCTGCTGTTCTCACGCACGTTCTTCAGCCTCCAGAAGCCGTGGGGCACTACCGCTCTGGCGGGCGTGAACATGGTCGTGAACGCGGGGGTTTCGCTGGCGCTGTACAAGCCGTTCGGGATCGCGGGGATCGTGATCGGCACGGTGGCGGGCACGCTGGTGATGACGATCGCCCAGGGGTGGCTCCTGCGGCGCGAACTGGGCGGGGTGGAGGCCGGGCGCTCGCTGGCCGCCGCGCTGCGGATGGTGGCCGCCGCCGCGCTTCTGGCCGGCGTGTCCTACGCCGCGTGGTTCGGACTGGACGAAGCGCTCGGGCGGTCGTTGCCGGCCCAGGTGGTTGCGGTGGGCTCCGCGATAGCCCTGGGGCTCGCCGTCTACGCCGCGGCGGTGTGGGCGCTGCGCGTGCCCGAGGCACGGCAGATCCGCGCGCTGCTGCCCGGCGGGCGCGGCGACTGAGTCAGCGCTGACGCAGCCGCGCGAGCATCCCGGTGCGCCGGCTCTCGATCGGAGGCGCCTCGGGCAACGGCTCGCCCAGCAGGATCGCGCGCGGCACCCGTTCCACCATCCAGCCGGTTCGCGCCCGGCCCACCAGCTCCACGGCCGCCCGGGTGCCGTCCGACAGGCCGGCGCGCCCCGGCACCGCGGCGCCATGAGCGTCGGAGGCCAGCACGTGTGCGTGTCCGCCCTCGACCAGCCGCCGCGCCAGCTTGGCCGAGCGCGAGGTGCGCGACGGACGCGTGAGCGCGGACGCGGTCACCTGCAGCAGCGTGCCGTTCTCCGACATCCGCTCCACGCGCTGCGGGTCATCCTGGAAGCTGGGGTTGCGCTCGGGGTGCGCCAGCAGGATCCGGTAGCCCCTGACCGCGATCCCGAACAGCAGCGTCTCGAAGTTCGATGTGAGCGGGCCATAGGGCGTCTCCACGAGCACGTCCTTGCCGAGGCCCCGGTAGCTCACCGCGCGCAGCTCCTCTTCGGAGGCCTCGAGCCCCCACGTGAGGTCCACCTCGCCCGCGTGCACCACACCCAGCCCGGTCCCGCTGGCCCGCAGCTCGTCCTCCAGCTCGGCGGCGCGCGCGGCCAGCTCCTGCGGGTGCACGCCCGGGTGGTCCGCGCGGCAGTGCGGCGTGGCCGCCACGCCCCTGGCGCCGTCCTCCCACAAATGGCGCGCCAGCTCCACGCTGTCGCTCATCGTCGCCGGTCCGTCGTCGATGCCCGGCAGCAGGTGGGTATGGAGATCGATCAAAACGGCTAGCCGAGCAGGGACTCCTGGCCGGGCGCCTGCTTGGGCGTCCGGCGCCGCGGCACCCCCGCGGCCTCGGCCAGGGCGGCTTCGACGTCGCCCATGATGGCCCGCTCCGAGCGCGACGCCACCAGCGGCTCGGCCAGCCCGTCCACGTGCACGTAGGTGCGCCGTCCCTCCTGGCGGTCGGATCCCTCGATCGGGATCAGCGCGTACACCCGGTCGGCACGCACGAACTTGCCGTAGCCGAGCGGGACCATGCGTGGATCTCTCTTCGCCAATCCTTCTCCCCGTAGCGAAGATACTCGTCTAGCGCCCCTCGGACTCCATCCCCGCCATCACGCCGCGCACGAGCTCCACGATCTCGCGCGGGGCCTTGTCGGGCGACCCCGCGTCGAACGGCGGCTGGGGGTCGTACTCGATCGCCAGCTGGATCGCCTGGGCCACCTCGGGACCGGCCTCACGGGCGGCCAGCGTCAAGGCCATGTCGATTCCGGCGGACACGCCTGCGGCGGTGATCACCTTGCCCTGCTCCACCACGCGGTCGGACACCGGCTGCGCGCCCAGCTCACCCAGCCGCTCCATCTCCATCCAGTGCGTGGTGGCCTTCAGCCCCTCGAGCACGCCGGCCGCGGCCAGCACCAGCGAGCCGGTGCACACCGATGTCGTCCAGCGCGAGCTCTCGTGCACCCCTCGCACCCAGCCCAGGACGCGGTCGTCCTCCAGCAGCGCGCGCGTTCCGTTGCCCCCCGGGAACACGAGCACGTCGGGCGCCGGCGAGTCCTCGTAGGGCGCCTCGGCCACCAGGGTGAGCATGCGATTGTCGGCGCGCACGGGCCCCGCCTCCGGGCCGAGGAAGCGCACCTGTGCCCCCGGAATGCCGGCGAGCACCTGGTAGGGGCCCACGGCGTCGAGGGCAGTGAAGCGGTCGAACAGCGGGATGGCGATCTCCATCGGGTCTCCTTGTCGGTATGCCTTCGCGGGCCGGCGTCCGTCAGAGGCGCGAGCCTCCTGGCGCTCCGGTCCCCGCGCCTGTGAACCATTCGGGTCGCCCAAGCCGCCCCAATCCTTCACATGCCGGCCGGAAGTCCCGCCGCTCGACGCTGCGTGAAGCATAGGGTGGCCATAGCCGCCGCAACCCTTCACGAAGCGCCACGGGAGCGCTCGGCGCGACTCCGTTGGAATGCGGCCTCGAGCATGGCCTGCACGTGCTGTGCGGCCGCCTACTCTTGACGACCGTGGCCCAGCCCGCCCAGAACATCCGCAACTTCTCGATCGTGGCCCACATCGACCACGGCAAGTCCACCCTGGCCGACCGCATCCTGGAGGCCACGGGCGCCGTGGACCCGCGCGACCACCGCCCCCAGATGCTGGACTCGATGGACCTCGAGCGCGAGCGCGGCATCACGATCAAGGCCCAGGCGGTGCGCGTGGACTACACGGCCAGGGATGGCGAGGCCTACCGGCTGAACCTGATCGACACGCCGGGCCACGTGGACTTCACCTACGAGGTGTCGCGCTCGCTGGCCGCCTGCGAGGGAGCGCTGCTGGTGGTGGACGCCGCCCAGGGCGTGGAGGCCCAGACCGTGGCCAACACCTACCTGGCGGTGGACGCGGGGCTGGAGCTGATCCCCGCGCTGAACAAGATCGACCTGCCTGGCGCCGACCCCGAGCGGGTGGCCGGGGAGATCGCCGAACTGCTGGGCGACTTGCCCAACGAGGTGATCCGCATGTCGGCCAAGACCGGCGAGGGCATCACCGAGGTGCTCGAGGCGATCGTCTCCCACATCTCGCCGCCGGAGGGCGATCCCGACGCCCCGGCCCGCGCGCTCATCTTCGACTCGGAGTTCGACCAGTACCGCGGCGTGGTGGCCTACCTGCGCGTGGTGGACGGGGTGCTGAGCAAGGGCGACGCGATCAAGGCGATGCAGACCGGCACCCAGGCCGAGATCGACGACATCGGCTTCTTCGGCCCCCGCATGACTCCGCTCTCAGAGCTGCGCGCAGGCGAGGTGGGCTATGTGATCACCGGGATCAAGGACGTCTCCCTGCTGCGGGTGGGCGACACGCTCACCACGCGCGAGAACCCCGCCTCCGAGCCGCTGCCCGGCTACCAGGAGGTCAAGCCGATGGTGTTCTGCGGCCTGTTCCCGGTGGACACCGACCGCTTCTCCGACCTTCGTGACGCGCTCGAGAAGCTCTCTCTCAACGACGCCGCGCTGTCATATGAGCCCGAGACCAGCCAGGCGCTGGGCTTCGGCTTTCGCTGCGGGTTCCTGGGCCTGCTGCACATGGACATCGTGCGCGAGCGCCTGGAGCGCGAGTACGACCTCGACCTGTTGGCCACCACCCCCAACGTGGAGTACGCGGTCACGCTCACCGACGGCAGCGCGATCGACGTGCACTCGCCCGCCGACATGCCCGACCGCGACCGCATCGAGGAGATCCGCGAGCCCTACATCCGTGCCACGGTGCTCTGTCCCAACGACGCCGTGGGCGCGGTGATGGAGCTCTGCCAGGAGCGCCGCGGCACCCACGTGGACATGAGCTACTTCTCCGAGCAGCGCGTGCAGATCCGCTACGACCTGCCGCTGGCCGAGATCGTGCTCGACTTCTTCGACCAGCTCAAGTCGCGCACCAAGGGCTACGCCTCGCTGGACTACGAGCTGCTGGGGCAGCGCCCCTCCGAGCTGGTCAAGCTCGACATCCTGCTCGCCGGCGACCAGGTGGACGCCCTCTCGATGGTGGTCCACAAGGACAAGGCCTACGCGGCCGGCCGCGGGATCGCCGAGCGCCTGCGCAAGCAGATCCCCCGCCAGCAGTTCGAGGTGGCGATCCAGGCCGCGATTGGCTCGCACGTGATCGCCCGCGAGTCGGTGAAGCCCATGCGCAAGGACGTGATCGCCAAGTGCTACGGCGGCGACGTCACGCGCAAGCGCAAGCTGCTGGAGAAGCAGAAGGAGGGCAAGAAGCGGATGAAGCAGGTGGGCCGCGTCGAGGTGCCTCAGGAGGCCTTCCTGTCGGTGCTTCAGATCGGGGACAGCCACAACGGCAAGGGCTGAGGCTCGGATCGCTTGGAGGAGCCTGCCGCCGGGCCTCGAATGGGCTTAACCGAGCCGAAATATGGCTCTTAATTCCGCTTTAAAGAGCACCCGTAGCTTCTCCGCCGTGGCAACCACCGAACTCGCAGCTGACCCCACCCTGGATTCCCTCCAGCTGTTCCTGGACGGGATCGCCAAGACCCGTCTCCTCACCGCTGCAGAGGAGATGGACCTGGCCAAGCGCATCGAGCGCGGCGACCTCGCCGCCAAGGACCGCATGGTGCAGGCCAACCTGCGGCTGGTCGTCTCGATCGCCAAGCGCTACCGCAACCAGGGCCTGCCCTTCATGGACCTGATCCAGGAGGGTTCGATCGGCCTGGTGCGCGCCGTGGAGAAGTTCGACCACCGCAAGGGCTTCAAGTTCTCCACCTACGCCACCTGGTGGATCCGCCAGGCCATCTCGCGCGCGATCGCCGACAAGTCGCGCACGATCCGCATCCCGATCCACATCAACCAGACGCTGCAGAAGCTCGATGGCGCCCAGCGCCGGCTGCAGTCGATCGGCGACGGCGAGCCGACGGTCGAGGAGATCGCGGCCGCCGCGGACGTCGACATCGACGTGGACGAGGCCGAGTTCCTGATGCGCGCCTCGCGCGCCCCCGTGTCGCTGGACAAGCCGGTGGGCGGGGGAGACGACGACGCAGCCGAGCTGGGGCACCTGATCCCCGACGACGACGCCGAGTCCCCCTTCGAGGCCGCCGCGCAGAGCGTCGTGCGCTCCCGCCTGGCCGACGCCCTGGAGAACCTCTCCTACCGCGAGCGCCGCGTGGTCGTGCTCCGCCACGGACTGTTCGGCGAGCAGCCGCGCACCCTCGACGAGGTGGCACGGATGTTCAGCCTCACCCGCGAGCGCACCCGCCAGGTGGAGGAGCACGCCCTGCGCAAGCTGGGCTCGCTCGCCGAAGCGCAGGGCCTGCGCGACGTCGCCTAGCCGCTGGCGCCGTAGGCCCTCGAAAAGAAGAAGCAGAACCCGCCAGTGGGGTTGGCGAACACATCGATCCACACGGCCCCTGGCCCACGGACCATGTAGACCACGTGATCGGCCGTCCCAGGTGTAGCGCTGCCGGTGACCGTGCCCGCCTCCGTGCCGTCGGCCACAGGGTCGATGAACGTCGCGGTCGCTCCGCCGTCATCCACGTACAGCCGCTCATCTCCGCCGGAAGTGTTCCTCCAGGTCACCGTCGGCTGCGAAGGATTGGCGCACGACGCTCGCAACTCTCCATGCCCGGGCACCGTGAGGATCGTGAACGCTCCACCACCCTGTACCGTGCCGGCGGCGGAGCTCGACTCCTTCAGGAAGCGTGAGGATTCGAGGCCATCGAGCTGCGCGCTGTCGGCGGCCTTGTCGTTAAGCCCCAGGAAGCGCCCGTCGCTGTCGGACTTGGTGTAGAAGTTCGAGGTGTCGACCGTCCCGGTGTCGCCCTTCGGCCCCGGCACTCCGCGGGCGCCGGCAGGCCCTGCTGCTCCGGACGCGCCCGCCGGGAGTTGCCCCGCCTTAAGCCGGTCACCTTGATCGCGGCGTAGGAGCTGCCACCCAACGCCAGGAAGAGGGCGAGGTACGCCACGACGATCGCGTGGGTCGGGCGGTACGAACGGGCCCTGGCGAGCAATGTGCGCCTTCCTTGAACCGGCCATCCCCTGGTGGAACGACCGCGGGAGGCGGAGGCCAAGCGCGTCGGCGAGTCAACTTGGCTAGTCAGCGCGTCCAGCCACCGCGACTACAGGGTGAGGGTACGCCCATTCTGGCGACAGCACAAACCGCACAAGTAAGCTCCCGCGCCGATGCCGGTCGACGACTCCGCCAAGGGCAAGACCTTCCCGCCCGCCGACTACGAGGTGGGCAAGGAGAAGATCCGCGAGTACGCGCAGGCGGTGGGGGAGGAGAACGAGGTCTACTTCGACCGCGAGCAGGCCAAGGCGGCCGGCTTCCGCGACATCCCCGCCCCGCCCATGTTCGCCGTGGTCTACTCGGCGGGCGCCATGGCACCGGCCATCTTCGACCCCGAGGTCAAGATGAACTTCGCCGCGATGGTGCACGGCGGCCAGGAGTTCGTCTGGGGCGAACCCGTCTGCGCGGGCGACGCGATCTCCACCGCCGTCGAGGTCAAGGACATCTCCGAGCGCGACGGCAAGGGCTTCTACGTGTTCGAGTCGGTGTCCACCAACCAGGACGGCGACGAGGTCGTGCGCGGCACCTGGACCAACATCGTGAGGGGCGTATGAGGAGCGCAGACCGGGCGTTGGCCGGTCGAGCACCGGAATTGGATTCACCATGAACGAGGGCGATCAGATCCCCGAGCTGAAGGTCACGCCGGACAAGTACCTCCCGCACCGCTACGCCGGCGCCTCGGGCGACTTCAACCCGATCCACATCGACGACGAGTTCGCCAAGCAGGTGGGCCTGCCGCGCAACATCCTTCACGGCCTCTATGGCATGGCCCAGGTGGCGCGCGCCAACGTGGGCGCGGCCGGCGGCGATCCGCGCGCCCTCAAGCGCCTCACCGTGCAGTTCCGCGGCATGGGCGTGCCCGAGGAGGAGATCACGGTGTCGGGCACCGTCAAGCAGGCCGGCGACGGCGCCGTGGTGGTGGACACGGTGGCCGAGCAGAGCGGCAACCAGATCATCCGCAACGCCGAGGCCGAGCTTCAGCTGGATTGACCCGCCGGTAATGGAATCGTGCGCAGCCGGCCGAGCCGGCCGCTTCGCGTAGGGGCGGTCGCCCCTACTCTTGACTCCAATGCGCATCACCTCCCGTCAGAGCTTCATCCTGCGCAAGCTCGTGGAGGGCCACCAGGAGCTGGCCAACCCGGTCGGATCCAAGTGGCTCGCCGACCGCGACGACGTGCCCTGGGGCCCGTCCACCGTGCGCGCCGAGCTGGCGCGCCTGGAGGAGTTCGGCCTGCTTCACCATCCCCATACCTCGGCCGGGCGCGTGCCCACCGACTCCGGCTACCGCCATTACGTCGACGAGCTCCTGGTGGAGGACGACCTGCCGGTGCCCCGCAAGCCGCTCGAGCTCACGGCCATGCAGCGCGAGGTGGAGGACGCCATGCGCGCCACCACCGAGCAGCTCTCGCAGGTGACCAACCTCTTGGCGCTGGTGTCCGCGCCTCCGATCGACACTGCCGTGATCCACCGCGTGGAGGTCCTGCGCCTGCAGCCGCAGGTGGCGATGGTGGTGGTGATCACGTCCACTGGGGGCGTGACCAAGCGGATCGTCTCCTACGAAGCCCCGCTCGACCCCGGGCTCGTGGACTGGGCCGCCAGCTACCTCAACGAGACGCTCGGCGGGATGGAGGTGGGGGCGCGACTGTTGGCCGCCAAGCTCTCCGACCCCGAGCTGGGCCGCCACGAGCGCGACTTCCTCGCCACTCTCACCCCTGCCTTCACCGACCTCGAGGACACCGCCGGCGACACCCTCTTCGTGGACGGCACCGCCCGGCTGCTGGACGAGCAGCGCTTCCAGGAGCTGCCGCAGCTGTCGGATCTGATGGACGTGCTGGAGCGCCGCGTGGCGCTGCTCTCCCTGCTGCGCGCCTCGCTGTCCGAGCCCAGCGTGTACCTGCGCATCGGCGCCGAGAACGCCGCGCCCGAGCTGCGCTCGGTGAGCATGGTGGCGGCCAACTACGGAGTGGCCCGGCGCAACCTGGGCGCCGTGGGCGTGCTCGGCCCGATGCGGATGGACTATCCGCTCGCCGTGGCCGCCGTGCGCCAGGCCGCCGGTGAGCTGTCGCGCTTCGTGTCCGAGGTCTACGAGCGATGAGGCAGGACGCCTACGAGCAACTCGGCGTGCAGCGCGGCGCCGACGAGCAGGAGGTCAAGAAGGCCTTTCGCAAGGTGGCGCGCGAGCTGCATCCCGACGTGAACAGCCACGACCCCGAGGCGGAGGAGAAGTTCAAGAAGGTCGCCGAGGCCTATGAGGTGCTGTCCGACCCCGAGCGCCGCCAGGTCTATGACCGCTACGGCTGGGACGGCCTCGACTCCCGCGGCTTCCAGCCCGGCGGCCCGCACGGCTTCGGCTCGTTCTCGGAGATCTTCGAGGCCTTCTTCGGCGGCGACCCCTTCGGCGGCGGCGCCGGCCGCGGGCCCGGCGGCCTGCAGGGCGGCGACATCGGCGTGGAGGTGGAGATCACCCTGGAGCAGGCCGCCCGCGGCGCGTCGGTGGACGTGTCCTACGACGCCGTGGCCCCCTGCGAGCGCTGCCACGGCAACCGCGCCGAGCCGGGCACGCCGATCGAGACCTGCGAGCGCTGCGGCGGCACCGGACGCCTGCAGGCGATCACCCGCACCGCCTTCGGGCAGATGGTGCGCGCCACGGCCTGCGAGAAGTGCCAGGGCGAGGGCAAGGTGGCCCAGACGTCCTGCACGGAGTGCCAGGGCCGCGGCAGCCAGGCCGTGAAGCGCGAGCTGCCGATCGACATCCCGGCGGGCATCGCCAACGAGCAGCGCATCCGCCTCACCGGCCGCGGCCACGCCGGCGACAGCGGCGGCATGGCCGGCGACCTCTACGTGCAGGTGCGCGTGGCCGAGGACGAGCGCTTTCTGCGCGACGGCTCGGATCTGGTGTCGGTGGTGGACGTGCCCGCCCCGGCCGCGGCGCTGGGCACGAGCGTCACGGTGGACACCCTGGACGGCCCCGAGGAGATCGACGTCGCGGCGGGCACTCAGCCCGGCACCGTGGTCAACCTGCGCGGGCGGGGCATGCCCTCCCTCGGACGCGGACGCGCCGGCGACCAGCGCGTGGTGCTCAACGTGGTGGTGCCGCGCAACCTCTCAGAGCGCCAGCGCGAGCTGCTCACCGAGCTGGGGGAGAGCATCGGCGAGGAGAACCTGCGCGAATCCCAGCGCGAGTCGATGTTCGAGAAGGTCAGGCGCGCGCTGCGCTAAAGGCGCTGGCCCCCGATATATAGTTAGCCAAGTCGGTCTACTATCTATATACGACGTCGCCTAGATGGCAATACCGACCCCCGCGCTGTCAATACCGTGCAGACCTTCCGCCACCTCGACAAGCACTTCAGAGTCATCCCGGCCGGCGTCGTGCAGAGCCTCGGCGGGATCGACGTTGCCAAGGGGCGCCAAGAGGCGTTTCGGCAGCAGAACCCGGCCATCCTCAAGACGCTGACGGAGATCGCGCGCATTCAGAGCACCGAGGCGTCGAACGCGATCGAGAGCATCACCGCCCCTGCCAAGCGCATTGAGGCCCTGGTGCGGGAGAAGACTGCGCCGGCCAACCGCTCAGAGGAGGAGATCGCCGGCTACCGGAAGGTGCTCGACGCGATCCATTCGAGCGCGGAGCACATTCCCTTCAAGCGGACCGTCGTCGAGCAGTTTCACCGCGACATCTACAGCTTCACAGCGACGCCGGGCGGGAAGTTCAAGAGCGGCCCGAACGAGGTCAAGGAGTTCCATCCCGACGGCACCGAGGTCGTCCTCTTCCAGTCCGTCTCGGCCTTCGAGACGCCCGCAGCGATGGACGAGCTGCACAAGCGCTTCGATGACGCCTGGCATGCCGCCCAGTACCCGCGTCTATTTCTGATCGCCGGTTACGTCTTCGACTTCCTGATGATCCATCCGTTCCAAGACGGGAACGGGAGGCTGTCGCGGCTGCTGACGCTGCTCATGCTCTACCAAGCCGGCTTCGAAGTCGGGCGCTTCATCAGCCTGGAGAAGCTGATCGAGGGCAGCCGTGAAACCTACTACGAGAGCCTGCAGAGGTCGACTCCAGGCTGGCATGACGGCGAGCACGACATCTGGCCCTGGGTCAACTACTTCCTCGGCATCATCAACGCGGCGTACAAGCAGTTCGAAGCGCGAACCGAAGCGGTTCCGAAGCGGGGGTCCAAGAGAGCTTTCGTGAAGCAGTCGATCCGCGCCTCCGTCAAGGACACCTTCTCGATGGCAGATATTCGCCAGGCGGCACCGGGGGTCAGCGACCCGACGATCCGCAACGTCCTGACAGAGCTACGCAAGGCAGGAGTCCTCGAAGCTCCCGGACGCGGACCGAAGGCCCAGTGGAAACGCCTCCACACCAACTTCTGACCGAGAAGGTCAGGCGGGCGCTGCGCTGAAGCCGCAGGCGGTAGCGGCCGACAGCGCGTTGCAGACCTCGCCCATCCGGTCGGCGGGCAAGGAGGTGATCCGGTCGGTGCAGAGGGAGGGGCGGATCAGCGTGACGTTGTCGAGGGTGAGACAGCAGCCGGCAGGCATCCCGTCCGCCTCGTCGAGTCGGACCTCGGTGGGAATGTCCCGAATCGTGCGGGTGGCCGGCACGGCGAGGATCTGGGTGAGGACGGGGATCGCCTCGTCGCGGGTGAGGATCAGGAAGGGCCGGCGGCCGGCGCGGGGATGGTCATACCACCAGACTTCGCCACGGCTCACCACGGATCGTGTCCGTGCAGCCGTTCCTCGGCGTCGAGCCGGCGCAGGACCTCCTCGGTGGAGGCGTCAGCGCCCGCTCCGAGATCACCCCAGTCGTCGGGCTCGCCCGGCGGCACGCGACGGTAGCCCGCGGCAATCCGCTCCCCGACCAGAACATGGCGATCTTCGGCGAGGCTCTGCCACAGCAGCTCGCGGATGAGTGCCGATCGCGACGCGCCTCGGCGATCCGCCGCTCGGTCGAGGGTCTCCAGCAGGTCCTCGCTGAGCTGGACCATGGTCTGCGTGCGAGCCATAGGGCTACGATAGCAGTATGACAGGCTTCGCGTGAGATGCGACACCTGAGTGCTACACTTGCCCAATGGCTTCGAAGTACCCACGACTAGGGGTTGCACGCGACCCTGAGCTCGACCAGGCGCTGACTCAGACCCGCACGCTCCTGGACGACCAGGAGACTCGCTCGCAGGCCGCTCACGTGCGAGCGCTCGCGCTGAGGGGCGCGAAGTCGCTGCTCGACGCGCACGATGACCCGGCCGAGGCTTACCGTCGAAAGCTTCGCAAGAAGTACAACCTGATCCCCGCCACCGCCGACCCGCGCACCCTTCCGATGCCGGAAGGCGAGATCGATCCCGATGATCCCACGCCGATGTCCGACGCTCTGCGCTGGGTCCGCGGCAAGGAGTGAGCTCCGCGTACCTCGACGCGTCGGCGGCTGTCAAGCTCTTCAAGCCTGAGACCGAGACCGCGGCGCTACGTGCAGTGCTGGCCGAGTCGCGCGCGTTGGTCTCGACCGAGCTCCTGGCGGTGGAGGCCCGCTGTGCCGCCCGGCGAGTGGACATCGGGCTGCTTCCCGCTGTGGAAAAGGTGCTGGCGAGGATCGAGCTGGTGCCGTACACGCCGGCGATCCGAGATCGAGCCGGGGCTGCCTTCCGGGTGCCTCTGCGCGCGCTCGACGCGATACATGCGGCGACCGCCCTCAGCCTACGTCACGAACTCGAAGCGGTGTTCGTCTATGACGCGGACCTCAGGAGCGCAATCGCGGCGGAGGGGCTGGCAGTCGCCAGCCCCGGCTTTGTCGCTTGATCCGCCTCGCGGTCCGCGCCCCGACCGAGGCGGCCGAGCGGGTGCTGGCGGCCGTGCTGGAGCTGGCGCCGTCCGGGGTGGAGCAGGTGGAGGGGGAGGGCTTCGTGGAGTACGCCGTGTACGGCTCACCCGGCGAGCTGCCCGAGCTGGCTCTGGGAGAGGCCGAGGTCGGCGGCGTGCTGGTCACGGTCTCGGGCACCGAGGTGCCCGACGACTGGGCCGAGCGCTGGAAGCGCTTCCACTCGCCCGTGCTGGTGGGCGGGCGGCTGTGGGTGCGACCACCGTGGGAGGAGCCGGCGGGGCGCCCCGGGGTGATCGACCTGGTGATCGACCCGGGAAGGGCCTTCGGCACCGGCGCGCACCCCACCACGCGGCTGTGCCTGGAGCTGCTGCTCGACTTGGACCTGAAGGGCCGCTCGTTCTGCGACCTGGGCTGCGGCTCGGGCGTGCTGTCGATCGCGGCGGCGAAGCTGGGCGCGGAGCCGGTGGTGGCGCTGGACTCCGACCGGCTGGCGGTGGACGCCACGCTGGCCAACGCGCGCGACAACGGCGTGGCGCTGGAGCAGGTGCGTCGCGCGAACCTGCGCTCAGAAGCGCCGCCGCGGGCTGACGTGATGGCCGCGAACCTCATGCGCCCGCTGCTGATGCGGGTGGCGGAGCTGATGGAGGAGCCGCCGCGGGCGCTGATCGTGTCCGGGCTGCTCGAGCACGAGGCGGACGAGGCGGCAGAGGCGTTTGCTCCGATGGTGGAGCAGCGCCGGCTCGCGAGCCGCGGCTGGGCAACGGTGACCATCGTGGGCGAGCTGCCGGACAGTAAGCGCCCATCCGTTGCGGGTCGTCCCCTCGAAGAGGCTGAGATCACGGAGAGCTTTGACCGCCTCGATGCGGCCCTCGAGCGCGAAGGGCGCCAGCAGTGCCGATATACGACCCGGCGATAAGGAGGTCTACGATGTGACCGACGTGCCTCAGATCGAGGGCCGCGAGCCCGCCTCCGGGGATCCGATCCCGGCGCTGCCGATCGAGGAGTCGCGGCTGGCGATGATGCGGCGCGTCAAGCGCATGACCGTCGAGGAGCGGCTCGACCTCTTCGAGGCGCTGTCCCGCGACGCTGCTTGGCCCCGCGGCGCCAAGCGGGTGCGGTGAGCACCTGAAGCTCCGCCCCCAGCGGCCCTTCGGTCCGCGCGAGCGCTGGGCGATCCACATCGTAGGCGGCGCGGCCGGCGCCGGGAAGCAGTGGAGGAGTGCGCCTGATGGCGGGCGACGTTCTGCGTATGCGACGAAGTGAGGCCCAGCGCGACGCACGTGCTCTGGCGCCGGATGCCGATGCCCTGGGGGCGGGATGCCACAATCAACGACATGGAGGAGGCACCGATGGAGGTGACCGTGACCGACCCCGGCATCGCCGGGAGCTACGACGTGGCGGAACAGCGCGACGACGGCATGCTGGTGCTGCGAGCGGAGACAAGCGCAGAGGTGATCGACCAGTTTGCCGGTCGCCCCCTCGAAGAGGCGGGGCTCACGGAGAGCTTCGACCGCCTCGATGCGGCGCTCGAGCGTGAAGGGCGCTAGCCGTGCCGGCGCGGACGACCTATACGGCGGTGATCACCGAGGGCGATGACGGCTGGTTCTGCGCGCAGGTCCCCGAGGTACCCGAGGCGATCAGCCAGGGGCGGACGCTCGAGGAGGCGCGGGCCAACGTCGAGGAGGCGCTGGGGCTCGCGCTCGAGTGGCGGGTCGCTGAGGGCGAGACGCCTCCGGAGCCGGTCGGGGTGACCGTCAGCCAGGTCACCGTCAGCTCGTCGGCTGCTTGAGCTTCGATGAAGCGCATTGAGCTGGAGCGCTGGCTGCGCTCCCACGGTGCTCAACCCGTCCCTGGTCGAAGTCGTGGCGGGCACGAGGCCTGGCGACACGCCGAGACTGGGGCGAAGTCGTTCGTCCCTCGCCATCGCGAGATCGGTGTCGGTGTCGGACGGGCGATCTGCCGACAGCTGGGCATTCCACCGATCCCAAAGCGGTAGCGCCCTCGGCCGTCGATCGACTTCGGAAAGGACGAGCCCGACAAGCTGCGCGAGCAGAGCCGCGAGGCCCTGCGCGCGTACCTCGGCGAGATCGCGCCGGGGGTCCGGCCGGTGGCGGTCGAGCGCAAGGTCGAGCTGCGCTTCGACGGCGCCGAGTGGTCGTTCGTCGGCTACCTCGACGCCCCCAGCGGCCCTTCGGTTCCCGTGTGCTCCGATGGTGGGGCCGAGCCCTCACCGGCTGCGGGTGGGCGAGGAGGAGCGCGAGTGGGTGCGTCGCCACTGGCCCACGGTCGCGGGGCTGCGGGAGGCGCTGCGCACCGAGCCGAGCGTGCGGATGGCGGTGCTGTTCGGCTCCGGCGCGCGCGGGCGCGAGCATGCGCGCAGCGATCTCGACCTGCTCGTCGAGCTGGACGTGTCGAGCGCAGTTCGGCTCGCGGCGCTCGAGGAGCGTTTGGAGGCGGCGACCGGACGCGACGTGCAGCTGGTCGCGTTGGAAGCCGCCGAGCGTGCGCCGGGGCTGTTGGCCGACGCGCTGCGCGACGGGCGCCCGCTGGTTGACCGCGAGCGCCTGTGGTCGCGTCTCAAGCGGCGTGCGCCCGAGGGCGATAAGGAGGACTACGATGGATGATGTGACCGACGTGCCTCAGATCGATGCCCGCGAGCCCGCCGTCGAGGATGGGATCCCGGCGATCGATGAGTCGCGCCTTGCGATGATGCGCCGCATCAAGCGGCTGCCTGTCGCAGAGCGGCTCGCCCTGCTCGACCGGATGTGTCGCGAGCAGACGCGGATCGCGATCGGCACCAACAGGCTGCGGTGAGCCGGCCCCAAGCGGAGCTGCGGCTGATAGAGCTGCTGCGCTCCCTTCACGACCATCGGGTCGAGCACGTCGTGTTCGGTGCGGTCGCGCTCGGTTTCTACGGCCATGTGCGCGGGACCGCGGACCTCGACATCATCGTGCGGCCCGGCGATGAGAACCTGCGCCGCGTGCACGATCGCCGAAGGCGCACGAGCGCTGGGCCTCGGGAACGAGCTCTCGAGCCGCCTCGACCGCATGAGGCGTACCCGGCACGCCACCTTCTACGAGGTGGATGAGGTATCGGCTGTGATGGTGAAGTCGGCACTCGCCGATGCCACGGCGGTGGTTGCTGAGGCGGTGGCGTTCCTGAACCGGGCCCCCGGCCCATGAAGGCTGTCTACACTCGCCCGATGCTCGGCAGGGGCATAGTCACCGTTCTCGCCTGCTCGCTGGTCTTCTCCGCGGGCGCGGCGGCCCAAATCGAACAGGCCGGATCCGGACAGCCCGGCCGGCGTTGAGTACGAGCTGCCACTGGACCAGGCGCGCGAGGACCTGTCGGGCGGCGGTGATCGCGGATCCGGTGGGGGTGGCGATGGGTCCGAGAGCGCAGACGGTGGGTCAGGCGCCGCACCGCTCTTCGGCGCGGGCATCTCTCGCGCGGCATCGAGCGCAGGCGGCTCGGGGGATGGGGGAAGCGCGGGTGGCTCCGGGGGCTCGAACGACGACCAGACCGGCGCCGAAGGCGCCGATGGCTCGACCGAGGGCGATGGCGCCAGTCCGGCCGTATCGCAAGCCGGCACGGGCCACGGCGGCGGCACCGGCCTCCTGATCCCGGGCGTAGTTCTGCTAGTGGTGCTCGCGGGAGCGGCGATGGGCTTCCTGCTGCGACGCGGACTCGGCGGCGCCGGCGGCTCGTGAAGAGGCCCTCGCTCGCCGCTCTCGCGGTGGCGACGGCTCTCTGCGCAGCCGCACCGCCGGCGCAGGCCGCCGAGAAGTCGATCTGGGGTCCGGTCACGCTGCCCGGAGGAGGCTCCGCCTTCCCCACCTACTCCGACCTCGGCGTCGACACCTTCCAGTACGCGGTGAGCTTCGCCGACGTGGCGCCCACACGCCCGGCCGCCGTGGACAACCCGTCGGACCCCGCATACCGCTGGCCGGCCGAGCTCGACAGGGCGATCGCCGACGCGGCAGCCAGCCGCATCAACGTGGCGCTGCTGGTCACCAATTCACCCGGCTGGGCCAACGGGGGCCGCTCCCGCCTGCAGGCTCCGGACCCCTCTGCCTTCGCCAACTTCATGGCCGCGGCCAGTCGCCGCTACCCCTCGGTCAGGCGCTGGATGATCTGGGGCGAGCCCAACCGCACCGATCGCTTCCTCCCCAACTCAGAGAACAGCCCCGAAGGCCCGCGCGCCTACGCCCGCATCCTCGACGCCGCCTACGGCGCGCTGAAGGCCGTGTCGGCGCGCAACATCGTCATCGGGGGCATGACCTGGACGGGAGGCGACGTGAAGCCGGCCCCGTTCATGAAGTTCATGCGCCTGGCCAACGGTCGCCCTCCGCGCCTCGACTGGTTCGGGCACAACCCGTTTCCCTTCCGCTTTCCCAATCTCCGCAATCCCACCGTACCCGGCGGCTTTCGTGACATCTCCGACATCGAGCGCTTCCAGCGCCAGCTTCGCCGTACCTACGGCCCGCGGGCCCGGTTCTGGCTGTCGGAGTTCCTGGTGCTTTCAGACCGCGGCTCGGATCAGTTCCTGATGTCAGTCTCACGGGCCGAGCAGGCCCGCTGGCTGCGCGCGGCCTACCGCATAGCCGATGACTTGGGCTCGGTCGCCGGCCTGGGTTGGCTCAGCCTCTTCGACGAGCGGGAGCGGCCCGGCAGCTCGAACTGGGGCCTACTTACCGCGGGTGGCGAGCGCAAGCCCAGCTACGGCGCGTACCGGGGTGCTCCCAGCGAGCGTTTCCGGCCTTCGGTTCGCGCC
>DASROS010000151.1:0-14241 GCA_035646775.1 Thermoleophilaceae bacterium | reverse complement strand
CCGGCAGCCGCTCCAGCGCGCGGCGGTAGCGGCGCATGCTGGCCGTCACGAAGTCGCCGTGGGTCTGGCGGCGCAGGCGCACCACCCGTTCGCGGTGGAACGGGCTCTCGCGGCTCTCGTTGTGCCCGATCACGTTGCGCGTGGCGATCCGGTGGAGGCCTTGGAGCATGCGCGTGAGGCGCAGCGAGCTGCGCAGCTGAGCGCGGTTGGAGAGCACCTGGCCATCGCTCGTACCCACATGCTCGATGCCGATCGCGGTGTAGTTGAGCCCCACGGTGTGACGGCAGGCGATCGACGTGGGCACCAGCTGGGCGATCGTGCCGTCGCGGTCGATCAGAAAGTGGGCGCACACGCCGGGCAGCTCGCCCAGCTCCACGTCGCGCTGGTTGCGGGCAAACGTCTGGTAGGCGGAGTCGAAGCTGTCCGAGCCCGTGTAGTGCTCCACGATCACGCGCGGGCGTCGCAGCCGGTGGTCGTCGATGCCGTAGTGACGGCGCGAGTAGGAGCGCATCTGGCGCTTGCGGTCGGCGCCGAATGGGATCGGTCGCTGCAGCACCCGCGGCGGGGCCACCGCCGCGAGCACGGACCGCACGGCACCCACGTGTCGCGCGACCGCGGCGCGGGCGAGCGAGCCGGCAGCCAGCTCGACCACGAACGCCGTGTCGCGCGGGAACGTCTCGCTCTGCCACCCGGTCGCGGCGCCGGGCGGCGGCGGGATCGCTCCGTAGCGCAGGCCCGACCGGCGGGCGTACAGCCGCTCGAGGAAGCGGTCGCCGCCGCCGCGATCGACCAGGTCCATCATCTGGTGGTAGTAGATCGTGACCCGCGGGCGCAGCCGGCGCACGAAGTTCGCATGGCCCCGCGACTCTGGCTCGGACAGCGGCGAACCACCGGAGTGGTAAGTGTCGAACGGCGCTCCCATCGCCCGCCAGCGGTAGGGGAAGTTGCGGTTGAGGTCCACCCCGTTTGCGTTCTGCCGTGAGCCCGCGGCGGAGCCGTCGGGGTTTAACTCGTCCACCAGCCACAGCGCCACCCCGCGCGGCGGCCGGAGCCCACGAAGCCGCCGAGTCACTGCGCGACCGGCAAGCTCGTTGCCGTGGATCGCGCCCACCACCAGTACTCGCACGCGGGCACGGGCGCTGCCCACACGCAGGGCGCGGATGGGGCGCCCGCGCACCGAGCGGCCGACCTCCATCGTCTGGGCGGTTGCGGCCGCCGGGCGTGAGGCCACCGCGGGAGGCTCGGCGGTGGGCAGGCTCGCCGCCGACACTGCGACAGCGATCAGCAGCGAAGCGGAGATCACGGATCCGAGTATCGCGAGCGCCACGGCCACGGCGTGGAGACCCGCGGGCGCAGCCGCGGATCGGAGCCCAGGACCAGCAGCACGAGCATCGTGCCGTAGATGGGCAGGTGCCCCACCAGCTCGACGTTGCCGAGGAAGTAGAGGGTGGCGTTGAAGGGGACCCCCGCGAGGATCACCACCGCCTGCGGAAGCGCGCCGCTGATCAGCAGCAGCCCGAACAGGACCTCCACGCCGCCCGCCAACCGCACGAACTCCAGGTCCGAGATCCCCAGGCCCACCTCCTGCGCGATGTTGAACTGCGGCTCCTGAACCAGGAAGGTGAGCGCCAGCTCGGGGTTGGCCAGCTTCTCGGCGAAGGCCACGACGATCAGCGCGGCGCCCACCGCCACGCGCAGCAGCCAGGCCGCGCGCTCCAGCACGGCCTCGTCGGGATCGCTCGCGGCACCAACCTCGTGATCGGCCGACCATCGCCCCGGACCCGCCACGGCCACGAACAGCGCCGGCCCGAGCATGTCCACCCGCTGCAGCACCGGCGAGACGCCGAACTCGAGCATCCCCAGCGGTCCCGCGGCCACCAGCAGCCACGCAGCGGCGCGGGCATGGCGGCCCGTGACCATCCCCAGGGCCACGACCACCATCACGACGGCCAGCAGGATTCCGGCCACGTCGGCGTGGAGGTCCAGCGCCGGCGACAGGTAGTAGCCCAGCGATAGCAGGCCGATCAGGGACACCGCCAGGTGGATGCGCATGGCGAACGGCATCCACGGCGCGAGGCGCCCCAGCGCCGGCACGTCCACCCCGTGAATGCGCGTAGCGATCAAGCGGACCGCCACGGCGATCGCCACCGCCGCTACGAGGTAGATCAGAGTCTCGGTCTGGCCGGCGAAGCCCCAGTCGAGGGGAAAGCTCTCAGGGTCCGGCACGAACCACGTCTCGTGCGCGAGATATGGGCTCATCGCCTGGCGAGGCTACCCGGGCGGGCGAGGCGGATAGATTCGCCCGGTGAGCGAAGCGATAGCCGAGCGGGCACGCGAGCACAGGCGAGTGGCCATCGACACCGAGTTCGTGTCCGAGCGGCGCTACCAGGCGCAGCTGTGCCTGGTGTCGGTGGCGGTGCCGGACGCCGACGGTCCCGACGGCGTGCACACCGAGGTGCTCGACCCGATCGACGAGTCCTCCGGACTCGACCCCGCCCCGCTGGCGCGCGCGCTCGCCGACCCCGACGTGGAGGTGCTGGTGCACGCCGGCCGCCAGGACGTGGCGATCCTGCGCCGCACCTGGAACACCGACGTCACCCACGTGTTCGACACGCAGGTGGCAGCGGGCTTTCTGGGATTCGGCAACCAGGAGGGATACGAGTCACTGGTCAGGCGGGTGCTTGGCGTGCGCCTGAGCGGCGGCGAGGGCTTCACCCGCTGGGACAAGCGGCCGCTCACCGAGAAGCAGATCGACTACGCGGCCGACGACGCCCGCTGCCTGCTGGCGCTGGGCGACGCGCTGGAGCGCGACCTGACCGAGCGGGGACGGCTGGAGTGGGCGCTCGAGGAGTGCCGTGCGGTGGAGGAGTCGCGCGACGAGCGCACGCCGGAGCGCGCGTATGAGCGGCTGCCCAAGGTCGGCCGCCTGGATGCCCCCGGGCGCGCCATCGCGCGGCGGCTGGCCGGCTGGCGCGAGGGGGTGGCGCGCGAGATGGACCGCCCGCCCGCGTTCGTGGTGCCCGACCAGGCGGTGGTGGAGCTGGCGCGCCGCAAGCCGCGCGACAAGGGCGCGCTGGAGAACATTCGCGGGCTGCCCCAGCAGACCCTCCACCGACGAGGAGCGGAGCTGCTCGCCGAGATCGAGGCGGGGCGCGACTCAGAGCCGCCGCCCTCGCCGCCCTCTCCCCCACGGCGCGACCCCGCGGAGGCGCCGCTGGTGTCGCTGGCCCAGGCCGTGGTGCGCCACCGCTCGATGGAAAGCGGCGTGGCCACCGAGCTGATCGCCACGCAGTCCGAGCTCGCCGCCCTGGTGGCGTCGGTGCGTCGCGGGGCGGGCAGCAGTGACGTGCGCGCGCTGCACGGTTGGCGCCGAGAGCTCGTGGGCGACGAGCTGAGCGCGCTCATCGAAGGAAGGCTGAGTGTGTCGGTCAAGCCCGACGGCGGGCTCGAGATACGCGGGGCCTGAAGCGCCTACCGAAACCCCGCGAGCCGCAAATGCGCGCGCACGCGCTTGCGGTTGCCGCCCACCTTGCGCGTGGCCACCGCCACGTAGCGCACCCGGCCGCGCCGCACGCCGTAGACCAGCCGCGCCCCGCCGGGCAGCCTGCGCACGCGCAGGCCGCGGCCGAAGCGCTTGGTGCCCCTGCGCGCGCGGCGCGCGCGGGCCCCGGTGCCCACGCGACGGCCCTTGTGGTCGCGGGCGGTGCTCACCACCAGTCCGAGCCTTCCCGCCTTGGTGAACACGCCCATCACCCTGCGCTTGCGGCGGTTGCGGTTTCCCTTGCCGTCCGCGCAGTAGCGCCACGCGCGGCCCACACGCGTGCGCGGCTGGCCGCCCCGGCGCAGCACCTGGCCGGGGCTGCGTCCCAGACGCAGGCGGCCGAGGCCGCGGCGGGTGAAGCGCCCGCGCGAGCGCAGGCAGCGCGGACCCGGCACGCCCTCGGCTCGCTCCCACATCTGGAGGTAGGACTCCGAGCCGCGCACCATGTCCTTGACGATCCCGTTGCCCGCGAGCTTGCGAAGGTCTTCGATCCAGTCCGGGTAGAGGCCATAGTGCGCCACGCCGTCGGTGTTGATGTCGAAGATCCGCTGGCCGCTGCGCTGGCGGTTGATCGTGACCTTGCCGTCGAAGGACTTGAGCGGGTAGGTGACGTTGCCGCCCTTGCGCGGCGCGCCCTGGGAGCCGAAGCCGTTCATGTCGGCGCCGTAGCCGAAGCCGAAGTAGTAGGAGCCGTTGCGCATCGGCTTGGTCTCGCGCCAGACCTTCACGAAATCCTCGGAGTCGCCCGCGTAGGGGGTCACCACACCGCCGAGGTCATAGATCCGCGGCAGGGCGTCGGGGGTGCTCCAGCTGTGGCTGGAGACCACGCCGGAGTAGCGCTCGGCCTCGAGCACCGTCATGACCCCCTTGCGCGCGCGCACGCTCAGGTGGTCCGGGTCGACGATCATCCGCTTCCTGGCCATCTGGCGTATCAGGTACTCCCCCAGGTCGGAGAGCCCGCGGGTGTTGCAGTGCGGCGGCTCGGGATATACAGGCGCCGCGCCCATCGGGGCGAACGCGCGGAAGCCGTTGCCGGCCAGGTCGTCGCGGTCGTCGCCCGCGGCGGTGGTCTGTTCGCGGTCATTGACGCCGTGGGTGTGCCCGTCACAGGTCTGCATGTCCCAGTACTGGCCGGTCTCGCGCTTGTTCGCGGAGTTCACGGCCGCGCCGGTCTGGCCCGAGTCGCCGGCCACGCCGCCCAGCGCGTTGTCGAACTTGTTCACCAGCTCCATGTCGCGCACGCCGAGCTTGTAGACCTCGTCGAGCTGGCGGTCGATCTGGGCGCGGTTGCACTCGGGCACCCCGTCGTTGAGCCGGCAGTCGAAGATCCGGGAGACCTCGATCCCGAGGATCACCGCGAGCTTGCCGTCGTTGATCACGCGCCGGGCCTCGAAGGGGTTCGTGACGATCCGGAACCACCCCTTGCCCGGGCCGCCGCTCTGGGCGTCGATGTAGTCCTCCAACTCGCGAATGCGGCGCGCCTGCAGGCGCACCGCGTCCATCTCGTTGCAGCTGTTGCGCTTGGTCGGGTAGACCTCGCACAGCTGCACGTTCTCCACGAGGAGGTTCACGTAGGTGCGCAGACCGCCTCGCCAGGCCCGCTCCAGCCATTTGTAGTAGGAGCCCTCGTGGGTGAGCGACTTGTGGTGGGGCCAGTCCTTGAAGGTCGGCCAGCCCACCGGGTCGTGGGTGCGTGCCGGACTGCCGAAGAGCACGTTCTCCAGCGCGGCGCCACCGCCGTTGGGGTAGTGATCGGGGCAGTCCACGAGCGCGACGGTCACGCCGTAGGGACTCCACGGGCGGCCGCAGTGGACGTTCCCGCCGAGGAACTCGAAGGCCATCATGTGCATGTGGGCGTCGAGGTAGCCCTTCACCTCGCCGTAGGGCGTGCGGCCCTTGGCTGGTGTGCCGACGGCGCTCACCTCCACCTCGGGGAAGGTGGCGCAGCCGTCGGTGGGCTGGAAGGAGAAGACGCCGGCGGGGCCGCCTGGATCGGCGAGCACGAGCTTGCCGCCCGGGCCGGAAGCCGAGAGCTCCTTGCCCACCGAAGTGAGCATGATCCGGAAGCTCCCGCTGGCGGCCTGGTCCACGCGGAAGTCGGCGTTTTCGTTGGGCTGCTGAGAGGAGGCGATGTCGCCCAGCGGGCCGCGGGCCACGAAGCTCGCCTTGCTGTCGTAGAGCAGGTAGCGACCGAGCGCACTGGCGCGCATGTGGATCGGCTCGCCCGGGCCGGCCGCGGCGGAATAGCCCGTCGCGTCCCTGGAGACGAAGCGCCCGAGCGACTCCGAGCGCAGCGCGTAGCAGTTGTTGGCTAGGGCGTAGACGGCCGCGCCGGCCTGTGCGGAGCGGGCGGGCGCGGCGGAGGCCGGGGCCGCCGCGACTAGGGAGCCCAACGTACGCACGCGAGCGTGAACCTGATCGCGGCGAGTCCTCCCCGGGCGCCCATGCGCGCACCATCCTAAGTCCGCGGCCGCGCGAGCGCCAGTGTGTGCTTTCGTGGGCTAGTGCTCGAGGTACGTGAAGCGCGCGAGGACGACCTGCCGGCCGTGGCTGCGATCTACGCGGCCGCTGCGCTCACCCCGGCCACGTTCGACCTCGAGGCCAAGCCGCTGGAGTGGTGGCACGAAACCATGGCGACCAGCGACGCGCGCGCCGGCCGGCTGCTGCTGGTGGCCGAGCGCGACGGGGTGGTGGCGGGCTACGCGAAGAGCGGCTCCTTCAAGGACAAGCCGGCCTACGACACCACGGTGGAGACCTCTGTCTACATCCACTCCGACCACCGCGGGCAAGGCGTGGGCGACGCGCTCTACGCGGAGCTGCTCGCACGGCTGGACGCCACCTCGCTGCGCCTGGCGGTGGCCGGCGTGACGCGCCCCAACGAGGCGAGTGATCGCCTGCACCGCCGCCACGGCTTCACCGAGGTCGGCACCTTCCACGGCGTCGGCGTGAAGCTGGGCAGGGCCTGGAACGTACAGTGGCTCGAGCGCTCGTTGCGCGGCGCACCCGACCTACCTCGAGAGGAGAGCGATGCAGGCTGAGGGGGAGGACCGCTACGACGCGGTAGTGATCGGCGCAGGGCCCGGCGGCAGCGGCGCCGCGGGCCGCCTGGCCGACGCCGGGTGCAAGGTGGCCATGGTCGAGGACGAGCTGGTGGGCGGCGAGTGCCCGTTCTGGGCCTGCATCCCCAGCAAGGCGCTGCTGCGCCCGGTGGAAGCGGTGGGCTCGAGCCGCCACGTGGCCGGCGTGGAGGCCAGGGTGGCCAGCGTCGAGGACGTGCTCGACTACCGCGACTACATGAACTCGGGGCTGGACGACACGGGCAAGGCCAAGGCCTTCGCCGACCGGGGCGTGGACGTGGTGCGCGGCCGCGGGCGACTCGACGGCCCCGACCAGGTGGCCGTGGGCGACCGCGTGCTGGAGGCCGAGCGCGTGATCCTGGCCACGGGCACCACCAGCCGGGTCCCCGACCTCGACGGCCTGGACGCGGCCGGCTACTGGACCAATCGCGAGGCCACCTCCATGTCCGAGGTGCCCGAGAGCGCCGTGGTCCTGGGCGGCGGCCCGGTGGGCATCGAGCTCGCCCAGGCCATGTCGCGGCTGGGCAGCTCGGTGACCCTGGTGCACAGCGCCGAGCGCCTCCTCGCGCGCGAGGAGCCCGCCGTGGGCGACATGCTCGCGCCGCTGCTCTCCGAGGAGGGGATCGAGCTGCGCCTGGGCGCCCGGGCCTCCTCCGTCTCGCCCGGCGAGGACGGCCGCTCCATCGTGCACCTGGACACCGGGGAAGAGGTGCAGGGGCATCGCATCCTGGTGGCGGTGGGTCGCGAGCCCCGTACCTCCGACCTTGGCCTGGACACGGTGGGCATCGAGCCGGGCAAGCGCGGGATCGAGGTGGACGAGCGCTGCCGGGCGGCCGAGGGGGTGTACGCGATCGGCGACGTGACGGGCGTGGCGCCCTTCACCCACGTGGCGTCCTACCAGGCGCGCATCGTGTGCGCGGACATCCTCGGCAGCCCGCGCCCCGCCGACTACAAAGCGGTCCCCCGGGTGGTGTTCTGCGACCCCGAGGTGGCCTGCGTAGGGCTCACCGAGTCACAGGCGCGCGAGAAGGGGATCGACGCCATGACCGCCGACTCGGATCTGTCGGCCACCGACCGCACCGAGACCTACGGGCGCGATCTCACAGGCGGCTTCGGCGTGATCGCCGACTCGCGCCGGGAAGTGCTTGTGGGCGCGTGGGCCGTCGGCCCGCTGGCCGGCGAGTGGATCCACCAGGCGGTGCTGGCGGTGAAGGCCGAGGTGCCGCTCGGCGTCCTGCGCGACTCCATGAGCCAGTTCCCCACCTTCAGCGAGATCCTCCGCGCCACCGTGGAGAAGCTCCCAGCCGTGGAGCACGCCTAGGAGACCGCTGAAAAAGTCCTGCTCTGTCCGGGCTGCCCGGGACCATTTCGGGCATGCTTTCGATGATGTCTGGCCAGGTTGGTTTCTTCGATGCGGCGGAGCTGATCGGGCCGCTGCCGGAGGGCTCGTTTTTCGCTCTGCTGACTGAGCACGGCGAGCGGATTGTGCGCGACGAGGACTTCGGCGACTGCTATTCGGAGGGCACCGGGCGGCCCTCGATCCCGCCGTCGCAGCTGGCCAAGGTGTTGCTGTTGCAGTACCGCACCGGGCTGTCGGACGAGCAGGCGATGGAGGCCACGGCTTGGGATCTGCGCTGGAAGATCGCGCTCGGTCTGGCGGTCGACCACCGGGGCTGGAACTCGAGCACGCTGACGCGCTTTCGGGCCCGGCTTCTGTTGCACGGCAAGGAGCGCCTGGCGCTCGAGAACACCCTCTCGCTCGCCGTAGAGATAGGCCTGCTCGACGCTCCGGCCGAGCAGATTGTCGACTCGACGCCGATGCTCGGGGCGGCCGCCACCCAGGACACCGTGCGGCTGGTGCGCGCGGGCGTCAAGAAGCTGATCGACGCCGTCGGCGGTTGCGACGACGCGGCCGCCGGCACGCTCGACGACGGGCTCGAGTTCGACTACGCCCGCCCAGCCGAGAAGCCCGACTGCCGCTGGCGCGAGCGGGCCGAGCGCGAGCGGATGTTGACGCGCGTGGCCGAGGACGCAGAGCGCGCCCTGCGCGCCGTCGAGGCGGCCGATGGGCTGCTGGGCGAGGACATCGTCAAAGACGCCCACGCCCTCCTGCGCGAGCTGATCGGACAGGACTTCGACGTCGACTCAGACGGAGTTCCGCGCCTGCACCGCGGCACCCGCGCGGGGCGGATCCTGTCAGTGCACGACACCGAGATGCGCCACGGGCGCAAGTCCCAGAGCCAGCGCTTTGACGGCTACAAGCTGTCGGCCGCCGTGACCAACTCACAGCAGCCGCTGATCACCGCGATCGGTGTGGCGCCCGCATCCGAGCAGGACGGCCCGCAGGCCAAGGCGCTGATCGACTCACAGCCCGCCGAGCACCGCCCCGAGCGCGCTCTCGGCGACACCGCCTATGGCACCGGCCCGGTCCGTGCCGAGCTCGCAGAGGCAGGCGTCGAGGTCCTCGCGCCGGTGCCTGAGGCGCCGGTCAAGCCGGGCCGCCTGGCAAAGCGCGACTTCGACATCGACCTCGACGCCGGCACCGTCACCTGCCCCGCCGGCCAGGTGGCCCAGATCCGCACCGAGCCCTCCGGGCAGCGCCGCGCCAGCTTCGCGCGCGCCGACTGCCGCGACTGCCCGCTGCGCGGGCGCTGCCTTGGCCCCCGCAGCACCCACAAGAGCCTCCAGATCACACCTCACGAGGAATATCTGATCGCCGCCCGCCAAGCGCTGGCCGACCCCAAGACCGCCGAGCACCTGCGCCGCACCAGACCGCGGATCGAGCGCCTGCTCGGCCTGCTCGCCCACCGCTACAAAGCGCGCAAGGCACGCTACTTAGGCAGCGCAAAGGCGCTATTGCAGGCCCTCTGGAGCGCCGCGCTGGTCAACCTCAACCCAATCGGGCGCCGACTGGCCGCCGAGGCGCCATAACAGGCACCACACCACCCGATCCGCACCAGCGCGCCACGCCCAGCCGCGGCACAATCACCTGGCCCAACCTCCGCCACAGGCGACTTTTTCAGCGGTCTCCTAGCGGGCGGTGACCAGATCGAAGCTGACGCCGGTGAGCTGCTCGGAGACCTCCCACAGGCGGCGCGCCGCGGCGCGGTCCTTGGAGGCCGCGTTGGAGTCCACCGGCTCGGGGTGGCCGCGCTGCTCGCCCACGCCGTCGGGGCCGACGAACGAGCCGCCGGGCAGATCGGGCACGGTGGCCGCGTAGAGGGTCGGCAGCGCGCCCATCTCGTCGCTCTGGGCCAACACCTTGTTGGTGACCGCCATCAACCCGTCCTCGACCCGGGTGAGCAGGCCGCCGTGGCCGCCCGAGCCGCGGGTCTGGAGGTTGGTGGCGGCGTAGCCGGGGTGGGCGGCCATGCTCTTCAGGTCGAGGCCGGCGGCGGCCGCGCGCCGCTGCAGCTCGAAGGCGAACAGCAGGTTGGCCAGCTTGGACTGGCCGTAGGCGGCCCAGCGGAAGTAGCGCCGCTCGCCCTGGAGGTCGTCGAAGTTCACCTTCCCGATCCGGTGCGCCCCGCTGGAGAGGGTGACCACGCGCGGCTCGGTGCCCTTCTCCAGCGCCGGCATCAGCAGGCCGGCGAGCGCGAAGTGGCCGAGGTGGTTGGTGCCGAACTGCATCTCGAAGCCGTCCTTGGTCGTGCTGCGCGGCAGCGCCATCACGCCCGCGTTGTTGACGAGCAGGTCCAGCTGGGCGTCGGCGCGGGATGCGGCGAAGCCGCGCACCGAGTCGAGGTCGGCCAGATCGAGGGGCTTGACGTCCACCTCGGCGGAGGGCTCTGCCTCGCGGATGGCGGTGGCCGCGTGCTCACCCTTGGCGGTGTCGCGCACGGCCAGCGTCACGCTGGCGCCGCGCCGCGCCAGCTCGCGGGCGGTGACCAGGCCCAGGCCGCTGTTGGCGCCGGTCACGATCACGCTGCGGCCGGCCTGGTCAGGGATGTCGGCGGAGGTCCATTTCTCGGTCATATTCGGGGGTGGTCTCACGTCGTCGCCGCACCACCCGCGAGGGTCAGCCTGATCAGGCTGACGAACAAGGAGGGTGCGGAGATGAAGAAGGGACGCAAGGGCTTGAGCCAGGCCCAGCACGAACGGATCTGGGAGGTCCGGGCCGAGGGGCTTGGCGACGCTGCGCTCGCGCGGCGGCTCGGCCTCTCGCCGCGGGCGGTCAACAAGTACCTGAACGCATGCGGGGGCATCCGCCCGCGCCGACCGCGCCGACGCGCGCCGGGGCGCTTGACCGCGGCCGAGCGCGAGGAGATCTCCAGAGGGATCGCACGCCGCGACTCAGACCGCAAGATCGGCCGTGATCTCGGCCGCTCCCATACGACGATCGCGCGCGAGATCGGGCGCTGCGGCGGGCGCCGGCGCTACCGGGCCCACTTCGCCGATCAAGAGGCCTGGCTGCGGGCACGGCGCCCGAAGCCGGGAAAGCTCGAGCGCTGCCCCGCGCTGCGCAGGGTCGTGGTGGAGCGCCTCGAGCAAGACCACTCCCCCCAGCAGGTCTCGGGCTGGCTTCGGCGCAATCACCCCGACAATGAAGCGATGCAGGTCTCTCACGAGACGATCTACCGCTCGCTCTACGTGCAGTCGCGGGGGGCGCTAAAGCGCGAGCTCACCCGCCACCTGCGCAGCCACCGCCACAAGCGCCTGGCGCGGGGCACAAGCCGCCATGGCCAGGGCCGGGGCAAGATCCGCGAGATGGTGATGATCTCCGAGCGCCCGCCGGAGGTCGAGGACCGGGCCGTCCCCGGCCACTGGGAGGGAGACCTCCTGTTCGGGAGCAGGGGCAACGCGATCGCGACCCTGGTCGAGCGCCAGACCCGCTACTGCCAGCTGGTCGCGCTGCCCGAGGGCGCGCGCGCCGAGCCGGTGCGCCTGGGGCTCGCGGCGAGCATCACCACCCTGCCCGAGCAGCTACGGCGCTCGCTCACCTGGGACCAGGGGCTCGAGCTGGCTGAGCACCGCCGCTTCTCCGTCGACAGCGGCGTCGAGGTCTACTTCTGCGACCCCCACAGCCCCTGGCAGCGGGGATCGAACGAGAACACCAACGGGCTCCTGCGCCAGTACTTCCCGAAGGGCAAGAGCCTCGCGAAGGTGACCCAGCGCCAGCTCGACGACGTCGCCGCGAAGCTGAACGGCCGGCCCCGGCAGACACTCGGGTTCATGACGCCGGCGGAGAAGTTCGCGGAGCTGCTCGAGGGCCCCGAGCAGTCGGCCCCCGAGCGCTGATCTCGCTCGGCCTACGGCCTTCGCTCGACAGCGCTCGGACCCAGCATGAGACGATCCGAGACGTCAGGGTGGTGCACTGACCCGTTGAGGTCAAGGGACTTATACCCGTACGCGGGCGCGGCGGCATACTCTCGCTCTGGTGACTCTGCGGGCGCTCATCGGTGCACTGGTGCTGGCGGCCGGGCTCGTGGCCGGCGGCGCCGCGGTCGCGCCCGCCGACGCATCGGCCGAGGTCGTCTGGCTGTGCAGGCCAGGGGAGCAGCCCAACCCCTGCCGCGAGACGCAGCGGACCACGATCTACGACGCCGACGGCTCTTCGCGCGTGGAGGACGAGCCGCTGCCGGCCAACCCGCCGGTGGACTGCTTCTTCGTCTACCCCACCGTGAGCGGCCAGCCCGCCACCAACGCCAACAAGGACAAGGACGAGGAGCTGATCGCGATCGCGCGGTACCAGGCCGCGCGCTTCTCCGAGCGCTGCCGCGTGTACGCGCCGGTCTACCGCCAGCTCACCATCGCCTCGATCTTCACGGGCACCGAGGCCCAGCGCCAGCAGGGCGGCAAGCTCGCCTACGGCGACGTGCGGGAAGCCTGGCGCGAGTACCTGGCGCGCGACAACCGCGGGCGCGGCGTGGTGCTGGTCGGCCACTCGCAGGGCACGCGCATGCTGCGGCAGCTGGTGCGCGAGGAGATAGATCCCAACCCGGCGGTCCGCCGCCGGCTGCTGTCGGGCATCCTGCTCGGCGGCAATGTGCTGGTGCGCAAGGGTCTGCGGGCCGGCGGCGACTTCCAGAACGTGCCCGCCTGCTCCCGCTCCGGTGAGACCGGCTGCGTGATCGCCTTCTCGACCTACTTCGACCCGCCGCCGTCGAACTCTCGCTTCGGGCGCTCTCCCGCCACTGACACCACCAGCGCCGGCTTCCCGGCGGGACCGGACTACGAGGTGCTCTGCAACAACCCCGCCTCGCTCGCGGCCAACGCCCGTCAGCCACTCACCACCTACGCCCGCAGCGAGCCGTTCCCCGGATCGATAGGCGCGGCCCTCATCCAAACCTACGGCGGGCCGCCGCCGTCGGCGCCCACGCCCTGGCTGCGGCCGGCCGAGCGATACACCGGCCAGTGCGTACGCGCGGACGGGGCGCACACCCTTCGGCTCGAGCCGATCGGATCGGCCCGCCGGCTGAACCCGGCCCCCGACCCCACATGGGGTACGCACCTGGTCGACGTGAACATCGCTCTGGGCGAGCTGGTGGACGAGGTGGGCGCCCAGACGCGCTCCTACCTGGCCTCCGCGCGGCACGGATGCCTGGCACGCCGCTCGCCGATCGGCCGGCGCGGCGTGGGTCGCATCCGCCTTGGCCGCTCCCGCGTGCAGCTCGCGCGAAGCGTGCGACCTGCGCGAGTGGGGCGATACGCCGCGAGCTGGTGCGTGAAGGGCTCCTCGCGCCGGGTGACCGCGGTGTTCCCGCGGCGAGGGGCGGCGGGCCGGGCGCGGCTGGTGGTCTCCACCCTCGCCGGGCATCGCCTGCGCCGGGTGGGCCCCGGGGTGAGGCTTCGAGGGCTGGTGCGCCGCTTCCCGAGCGCCCGGCGGGTGGCCCCCGGCCTGTACCGCGCCGGGCCCCGCAGCCTGCGCTTATTCGGCGTTCGCCGCGGGCGCGTGCGATTCGCGGGAGTGGCGGTGCGGTCGCTGCTTGGCAAGCCGGCGCTGCTGGGCGGATACGTCCGGCGCGCCGGGCTATAACCCCTGAAGTGCCCGACCCGATTCTCGACGAGCGCGCCCTAGCGCGCGCCACCCTCGAACGCCAGCTTCTGCTGCGGCGCAGCCGGCTCTCGACCGGCCAGGCGATCGAGCACCTGGTGGGGATGCAGGCGCAGTCGCCACTGGCGCCCTATGTGGGCCTGTGGTCGCGGCTCGAGCACTTCGACCCCGACGACCTGGCCCGGGCCATCGTCGAGCGCCGCGCCGCTCGCGCCCCCCTGATGCGGGCCACCATTCACCTGGTCACCGCCGCCGACTGCCTCGCGTTGAGCCCGCTCACCCAACCCGTCCTGGCGCGCGCCTTCTCGGGACAGGAGTTCGCGCGCAACCTCGCCGGGCTGGACCTGGCCGACGTGGTGACCGCCGGACACGGCCTGCTCTGCGAGGAGGCTCTCACCCGCGGCGAGCTTGGAGAGCGCCTGGGAGAGCGCTGGCCCGACCGCGATGCGGCCTCGCTGGCCTTCGCCGTCACCTACATGCTGCCGGTGGTCCAGGCGCCGCCCCGCGGCGTGTGGGGCTCGAGCGGCCCAGCCCGCTGGGCCACGATGGACCACTGGCTCGGCGGCGGCGGACCTCCACCCGTGCTCTCACGCGAGGAGGTGGTCACGCGCTACCTGGCGGCCTTCGGC
>DASROS010000150.1:0-45338 GCA_035646775.1 Thermoleophilaceae bacterium | reverse complement strand
GGGCAGGAGAGCGAGGCGCTCGGGGCGGGCACCTTGGCGCTGGCCGTGCTCGCGCTGCTGGTGGGCTCCGCCGGGGTCCTGGTTGCGCTGCGGGTGCGCCGGTCGCGCGGGCTCACGCCCGGGGAGCGCTCCGAGGCGGGGCTGCGCGAGCTGGAGCGAGCGCTGCCGCGGCTTGGCTGGCGGCTGGCACCCGGCTCCACGCTGCTCGAGGTCGAGCGCCGGCTGCGCTCGGCGGCCGGGCCCACGGCCGCGGGCTACGTGGCAAGCCTGCGCGACGGGCGTTTCTCGTCCCGCGCCGCGACGCCACCCGACGGGGGACAGCGGCGCGCGCTGCGGCGCGAGCTGACCGCTGCGGGCGGCCTTCGCACTCGCCTGCGCGGCTTCCTCGCTCTGCCCCCGGGCGGGCCGCGCCTCCGCGCCTGAGCGCCGAATGGGCCACATTTGGGTCGACATACAGCCCAAATGCGGCCCACCGCTTCCCTCTGAGCTCTTAGCCACCGTTTATGGCTGCGCTCTATCACTGGGGCCATGAACGAGAGCTCTCCCTCCTCACGATCCCTTCCCCACCTGCTGTCCGGAGTGCTGGGCGGCCTGATCGTGCTGATCGCCGGTGCGGCGCTGATCGCCACTGACGTGATTGACACCGGCGACGAGACGCGCCAGGTGGTGAGCCAGGGCACCACGGTCCGGCCCGCCGCCGAAAACGGCGACGGCCGCACGGTGGGCGAGATCTACGAGCAGGAGGGCCGCGGCGTGGTCTCGATCCAGGCGCGTGGTGTGAGCGCTGAGTCCGACTCGCCGTTCGGCTTCCCCCAGGAGCGCGAGGGCACCGCCACCGGGTCCGGGTTCGTGGTCGACAGCGACGGCACGGTGGTCACCAACGCGCACGTGGTGGACGGCGCCGACGCCGTGACAGTGCGCTTCGGGGAGGACCAGGACGTGGACGCCGAGGTGCTCGGCGTGGACGCGTCCAGCGACTTGGCCGTGCTGAAGGTCAACCCCGACGACGCCGAACTGCACCCGATCGACCTGGGCGACTCCTCCGCCGCGAAGGTGGGCGACCCCGTGGTGGCGATCGGCAACCCGTTCGGCTTCCTCAACCGCACCGTGACCACGGGAATCGTCTCGGCCGTCCAGCGCCAGATCGAGGCGCCCAACGGCTTCACGATCCCCAACGCGATCCAGACGGACGCCTCGATCAACCCCGGCAACTCCGGCGGCCCCCTGATCAACGCCGAGGGCCAGGTGATCGGGATCAACTCCCAGATCGCCACCGGCGGCGGCTCGGGCGGCTCGGTGGGGATCGGCTTCGCCGTGCCCTCCAACGAGGTCAAGCGCCTGCTTCCCAAGCTCAAGCAGGGCGAGGAGATCAAGCGCCCCTTCATCGGCATCGCGATGACGCCCCTCACCGAGCGGATCGCCGAGCAGCTCAAGCTGCCCGTGAAGGAGGGGGTGCTGATCACGGACGTGACCGACGGAACCGCAGCGTCGCGCGCGGGGCTGCGCGCCGGTGAGCCCAACACCGAGGGCCTGCCCGAGGGCGGCGACGTGATCACCGCCGTTGACGGCGAGAAGGTGACCGAGACCGGCGACGTGGCGGCTGCGGTGGCGAGCAAGGAGGTGGGCGACGAGGTGGAGCTCGAGGTCTACCGCGGCGACCGCAAGCGCACGGTGACCGTGAAGCTTGGCGAGCGCCCCGCCAGCGTGGAGCTGGGCAGCCAGGGCCAGGGCGGCGGCGGGGGCGGAATCCTGCCGTAGCTGCTGGGCCACATCCGTTGCCCCTGCCGCAACCCTTCGGCCGGGCGATTGGAGTGTGGGCTACGAATGGCGCAACAGTTGCGGTAAACGTAGCCCGCACTCCGCCTGCGACCATGAGGCGCATGACCACACGCATCAAGATATGCGGCTGCGCGCGGGCCGAGGACGCCAAGCAGGCGGCCGACCTCGGCGCGTGGGCGGTGGGGATGGTGCTGTGGCCTGGCAGCCCGCGGGCCTGCCCGCCCGAGGCGGCCGAGGAGATCGCCGCGCGCCTCCGCCGCCGGGTGGAGCTGGCCGGGGTGTTCGTGAACGCCACGCTGGACGAGGTGGCCCTTGCCGCCGACCGCTACTCCCTGTCGATCCTGCAACTGCACGGCGACGAGGGTCCCGCTTACTGCCGCGAGGCCGCCCGGCGCACCGGGGCCAAGGTGATGAAGGCCCTGCCCGCCCGTGACGCCGCCGCGGTGCGCGACCTCGAGCGCTTCCATACCGACGTGCACCTCCTCGACGCCCACGTGCCGGGCCTGCGCGGGGGCACGGGCGAGAACTTCGACTGGGAGCTGGCCCGCCGCCACTCCGGCCGCACCCCGCTGGTGCTCTCCGGCGGGCTGACCCCCGAGAACGTGGGTGAGGCCGTGGCCGCGGTGGAGCCGTTCGCGGTGGACGTGGCCAGCGGCGTGGAGGCGTCCCCGGGCGTGAAGGACCCCGCACGCGTGGAGGCCTTCTTCGCCGCCGTGGCCGCCACGGCGCCGGCGAGCGACCCCGAGCGGGCGTCCGCGTGAGCACCCCCGAAACGAGCGCCACCCGCGAGCGCGAGTTCGGCCCCTACGGCGGGCGGTTCGTGCCCGAGACGCTGATCCCGGCGCTCGACGAGCTGGAGCAGGCCTGGATCGACGCCCGCGCCGACGAGGGCTTCAATCGCGAGCTGGCGGTGCTGCTGGGCGAGTACGCCGGCCGGCCCACGCCCCTGTACCGCGCGCCGCGGCTGTCCGAGCGGGCGGGCTCCACGGTCTACCTCAAGCGCGAGGACCTGATGCACACCGGCGCGCACAAGGTCAACAACGCGCTCGGCCAGTGCCTGCTGGCGAAGAGGATGGGCAAGAAGCGGGTGATCGCGGAGACCGGCGCGGGCCAGCACGGCGTGGCCACGGCCACCGCGTGCGCGCTGCTGGACCTGGAGTGCGTGGTCTACATGGGCAGCGAGGACATGCGCCGCCAGAAGCCCAACGTAGAGCGCATGGGCCTGCTGGGCGCCGAGGTGAGCGCCGTTGAGGCCGGGGCGCGGACGCTGAAGGAGGCCGTGAGCGCCGCCATCCGCGACTGGGTGGGCAACGTGGGCTCCACCCACTACGTGATCGGCTCGGCCGTGGGCCCGGCGCCCTACCCGTCGCTGGTGCGCGACCTCCAGCGCGTGATCGGCGACGAGGCGCGCGAGCAGATCCAGGCCGCCGAGGGCCGCCTGCCCGACCGCCTGATCGCCTGCGTCGGAGGGGGCTCCAACGCCATCGGCGCGTTCGTGCCATTCCTGCACGACGAGGGGGTGCAGCTGGTGGGCGTGGAGGCGGCGGGGGAGGGCCTCGAGTCCGGCCGCCACTCCGCTCCCTTGACCACCGGCGCACGCGGCGTGCTGCACGGCGCGCTCACCGCCGTCCTCCAGGACGAGGACGGCCAGGTGCTCGAGGCCCACTCGGTGTCGGCCGGCCTCGACTACCCCGGAGCGGGGCCCGAGCACGCGTGGCTGAGAGACGAGGGCCGCGTGATCTACGACGGCGTGACCGACGATCAGGCGGTGGACGCATTCAAGCTGCTGGCCCGGCTGGAGGGGATCATCCCAGCGCTGGAACCCGCGCACGCGCTGGCTTGGCTGCTCGCCAATCCCTCCGACGGCCTCGACGTTCTGATCCTCTCCGGCCGTGGCGACAAGGATCTCGCCGAGGTGCTCTCGCAGTGACCACCACGGCCGCCGGCGACCGCATCGCGGCCGCGTTCGACGGTCACGGGGCCCGCGCCGCGCTGATGCCCTACCTGATGGGCGGCCACCCGGACCTCGAGACGTCGCGGCTGGCGTGCGAGGCCGCCGCCGATGCCGGTGCGGCCATGCTCGAGCTGGGCGTGCCGTTCTCGGACCCGCTCGCCGACGGCCCGGTGATCCACGCGGCCGGCACCGAGGCGCTGCGCGCGGGCGTGACCCCCGACGACGTGCTGGGCGTGTGCGAGGCGGCGTCGGCACGATTGCCTGTGGTGCTGATGGTGTACGCCAACGTCGTGTTCCAGGCGGGCCTGGAGGCATACGTGAATCGTGCGTCCGACGCCGGCGCGGCCGGGCTGATCGTGCCCGATCTGCCCCACGACGAGGCGGGCGAGCTGCGCGCGATCTGCGACGCCCAGGGCCTGGCCCTCGTCCCGCTCGTGGCGCCCACCACCACGCCCGAGCGGATGGCGGCGATCGGCGCGGACGCCAGGGGCTTCGTCTACACGGTGGCGCTGTCGGGGATCACCGGCGAGCGCGACGAGCTGGCGCCCGAGCTGCCCGGCGTGGTGGAGCGGGTGCGCGCCGCCAGCGCCCTGCCCGTGGCGGTGGGATTCGGTATCTCCACCCCCGCCCAGGCGGCCGCCGTGGCCGACCTCGCCGACGGCGTGATCGTGGGCAGCCGCGTGGTGCGCGCGGCGGGTGAGGGCGGCGCGCCCGCGGTAGGAGCGGTCGTGGAGGAACTGGCCGCCGCGCTGCGGTAGATTGCCCCCATGGCGCAGGCCACAAAGATCTCCGAGACGCCCGCGAAGCAGCCCGCCAAGCCCCGCCGCTCGGCCCGCGTGAAGGCGGTCGAGGAGGTCGCCCGCGGCTACTTCGCCGCGATCGCTTCGCGTGACCCTCAGGCCGTCGTGGCTTTCTTCCGGTCCGATGGGATCGACGACATCGTGCCCGTGGGCGTGTTCCGCGGGCCCGCCGAGGTGCGCGGCTTCTTTGCGGAGCTCTTCGCCGCCGTTCCCGACCTCGAGACCACGGTGACCCGCGTGGTGGCCGACCACGACGCCGCGGGCGTGGAGTGGCGGATGGCCGGCACCTTCGACGGTGCGGTGTTCCAGGGCATCGAGCCCACGGGCGGCCACGTGGAGTTGCGCGGCTTCGACCTCCTGGAGATCGACGAGGACGGCAAGATCACAAGCAACACCGGCTACTACGACGGCGCGGAGTTAGCCCGCCAGATCGGCATGCTCCCGTCCCAGGACAGCGGCGCCGACCGCGCCATGCGCACCGGCTTCAACGCTCTCACCAAGCTCCGCCAGCAGATCGCGAGCGCCCGCGGATGATGGTGCTGGTCACCTTCACCGTCGGTCTGGTCGTCTGGATCACGGCCTGGGCCTTCGGCATCAAGGCATTCGACGCGTTCCTGTTCACGGCCCTGATCACGCTCACCGCGGCGGCCGTCCGGATCGCGACACCCCACGTGCAGCGCCTGATGCGGGGCCGCGGCGCTCCGGCGCCGGGCGAGCGCTGAGCGCCACGCGGGCCGGTCCCGCGCCCGCTCCGCCTCCGTCTCCGTCTCCGTCTCCGCCTCCGGGCTCTCGTTTAGTGCGCTTTCGCGCAGTTGGGTAACAGCGCAGTAAAGGGAGAGTGACTTGTGTCGTCGTGCGGCTGCCGCCCGGCTGTCGCGCTGGCATCTTGGGCGCGTGGCTTCCCGCGAGCCCCCAATTCGTGGCAACCGATCGGCTCGGGAGGAGGTGCTCCAAGAATCGGGTGCCAGAGCCACGATTTCTGGAGCACCTCGGCGAGAGAAGATCGCGCGTCAAGCTTTGGGGGTTCGCGGGCCGGGTGACGCCGCTGTCGCGTGGGTTGCAGCGCGCCAACGCGGAGTGGTGAGCGCCGGGCAGCTCCAGACCTGCGGGCTCACTCGGGACTCCATCCGCCATCGCATCGCCACTGGTCGGCTTCATCCCCTTTACCGAGCCGTTTACCTCGTCGGCCACGAGGCACCACCCGAGGGCGCGCGTCAGTTCGGCGCGATTCTCGCTTGCAAGCCGGGAGTGCTCGTGAGCGACCGCTCCGCCGGGGCGTGGTGGGCAATGTGCAAGGAGCCCAGCGGTCTGGTCCACGTCACTGGCCTGGAGAACATTGGGTCACAGCCAGGTATCCGCTTCCATCGCACACGCGTCCTGCCACCTTCCGATCGCCGCTCCAAGAACGGCCTGCCCCTCACCAGCCCCGCCCGCACCCTCGTCGACCTCGCGGCCCACCTCACCGAACGCGATCTCGAGCGCGCCCTCGACGAGGCATTGATCCTCCGCTTGCTTCGCGAGCCCGAGCTCCTGGCGGCGATCGAGCGCTCCCGCGGCCGCGCCGGTGCCGGGCGCCTGCGGGCGCTCATCGGCGATGGCCTCGACAACGGCGCCACCCGCTCCGAGACAGAGCGCCTTTTTCGCCGCATCCTGTGCGCCGCCGAGCTCCCCTCGCCCGAGTTCAACACATCCGTGGGCACCTACGAGGTGGACGCGCTGTGGCGCGAGCACCGCCTGGTCGCCGAGCTGGACAGCTACCGCTTCCATCGCGCCCGGACGCCGTTCGAGACTGACCGTATCCGGGACGCGGATCTCACCGGCTACAGGGTGCTCCGCTTCACCTGGCGACGCCTCACGCGCCATCCCGAGGCCGTGGCTGCCACGGTGGCCCGCGAGCTTGCGCTTCGCTCGGGCGCCTCCGTCTGACAGCAGTCAGCCGAAGAACGTCTCGCCCACGGCGTAGTCCTCGTCGGGCACCGTTCGCAGCTCGGTGACGGCGTCGCGCAGCGGCACGAGCTCGATTCGCGTGCCCTTCAGCGCCGGCATGGTGCCCCAGCGGCTCTGGTCGGCGGCGTCGATGGCGGCCACGCCGAGGCGGGTGGCGAGCACGCGGTCGAAGGCGGTGGGCGTCCCGCCGCGCTGCACATGCCCCAGCACCGTGACTCGCGTTTCGAAGCCGGTGCGCCGCTCAATCTCAGGGCCCAGTACCTGCCCGATGCCGCCGAGGCGCTCGTGGCCGAACTCGTCCTTGCCTCCCGCCAATGTCTCCAGCGTGCCCTCGCGGGGCGTGGCGCCCTCGGCCACCACGACGATCGAGAAGTAGCGCCCGCGCGAGTGACGGCGCTCCAGCAGCCGGCAGACCTCGTCCACGTCGAAGGGCCGCTCGGGCACCAGGATCACGTCGGCGCCGCCGGCCATGCCGGAGTGCAGCGCGATCCAGCCTGCGTGGCGGCCCATCACCTCCACGACCAGGATCCGGTTGTGTGACTCGGCGGTGGTGTGCAGGCGGTCGATCGCGTCGGTGGCGACCTGCACGGCGGTGTCGAAGCCGAAGGTGAGATCGGTGGCACCGAGGTCATTGTCGATCGTCTTGGGCACGCCCACAACCGGGACTCCGTGCTCGTCGTGCAGCCGGGACGCGGCGCCCAGGGTGTCCTCGCCGCCGATCGCGATCAGCCCGTCCAGGTCGAGCTCCCGAAGGGACTTCAGAACGAGCTCGGGGCCGCCGTCGCGCGTGAACGGGTTGGTGCGCGAGGTGCCGAGGATCGTGCCCCCGCGCGGCAGGATCCCACTGGTCGATTCGACGGTGAGCGGGGCGTGGTCACCCTCGAGCGGACCCCGCCATCCGTCGTGGAATCCGATCAGCTCGTGGCGGTGACCGTCGACGCCCCGGCGCACGATCGCGCGGATCGCGGCGTTCAGCCCCGGGCAGTCGCCGCCCCCCGTGAGCACTCCGATTCGCATGACGCCAACTTACCCGGACAGAGGGTCGAGCCGCTCACGCCGCCGCTCGACCCACGGTCGGGATCGTCGGAGGCCCGTTGCACAGCGTCTTCGATTCGCACTACTATGCGCCGCAGTTCAATGAGCACTCTTCTAGGAGGGAATGTTTTGCGAGTACGGTGGATGGCGGTTCTAAGCTGCCTCTTCGCCGCTCTCTCCATGGGCGTAGTGGCCTGTGGTGGGGACGACGACGAGGGCGGAGGAGGTGGTGGCGGCGCCACGGCGGGTTCAACGCTGAACGTCTATTCCAGCCTCCCCCTGCAGGGCGCCTCGCGGCCGCAGACGACCGCGATGGTTCGGGGCATCAAGCTGGCGCTGGATCAGAGCAAGAACAAGGCCGGAAAGTTCAAGATCAAGTACGAGTCGCTCGATGACTCGACGGCCCAGGCGGGAACCTGGACGCCCGAGCGCGCTTCGGCGAACGCTCGAAAGGTCGCCCAGGACGACAACGCGATCGCCTACATCGGAGAGTTCAACTCCGGCGCTTCGGCGATCTCGCTGCCGATCCTGAACGAGGGCAACGTTCCTCAGGTCTCCCCGGCCAACACGGCCGTCGGTCTGACCTCGGACGAGCCCGGCGCGGACAAGGGTGAGCCGGAGAAGTACTACCCGACCGGCAACCGGCACTACGTCCGGATCGTCCCGAAGGACACGATCCAGGGCGCGGCGCTGGCCACGCTGATGAAGCAGGATGGCTGCACGAACGCCTTCATCCTGAACGACAAGGAGGTCTACGGCGCCGGCCTGGCGCGCAACATCGAGGCGTCCGCCAAGGAGCAGGGCCTGGAGGTGCTCGGCAACGACGGCATCGACGCGAAGGCCGCGAACTTCCGCTCTGTGGCCTCCAGCATGAAGTCCAAGGGCACGGAATGCTTCGTGTTCTCGGGAATCACGGCCAACGGCGCCGTCCAGCTGTTCAAGGACGTTGCCGCGGCCCTGCCTGACGCCAAGCTCTACGGCCCGGATGGCGTGGCGGAGTCGGGCTTCTCGGATCCCAAGGAGGGTGGCATTCCGCCGGCGGTGCAGGCTCGCACCAAGGTCACGGTGGCCACGCTCGCTCCGGAGGAGTACCCGCCAGTGGGTAAGAAGTTCTTCTCCGATTTCGAGAAGACGTACGACGAGCCCAACCCGGACCCGTACGCGGTGTACGGCTACGAGGCCATGAAGCTCGTCCTCGACACCGTCGCCAAGCTCGATTCCGGCGACAAGCAGGAGATGATCGACGCGCTGTTCGCGACGAAGGGCCGCAAGTCTGCTCTCGGCACCTACGACATCGACGAGAACGGCGACACCACGCTCACCGACTACGGCATCTACACCATCAAGGGCGGCGAGCTGGAGTTCGACCAGACGATCAAGGCGGCGGGCTGAGTCCACTGACCTGATCTGAGAGAAACTCGATGGGGGCGGGCCGCGGAGGCCCGCCCCCGTCGGGCTCTCTTCGGACGGCACTAACCAGAACTTGGAAGCCAGCTCAGATACCGCGTCCCTAGCCCCTTCGAGGATGGGCGCCGTTGACGCCCTGAAGAAGTTCCTCAAGGCGTACGGCCTGATCGCGGCGCTTCTGGTGCTCCCGGTGGCCTACGGGATCCAGGACCTCAACAACCAGGGCAACCTGGAGCGGCTGGCGGAGAACCTCAAGGACGGCATATCCAACGGCGCGATCTGGGCCCTCGTGGCGCTCGGGTACACGCTGGTCTACGGCATCATCGAGCTGATCAACTTCGCCCACGGCGACGTGTTCATGATCGGCTCGTTCGTCTCGGTGAGCCTGTGGGGCACGCTAGGGCTCACTCTCGCCACCGGCCCTTTCGGCCTCGCCATCGGCCTGCTGGTCACGCTGCTGATCGCGATGGTGGCCAGCGGCACGCTGAATGTGATGATCGAACGGGTGGCCTATCGGCCATTGCGCGACGCGCCGCGGCTGGCGCCCCTGATCACCGCCGTCGGCTTCTCGTTCATCCTCCAGAACGTCGGCATTCTGTGGCTGGGCGGCTCGCCGGAGGGCGTGCCCGACCTGATCCACTCCCAGCAGCAGGTGGTGGATGTGGCCGGCGTGTCGATCACGCGCGGCGACATCCTGGCCATCGGCGTGACCGCCCCGCTGGTGCTGCTCCTGACCACTTTCATCTCGCGCAGCCGGATCGGGAAGGCGATGCGCGCCACCGCACAGGACCCCGAGGCGGCACGGCTGATGGGGATCAACGTGGACACCACGATCTCCTTCACGTTCCTGATGGGCGGCGTGATGGCCGGCGCCGCCGGGCTCATCTACGCGCTTTACCAGACCACCGTGTGGTTCTTCCAGGGCTTCACGGCCGGCCTCATCGCGTTCACCGCGGCGGTGATGGGCGGCATCGGCAACCTCAAGGGCGCGGTGCTCGGCGGGCTGATCATCGGCTGCATCCAGCAGATCTCCGACAACCGCATCGGCGGTGAGTGGACGCCCGCGATCGTGTTCGCCTACCTCGTGGTGATCATGGTCTTCCGCCCGCAGGGCCTGATCGGCGAGGAGACACGCGAGGCGGGATGAGCGTAGTAGCGGAACGTTTCAACCGGCACCCCAACCTCTTCATCGCGCTGGGCTTCATAGCCCTGGGCCTGATGTTTCCGTTCTTCTTCGACAGCGGGGCCGGGCAGATGCAGACCGCCGTCCAGGCGCTGGCGTACGTGGCGATGGCGCTGGGCCTCAACCTGATCGTGGGCTTCGCCGGGTTGCTGGACCTGGGCTACGTCGCGTTCTACGCGCTCGGCGCATACACGATGGGCTGGCTCGGCTCGGGGTTCTTCTCCGAGGCCGGCGGCGGCGACGGGCTGCACATCCTCGTCAGCGGCCAGATCACCGCGCTGCCGGGGGTGCACGTGAACTTCCTCCTAGTGATCGTCGCGGCGGTGATCGTGACCACGATCGCGGGCATGCTGATCGGCCTGCCCACGCTGCGCCTGCGCGGCGACTACATCGCGATCGTCACGCTGGCCTTCGGCGAGATCGTGGGCCGGATCGCGATCAACGGCGACGAGATCACCGTGAACGGCACGCCGCTGACCGCAGGCCGCCAGGGCATCACGCCGGTGGACAAGATCAAGCTCCCCGGCCTGGACCAGTTCCAGGCGCTCGACCTGCGCCCGTGGTACTTCGTGGCGCTCGCGATCGTGGTGGTCGTGCTGATCGTGAACTTCCGCCTGCGCGACTCGCGGCTGGGGCGCGCCTGGGTGGCGATGCGCGAGGACGAGGTGGCGGCCGCGAGCATGGGCGTGCCGTTGGTGAAGACCAAGCTGCTGGCCTACGGCACCGGGGCGGCGTTCGGTGGCGTGTCCGGCGCCTTCCTCGCGTCGTTCCTGAACACCGTGAACGCCGACCAGTTCCAGTTCTCGTTCTCAATCTTCATCCTCGCCATGATCATCCTGGGCGGGCTCGCGAGCATCTGGGGGACGGTGGTCGGGGCGATCGCCCTCTCGATCATCAACTTCTACCTGATCCCTGAGGTGTTCAAGAACGCGCCGCAGAAGATCGGGCTCAACTTCGACCTCACCGAGCTGTCGTTCGGCATCTTCGGCTTCCTGCTGGTGATCATGATGGTGTTGCGTCCGGAGGGCCTGATCCCAGAACGCCGGCGAAAGATCGAGCTTCACGAGGGCGTGGGGCCCACCTCCGGCGTGGGCAAGACCGTGGTCGAGGCGAAGGGATGACCGACGTGGCCACGCCCGAGTCCTCGCCGGGCGCCACCGCGGGCGAGGGTGAGCCGCTGCTGCTTCAGGGCGACTCGATCACCAAGAGCTTCGGCGGTCTGGTGGCGGTCGACGACGTGAGCTTCTCGATACCGCGCCGCTCGATCGTGTCGATCATCGGCCCCAACGGCGCCGGCAAGACCACCTTCTTCAACATGCTCACCGGGCTCTACCGCCCGACCCAGGGACGGATCACCTTCGACGGCAGGAACATCACCGGCCGCCGGCCGGACAAGATCACGGCGGGCGGGATGGCCCGCACGTTCCAGAACATCCGCCTGTTCGCAACGATGAGCGCGCTCGAGAACGTGATGGTGGGCCAGCACACGCGGATGAAGGCGGGCCTCTTCGGCTCGATCTTCCGGGCGCCGTGGGTCAAGCACGAGGAGGAGCGCGTGCGCGACGTGGGCCGCGAGATGCTCGCCTACGTTGGCCTGGCCGACGACCAGTTCGAGCAGATGGCCGTGAACCTCTCCTACGGCGATCAGCGCCGGGTGGAGATCGCGCGGGCCCTGGCCTCCGGGCCCAAGCTGCTGCTGCTGGACGAGCCCACCGCCGGGATGAACCCGCAGGAGTCGGCCCGGCTGACCGAGTTCATGCACAAGATGCGCGACGAGAAGGACCTCACGATCCTGCTGATCGAGCACGACATGCAGGTCGTGATGGGGGTCTCCGAGCGAATCACGGTGCTCGATCACGGGCAGAAGATCGCCGAGGGCAAGCCCGACGAGGTGCGTGCCAACCCGCGCGTGATCGAGGCCTATCTCGGTAAGCAGGGCGACAAAGAGGCCCCCGACGGCGACGACCCCGAGCGCGAGGAGAGCTGAGCGATGGCGATGCTCGACGTCAAGGGAATCCACACCTTCTACGGCAACATCGAGGCGCTCAAGGGCATCTCGGTCACGGTTGAGGAGGGCGAGTGCGTCACGCTCATCGGCTCCAACGGAGCCGGCAAGTCCACCACGCTGCGCTCGATCTCCGGTCTCACTCCCCCGCGCGAGGGATCGATCGTCTTCGACGGCCAGGAGATCGGCGAGACCCCGCCGCAGGAGATCGTGAACCTCGGCATCTCCCAGGCGCCCGAGGGGCGGCACTGCTTCTCACGCATGAGCGTGAAGGAGAACCTCGAGCTGGGCGCCTATCTGCGGCGCGACAGCGAGGGAGTCGAGAAGGACATGGCGCGCGTGATGGAGCTGTTCCCGCGCCTCGAGGAGCGCGCGCGCCAGAAGGCGGGCACGATGTCGGGTGGTGAGCAGCAGATGCTCGCCATCGGCCGCGCCCTGATGGCCAGCCCGAAGCTGCTTCTGCTCGACGAGCCGTCGATGGGGATCGCCCCGATCCTCACCGAGCGCATCTACGAGACGATCGCCGAGATCAATCGCCAGGGCATCACGATCCTGCTGGTAGAGCAGAACGCCAACTACGCGCTTGACGTGTCCAGTCGCGGGTACGTGCTGGAGACCGGCACCGTCGCGCTGGCCGACGACTGCTCGAAGCTGCGCACCAACCCCGAGGTCCAGAAGGCCTACTTGGGCGCATGATCACGTTCGCCGTCATCGGATCCACCGCCCTGTTTCTCACCTACGGCTGGCTGCTGTCGGCGATCGTGGCCTCCTATCTGTCGGGCAGGAAGGGCTACGGCGACAAGATCGGGCTGGCGTCGGGGCTGCTGCTCACGTTCATCGGCGTGGTGATCTGGCTGGTGGTGCCGGCCAAGTCGGACTCGCGCTGGAAGCTGCAAGGCATCTTCGGCAAGGGAGACAAGACCTTGGCCCAGGCACGCGCCGAGCAACACGAGGTCGACGACCGCGCCTGAGTGCCGCGGGACGCCGACCACTACGAGCCCCTCCCGCCCCTCACACGCCTGCCGGCCTTCCTGTGGCGCAAGCTCGGGCGGACCGGAAGGATCCTGCTGGTGGGCGTGCTCGCGGCGGCGGCGATCACGGCGGTCCTGACCGTGCCAGGCAGCCGCGACTCGGCCCAGCAGCGCGAGGCCCGCGAGGCGCGCGAGATCCAGCGGCGCAAGGACGCGCGCATCGAGGCGCTGCGAGCCCGCATGCGGCCGCGACTGGTGAAAGCGAGCTCGCTCGCACCGCTGGAGCGCGCGATCGCACGCGACGCGCGCCGTCGGACGGGCGAGCGGATCCTCCGCGTGGACTGCGAGCGCCAGCGCCCGACGGGCGCGCGGCCCGGGACCCGGCTGTCGTGCCTGGCGGTACGGACGGAGTTCGACGCCGGCGACGCCACGATCGGCGGCCGGCTCGGCTACCCGTATGCGGCCCTGGCGCGTTTCGGTCGCAGCCGCGCCACCTACTGCCGCGTGTTCGGGATCCCGGCCGAGGGGGGCCTGACCAAGCGCCAGGAGCTCACCATCTCGCCCAGGTGCGGCGGCCGGGGCTGATGCGGCGCCTCGTCCCGGCACTCCGACACAGTGGCGAAGCGGGATGTCCGCAGTTTGGACCTCCGTACATGCCCGCGTAGCCAACATCCCTGCAAACTGCGCTCATGTGGTCGAGCCGGAGATCGCGCCGTGGCCCGGCGGTGGCTGCCGTGTCCGCCCCCTTCGGACGCAACGTGGCGGCCTGCCTCGACCGCATCGAGCGGATCGTGGCGAGCGCCCGCAGGCGTGGCGCCGACCTGGTCGTGCTCCCCGAGGCGGCCATCGGCGGATACCTGTTCGAGCCGGTGCTCCCGGGCGCCCGCACGTTGGTCGCCCCGCCCCCGGAGCTGAGCAGCGACGGTCCCGAGATCGAGCGCCTGGCGCGGATAGCCGGTCACACGGTGGTCTGCGCCGGCTACACCGAGGCCGCCTCCGGAGGACGCTACTCCAGCGTGGTCTGCGTGACGGGCGACGGCGTGCTTGGCCACCAGCGCAAGGTGCACCTGCCGCCTGGCGAGAAGGGCGAGTTCCTCTCCGGCGAGGGCTTCAGGGCATTCGACACCCCGGTCGGGCGGATGGGAATGCTGGTCTGTTACGACAAGGTCTTTCCGGAGGCCGCCCGCGAGCTGTCGCTGGACGGAGCCGACATCGTGGCTTCCCTGGCCGCCTGGCCCGTCTGCCGCGCGCGGCCCGCCACGCGCACCAAGCATGACCGCCAGGTCGAGCATTTCAACATCCTCGATCGCGCCCGGGCGCTGGAAAACCAGGTGATCTGGGTGTCCGCCAACCAGTGCGGGCGTCTAGGGCGGCTTCGCTTTCCCGGCCAGGCCAAGGTCGTGGACCCCGACGGACGCGTGCTCGCCTCCACCGGGACCCGCGCCGGCACTGCGATCGCGCGCGTGGACGTGCCGGGATCACTCGGCGCGGCGCGCCGCGAGTTCTCCCACCTTGGCGACCGCGTGCCGTCGGCCTACAGCGCATCAGCGGCAGCCGCGTAGGCCATAAAGGCCCACAAGTAGGCTGAGTCCATGTGCGGAATAGCAGGGGAGTACGGCCAGCACCGGCCGGACGAGGCGATCCGGATGCTCGCGCGGCTGGAGCACCGCGGTCCCGACGACCAGGGCGGCGTGCGCGTGAACGGCAGCTGGCTGGGACACACCCGCCTGTCGATCGTGGACGTGGAGGGCGGACGCCAGCCGCTCACCACCCCCGGCCGCGAGCTGTACCTGGTTGGCAACGGCGAGGTCTACAACCACGAGCAGGTGCGCCAGACGCTGGACGACAGCGCCTACTCCACCCGCTCCGACAACGAGGTGGCTCTACATCTGATCGACCAGCGAGGCCCGCGGGCGCTCGGTGAGCTGGAGGGCATGTTCGCGTTCCTGGTGGCCGGTGAGGACGGCTCCTTCGTGGCCGCCCGCGATCCCGTCGGGATCAAGCCCCTCTACTGGGCCCGCCGCGGCAACCACGTGCGCTTCGCCTCTGAGATGCACGCCTTCGATCCCCACTGGATGCCCTACGTGGAGCGGTTCCCGCCCGGCTTCTACTGGACCCCCGGGGACGGCCTGCAGCGTTTCGCGCGGGCGGTGCCCGACCGCGACCCGCCGCCCAACACCGACGAACCGTGGACCGACTCCGACCTCGAGCGCGTGCGCGACGTCCTGATCGCCGCGGTGCGCCGCCAGCTCATGGGCGACGTGCCGGTTGGGGTCTTCCTATCCGGCGGCCTGGACTCCACGCTGATCGCCGCGATCGCGGCACGCGAGCTGGCCGGCAGGGGCGAGACGCTGCAGACCTTCGCGGTGGGCACCGAGGACAGCCCCGACCTGATCGCCGCGCGCACCGCGGCCAAGCACCTGGACACCGAGCACCGCGAGCGGGTCTACACCCAGGGCCGCGCGCTGAACACCGTTGAGAGTGTGGTGCGCTCGATCGAGCACTTCGATCCCTCCCTGGTGCGCAGCGCCGTCCCCAACTACCTGCTCGCTGAGATGACGGCGCGCCACGTGAAGGTGGTGCTCACCGGCGAGGGCGCCGACGAGCTGTTCGCCGGTTACGCGTACCTCCGCGAGATCGAGGACCCGCACGAGCTGCACGACGAGCTGGAGCGCACGGTCTCGAGCCTGCACAACCTCAACCTCCAGCGCGCCGACCGCGTGAACATGGCCCACGGACTCGAGGCCCGCGTGCCGTTCCTGGACCGCGAGGTGATCGGCCTGGCGCTGGACCTGCCGGCCACCTGGAAGATCCCCGATGGCGATCACCAGGAGAAGCAGCTGCTGCGCGAGGCCTTCGCGGGCTGGCTGCCCGACGAGCTGCTGTGGCGCGAGAAGGCCCAGTTCGGCGACGGCAGCGGCGCCGCCGACGTGCTCACCGACGAGCTGGAGGACAGGGTCTCGCAGGAGGAGTTCGAGGCCGAGAAGGACGCGCTCGACCCGCCGCTGCGCACCCTCGAGGAGTTGCACTACTACCGCGTGTTCTCCGAGCACCTGCCGGGAATCCGGCCCGAGCAGACCGTCGCGCGGTTCGCCACGGCCTGACGCGGCCGCGGCTGAGCCCTACTTCCCGGTGGCCGACCGCAGCGCTCGCTCCAGCTCGGGCTGTCGGAAGGTGTAGCCCAGCTCCTCCAGTCGCTTGGGAACCGCGCGCACGCCTGTGGTCACGATGATCGCCATCTCGCCGTAGAGCGCCTTGATGGCGAGGGCCGGCACCGGGGCGATCGCCGGGCGCTTGAGCACGCGCCCGAGCGTCTTGGACAGCTCCTTGTTGGTCACGGGCTCGGGTGCGGTGAGGTTCACCGGACCGGACGCGCCCTCGGTGTCCAGGGCGAAGGCCAGGCCGGCGACCACGTCGTCGGTGTGGATCCAGGGCACGTACTGCTTCCCGCCCGCCACGGGGCCGCCCACGCCGAGCTTGAACGGCGGCAGCATCTTCTCCAGCGCACCGCCGTCCTCGGACAGCACCACGCCGGTGCGGGCGACCGCCACGCGTACCCCCAACTCCTCGGCGGCGCGGGCCTCGGCCTCCCACTCCACGCATACCTGCGCGAGGAAGTCGCCGGCCGCGGGCTCCGACTCGTCCACGCGCTCGTCACCGCGCGCGCCGTACCAGCCGGTGGCCGACTGGGACACGAGCGCCTTCGGCCGCTGGGCGGAGTCGACGTCCCCAAGCGCCGCCACCAGGTTGCGCGTGGACAGCACGCGCGAGTCGCGGATCTCGCGCTTGGAGTCCTCGGACCAGCGCTGGGCCACGGGCTCGCCGAGCAGGTGCACCACCCCCTCCTGGCCGGCCAGCGACTCCGCGGGCGGCACCTCGGCTTTCGGATCCCTCCACTCGAGGGCGCGAACGTCGCCGCCCAGCTTCTCCCGGGCGCTCTCGGCGTTGCGCGAAAGCACCGTCACCTCGTCGCCGCGCGCGGTGAGCAGCTTCACCAGCTGAGCGCCGAGGGTGCCGGTGGCACCGGTCACGGTCACCTTCATGTGGGTTGCCTCCTAGGTCGGGAGGGAAAGCTCGGCGGTGTCGGTGAGCGCCCGTGTGGCACCCGCACGCTCCGCTTCCTCGGATACGGCTCGGGCCACCTCGCGGCTCACATCCCGGTTGAACACGCTGGGAATGATGTAGTCCTGGGCCAGCTCCTCGTCGGCCACCGTGGCGGCGATCCCGCGAGCGGCCGCGATCTTCATCTCCTCGGTGATCTTCTGGGCGCGTACGTCCAGGGCGCCGCGGAAGATTCCGGGGAAGGCCAGCACGTTGTTGATCTGGTTCGGGTAGTCCGAGCGGCCGGTGGCCATCACGGCCGCGTAGGGCGCGGCCTCCTCGGGCTGCACCTCGGGGTTGGGGTTGGCCATGGCGAACACGAACCGGTCGTCGTTCATCCGCTGGAGGTCCTGCGCGGTGATGATGCCCGGGCCCGACAGCCCGATGAACAGGTCGGTGCCCTCCAGCACGTCGGCGGGGGAGCCCGAGCGGCCCTGGCTGTTGGTGTGCTCTGCCAGCCACTTCTTGGGCGCGTTCATGGACCCCGACTCGTAGTCGTCGCGGCCCTTGTGGATCGCTCCGAAGCGGTCGCAGGCCACCACCTCGGTGATGCCCGAGTTCATGAGGATCTTGGCTACGGCCACGCCCGCGGCGCCGGCGCCCACGATCGACACCGACAGGTCCGAAAGGCTGCGGCGGGTGTAACGGCACGCGTTGATCAGCGCCGCCAGCACCACGATCGCGGTGCCGTGCTGGTCGTCGTGGAAGACGGGGATGTCCAGCGTCTCGATCAGCCGCTGCTCGATCTCGAAGCAGCGGGGCGAGGAGATGTCCTCGAGGTTGATGCCCCCGAAGGTCGGGGCCAGCAGCTGCACGGTCTCCACGATCTTGTCGGGGTCCTTGGTGCCCAGGGCGATCGGGAAGGCGTCCACGTCGGCGAACTCCTTGAAGAGCATCGCCTTGCCCTCCATCACAGGCATGGCCGCCTCCGGGCCGATGTCGCCCAGGCCGAGCACCGCGGTGCCGTCGGTCACCACGGCCACGGTGTTGGCCTTGATCGTGTACTTGAAGGCCTTCTGGCGGTTCTCTGCGATCGCGGTACACACGCGCGCCACGCCGGGGGTGTAGGCCATCGAGAGGTCGTCGCGGGTCTTCACCTGGGTGGCCAGGCCGGTGTAGATCTTGCCCCGGCGGTGCAGCTCGAACGTGCGGTCGGTGGTCTCCACGAGCTTGGCCTCGCGCACCGAGGTGACCGCCTTGATCACCCGCCCGCGGTGGTCCTGGCTCTCGCAGTCGATCGTGATCTCGCGCAGCGTGCCGCTGCCGCCGGCCTCCACGGTGTCCACCGCCACGATCGCGCCGCCGGCGCTCGCGATCGCCTGGGTGACCTTGCCCAGGGTGCCCGACTCGTGCGGGAGCTCCACCCGGAGGGTGAGCGAGAATTGTGCGCTGGTGCTGGCCATCGGCGGGGCGGCCGACTATATAGACGCATTGACGCTCGGCGGCGGCGCGGATCCAAGAGGCGCTCGACGCCTACGCAGCGGAGTTGAGGGAGCAGGGCCATTCCCTGCCGGACCCGCTTCACGTCGCGGGCACGGCTCGTCACTGACCCTCGATCCAACTACCCCCCCGGCCCGTCGTAGGATGCGAGCGTGGCCGACGACGACCCCCGCGAGCTGTTCCTGATCGATGGGAACAGCCTCGTCTACCGCGCGTTCTTCGCGCTGCCGGAGACGATCGCCACCTCGCGCGGCTTTCCGACCAACGCCATCTTCGGCTTCGCGTCGATGCTGGTGAAGCTGATGACCGAGTACGGGCAGAAGCCCACGATCGTGGCCTGGGACGCCGGCGACTCGGGCCGCAAGGAGGCCTACGCGGAGTACAAGGCCGGCCGCGAGTCCCGGCCGGACCTGCTGCGCGAGCAGTGGCCGCACATGGAGCCGCTGGTGGACGCCTTCGGCTACACCAGCGTGCGGGTCGACGGCTACGAGGCCGACGACGTGATCGCCACCCTGGCGGAGCGGGCGCGCGAGCACGGCCTGGACGTGACGATCGTGACCGGCGACCGCGACGCCTTCCAGCTGGTGGGCGACGGCGTGAAGGTGATGGCCACCGGCCGCGGCATCACCGACACCAAGATCTACGACCGCGAGGCGGTGATCGACCGCTACGGCATTCCGCCCGAATCGATTCCCGACTTCTACGGCCTGAAGGGCGACACCTCGGACAACATCCCGGGCGTCCCGGGGATCGGCGACAAGACCGCGGCGCAGCTGCTGCAGCAGTTCGGCGACCTCGAGACCGTGCTGAGCAGCGTGGACGACATCTCAGGGGCCAAGCGCAAGGAGAACCTCGTGAACCACGCCGACGACGCCCGCGTGTCCAAGCAGCTGGCCACGTCTATCCGGAACGTGCCGGTGGAGGTGGACCTCGATGGCTCGCTTGAGCGCGAGCCCGACCGCTCGCGCCTGCGCGACACCTTCCGCGAGTTCGAGCTGCGCGACCCGCTGCGCCGGCTCGAGGAGGTGTTTGGCGAGGGCGACGCGACCGCCCCGCGCCCGCCTCCGTCCGACGAGACCGAGGCCAGGGCGCGCAAGGTGGAGCCCGCGGGCCTGAAGGACCTCGACGGCGACCACGCCACGCTCGTGGCCGAGCGGCCCGTGACCGAGGAGGACCAGCTGCCCGGCCTGGAGGAGCAGCAGCCGCTGCGCTTCGCGGCCTACGCGGGCGGCGAGGTGCTCACCGGGGAGGCTCCCGGGGGCTTCGGGGAGCTGCTGGACGGCTGGGGCGACCGGCCCGTGACCGCGCACGACTGGAAGTCGTTGGCGGCGTCGGAGGACCCGTCCGAGGCGCCGCCGCTGGAGCACGACACGATGGTGGCGGCCTACCTGATCGACCCCGCCCGGCGCGGCTACCCGCTCGAAGAGCTGGCCGAGGAGACGGGCCTGGGGGCAAAGGTCCGGGACGGCGACCACCTGGCCGAGCGGGCCGTGATCGCCCGCGAGCTGGCAGCGCGCCAGCGCGCGCTGCTCGAGGAGCTGGATCTGGTGCGGCTGCTCGAGGAGGTGGAGCTGCCGCTGGTGGACCTGCTGGTGGAGATGGAGCGCGCCGGCGTGAAGCTCGACGTGGACCAGGTGCGCACGATCGCCAAGCGGGTGGGGGAGGAGGCCGCCGAGCTGGAGCGGCGCATCTGGGAGCTGGCGGGCGGGGAGTTCACGATCGGCTCCCCCCAGCAGCTGGCGGCCGTGCTGTTCGACAACCTCGGCCTGTCCAAGAAGCGTCGCGGCAAGACGGGCTTCTCGACTGACGCGCGTGTGCTTCAGGCGATCCGCTCAGAGCACGAGATCATTCCGCTGATCGAGGAGTGGCGCGAGCTGACCAAGCTGAAGTCCACCTATCTCGACGCGTTTCCGTCGCTGCTCGGAGACGACGGCCGCCTACGCACCACGTTCAACCAGACCGCCGCCGCCACCGGGCGGCTGTCGAGCCAGAACCCCAATCTGCAGAACATCCCGATCCGGACCGAGCGCGGGCGCGAGATCCGAGCCTGCTTCGTGGCCGAGGACGGCTGCAGGCTCATCTCCGCCGACTACTCGCAGGTGGAGCTGCGCCTGCTCGCCCACATCGCGGGTGAGGACGTGCTCAAGGAGATCTTCCGCCGCGGCGAGGACGTGCACACCGCCACCGCGGAGCAGATCCTCGGCGGCAGGCCCGGGAAGGATTCGGCAGGGATGCCGAATGCTTCGCATCCTGATTCAGGCACGAGGTCGAAGGCCAAGATGGTCAACTACGGGATCGTGTACGGGCTGTCGGCCTACGGCCTGGCCGACCGCCTCCAGATCCCCCAGGAGGAGGCCCAGGAGTTCATCGACCGCTACCTGGAGCGCTTCCCCGCGGTCAAGCAGTTCATCGAGGACACGATCGCCAAGGCCACCAACGAGGGCTTCGTGGCCACCGAGTTCGGCCGCATCCGGCGCATCCCCGAACTGCGCGCCCGCCAGCGCCAGACGCGGATGCTGGGCGAGCGGCTGGCGGTGAACATGGTGATCCAGGGCACCGCGGCCGACATCATCAAGGTGGCGATGGTTCGCTGCCGGGCCGCGCTGCGCGACAGCGGCCTGGAAACTCGGATGGTGCTCCAGATCCACGACGAGCTGCTGTTCGAGGGGCCCGAGGCAGAGGTGGCTGAGGCGTCTGGCATCGTGGAGCGCGAGATGGCAGGGGCTTTCGAGATGGACCCTCCGCTGGAGGTCGACGTGGCGGCGGCGTCCAACTGGCTGGAGGCCAAGTAACGATGGAGAAGTGGCTTCCGTTCATCGCCACGATGTTGGCCGGGTCGCTGGTGGCACTGCAGGCGCCGATGAACGGCATGCTCGGCCGCACGATCGGGAGCCTCGCCGCGGCGTCGGTGTCGTTCGCCATCGGGCTGGCCGTGCTGGTGGCGATCACGGTGGTGGCCGGCGGCGGCTTCGGCCAGGTGGGCGAGGTCGGCAACCTCAGCTGGTACTACCTCATGGGCGGCGTCCTCGGCGCCGCATACGTGACCACCGTGCTGATCACCGTGAATGACCTCGGCGCGGGGTCGGTCACCGCGGCCACGATCGCCGGCCAGCTCACGATGTCGGTGCTGATCGATCGCGCCGGCGTGCTGGGACTGCCCGAGCGTGGCCTCACCACCCAGCGGCTGCTGGGAATCGCGCTGCTGTCGGCGGGCGCGTTCCTCGTCGTGCGCGACTGAGTCAGTCGCCCCAGAAGTCCTGGACCATCTCGGCGTCCCCGGCGTGGTGGCGGCCGAACGCCAGCAGCTCCAGGCCCTCTGGCCCGGCCTCGAAGGCGCGCGTGACTGTCGGGGCCACGCGCAGGGCGTCCATCGCCTCGAGCTCCAGGATCTCGTCCTCGAGCTTGACCCGGCCGCTACCCGACAACACTACGTAGACCTCCTCGGCCTCGTCGTGGCGGTGGGCGAAGGACTGGCGCTTGTCGGGGCGGAGCACGTGGTAGGAGAGGCCGGTGGCCTCGGCACCAAGGTCACCGTGGGCGAAGCGGGCCTCCTGCGTCTCGGAGTAGCCGTACTTCTTGGCCGAGTCCTCCACCTGGCGAAGGTTCTTGAGCGTGTAGTTCACGCGCGCCAGCTTATGTCCAGGGCAGGGGATGAGGTCGCGAGTTGGCGCAAACGGCTAGGCTGCGGCGCTGCTGGGCCTCAGTATCCCCCCCGAAAGAGGAGCTCAATGAAGGTGATCGGAGTCGGCTTCGGCCGTAGTGGAACGATGTCGCTCAAGCAGGCGCTGGAGGATCTCGGTGCCGGTCCCTGCCTGCACATGATCGATCTGATCCGCAACAACGAGCTGATCTCACCGTGGCAGGACGCCGCGATCGAGGGCAACGTGGACTTCGACCGGATGTTCGAGGGCTTCGATTCCACGATCGACTGGCCCGGCTGCACCTACTGGAAGGATCTGGTCGACTACTACCCCGACGCCGCGGTGCTGCTCAACCACCGCGATTTCGACGGCTGGTACAAGAGCGTGCACAACACGATCGTGGCCGTCAGAAAAGCCTCGATGGCCGGTGAGCTCAAGCCCGACGCCAACCGTCCCCAGCCCCCGCCGGAGCTGTGGCAGGTGATCGGCAAGCTGATCTACGAGGACGACTTCCACGGCAACGTCGAGGACGAGGCCTGGATGCGCGACATGTACTACGCGCGGATCGAGGAGATCAAGGCGACCGTGCCGGAGGAGCGCCTCACGGAGTTCAAGCTCGAGGACAACCCGGGCTGGGCTCCGCTCGCGGAGATGCTCGGGGTAGAGGCGCCCGACACCGAGTTCCCGCACCTGCACGACACCGACGAGTTCCGGAGCGAGTTCGGCCTGCCGCCGCTGGCCAAGGCCTGACCGCTTGCCCTCCCAGGGCGCCGGCGGTATCGTCGGCGCGTGGGGCCGGGCATCCGAAACCTAATCGCCTTCCTATGGGCCCTGGTGGGGGCCGCGGTCGTGCTCTTCATCTTTTTCGCGGCGTTCGGCGGCTTTGACCCGTCGGAGGCTCAGACGCTGTCGGTGGTGATCGGGGTCTTGGCCGCCATCTGGTTCGCGCACTCCTGGCGGCGCCTATTCGCCACCGAGAACACCTCTCCGCGAACGGACCGCGAGCGCCGCGGCTACTAGGCCGCGACTGCCTCGTGCCGGCGTCGCGCGGGGGCCGGGCCGGCAAACTCCGGCGGCGCGATGCGCAGGTAGTGGCGAAAGCTCCACTCGGTCAGTGCGCGCATCCTCATCGAGCGCACCAGGCCGTGGGTCAACCTCGGATGCAGCCTGGGGATCCAGTGCTGGGCGCGCAGCATCCAGCGGAACTTCCACTCGTGGGCCTTGCTGAAGGAGCCGTAGCGGCGCAGGGCCTCGGCGCGCGTTCGCTCGCCCGCCAGTACGGCGCGCAGCTCGCGCCCGCAGGCGATCCCGAAGTAAAAGGCGGTGCGGATGCCCTCGGCGGTGAGCGGCAGGCAGTGCCCGGCCGAGTCGCCCGCGAAGAACACCCCGTCCTGCACGGCGGGACGCAGCTTGTGGGGGATCCAGTTGCCCTGGTAGCGCACCGCGTCGGAGCCGAGGTCCCGCGCCAGCTTCACGGTGTTGTCCTTCACGTGGAAACGGGGGTCGAACGAGCCCACGCCGATCCGCAGCTCGTCCGCCGCCGGGAAGCTCCAGCCATAGCCGGCGGGCACGATCGAGCGGTCGATCCAGATCGCGAGGTCGTCGCCCCGGCCGTTGGGATGCACCTCCAGGCCGCGCGAAAGGGGCGCATCGGGGGGCTGAAATCCGTCGTCGCCCGCCAGCATCCGGCGCCAGCCCAGGGCGTCCACCACCAGCGGAGCGGAGATGTCGCCGCGGTCGGTGTGCACCGTGTGACCGCTGCGGCCGTTCACCTTGGCGGTCTCGAAGTCGCAGTCCGACTGGCCGGAGAGCAGGCGGCACAGCTCGCGGTAGTCGAACGTCGAGAAGGTCCATGGCAGTGGCCAGCGCGTTGTCCCGTGGGGCGTGCCCACCACCAGCTCGCCGAAGGTCTGGCGGTGGGCGCCCATCAGGTCGAGCGCCTCCAGCCAGGCGGTGGGGATGCCGCAGGCGGAGGTCTGGCGCTCGCCGATCTCGTAGCGATCGAGCATCAACACCCGCGCCGGGGAGCGGTCCGCGCGCGTGGAGCCCGCCAATTCGCGGGCCACCGCGAGGCCGGCGAAGCTGGCCCCGCAGATGAGCACGTCATAGTCCCCCGAGAGGGGAGTCCGCTCCTCTCCTCGCTTGGTGGCGCGCTGCATAGTCCGCAAGGGTAATGAGAAGAGGGCCGAAGGCCCGGTCTCCCGGCTCTCCGCGCGGGTTCGGCCGCAGGCCGGACCGCGCGTGTGTACTCTCTGCGGTCGCTTTGGCAGATACGGCAACGCTCACTCCACCCAAGCCCGTAGAGGGCTCCGACGGTCTCCTACTCGAGATCGACGGCCAGATCGTCCCCAACTACGACGCCACCCTCGTCCCCTTCGAGGAGGGCGACGTTGTGTCGGGCAAGGTCGTGCGCATCGACCAGGACGAGGTGCTGGTCGACATCGGCTACAAGAGCGAGGGGGTCATCCTCTCCAACGAGCTGTCGATCCGGAAGTCCGTGGACCCGGCCGACGAGGTCGAGCTGGGCGAGGAGGTGGACGCGCTGGTCCTCACCAAGGAGGACCCGGACGGCCGCCTGCTGCTGTCCAAGAAGCGCGCCCGCTTCGAGAAGGCGTGGCGGCGCATCGAGGCCGCGGCCGAGTCCGGCGAGCCCGTGGACGGCAACGTGATCGAGGTCGTGAAGGGCGGACTGATCATCGACCTCGGGGTGCGCGGCTTCCTGCCGGCTTCCTTGGTGGACATCCGCCGCGTGCAGGACCTCGACGAGTTCATGGGCCAGACGATCCAGTGCAAGGTGATCGAGCTCAACCGCTCCCGCAACAACGTGGTCCTTTCCCGCCGGGCCGTCCTCGAAGAGGAACGCAAGGAGGTCCGCCAGCAGATCCTGGACCGCCTGCAGCCCGGCCAGGTGGTGGAGGGCGCCATCTCCAACATCGTGGACTTCGGCGCGTTCGTGGACCTCGACGGCATCGACGGCCTGATCCACATCTCCGAGCTCTCATGGAGCCACGTGAACCACCCGTCCGAGATCCTCTCGATCGGCGACAAGGTGCCGGTCAAGGTGCTTGACATCGACCGCGATCGCCAGCGCATCTCCCTCGGTCTCAAGCAGACCCAGGAGGACCCGTGGCAGCGCGTGGTCGACACCTACAACCTCGGCGACGAGCTCGAGGGCGCGGTCACCAAGGTCGTGACCTTTGGCGCGTTCGTGGAGATCATGGACGGGGTCGAGGGCCTGGTGCACATCTCCGAGCTGGCCCAGCACCACGTGGAGAACCCGCGTGAGGTGGTCGAGCCCGGACAGACCGTGAAGGTGAAGATCCTCGAGATCGACTCCGACCGCCGCCGGCTGTCGCTGAGCGTCAAGCGCGTGGCGGGCAACGAGCCGCCGCCCGGGACCGAGACTGGCGGCTCCGGCGCCTCTGGCTCTGGCTCTGGCTCTGGCTCCGGCTCCGGCGACGACCTTGGCGAGGTTCGCGATCTCGGGCTGTCCGACGACGTGTTCGCCGGCCCCGACGTGAGCGGCTTGGGCGGTTTGCGGTCGGCGTTGGATGCCCAGCAGGCGGAGGCGGAGGGCGAGCCTGAGGCGGAGGCGGCTCCCGAGGTCGCACCCGAGCCCGAGGCGCCTGCTGAGCCTGAGCCGGAGCCCACCGAGGAGCCCGCCGACGGCGAGGCCGCCGAGGGCGAGCCGGCTCCTTCCACAGACGAGTCGTAGTGACCGGGCCCGCTGCGCGGGTCCCCTTCGTCGGCCTGACCGGCGGTCTCGGGGCGGGTAAGTCCACAGCGCTCGCCGCTTTCGCCGATCTGGGCGCCGCCACTCTCTCCACCGACGAGGTGGTCCACGAGCTGCTCACGGGCGGCGACTTGCGTGACGAGGTGGTCGCCCGCCTCGGCGACGAAGTGGCCTCACCAGACGGCGGCCTCGACCGCGCCGCCATCGCCTCGCGCGTATTCGAGTCCCCGGAAGACCGCGAGTGGCTCGAAGGCCTCTTGTGGCCCAGGGTCGGGCAGCGCGTGGTGGAGTTCCGCGCCGAGGTGGACGCGAAGCACCCGCCGCCGTCCGCGGCCGTCGTCGAGGTTCCGCTGCTGTTCGAGGCGGAGATGCAGGACGCCTTCGACCACACCGTGGCCGTTCTGGCCGACGAGGAGGTGCGCGCCGAGCGCGCGGGCGGCCGGGGCCATGAGGGCGCCGAGGGGCGGGCGGGACGTCAGCTCAGCCAGGCGGAGAAGTCGCAGCGTGCGGACTTCACGGTGCGCAACGATGGCACCGAGGAGGAGTTGAAGACAGAGTTGGCCAAGCTTCTTGTCAGGATTAGCCCCGAGGCGAATTAGATGCCCACCACCACGTCGCCCTCCCGGGCGCGGACCCGCAGCGGCTCCGCGCCGCGCAGGCCCGCCCGCCGGGGCCGTTCGCGGGCCCGCGCGCGCACGCGCCGGCGGCGGATCGCGGCGGTGCTGGCGGCGGCGGTCGTCGGCGGCTTCGCGACCGCTCTGGCCACCGGGCTCGGGCCGCTCGGCGACGCGGTGCGCGAGATCACCCTCCCCCTGCGCCACGAGGACATCATCCGCCAACAGGCCGCGGACAAGGGAATCGACTCCAGCCTGATAGCCGCGGTGATCTACGAGGAGTCGCGCTTCCGCGACCAGACCTCGCGCGCGGGCGCCCGCGGGCTGATGCAGATCACGCCCGCCACCGCCGACCTGATCGCCCGCGAGTCCGGCGGCACGCAGTTCACCCAGGCCGACCTGGCCACGCCGCAGGTGAACATCGCCTACGGCTCGTACTACCTGCACTACCTCCTCGATCGTTACGAGGGCGACGCGGAGCTGGCCGTGGCCGCGTACAACGCCGGCCCGACGCAGGTGGACCAATGGGTGGAGGACGCCGGCGGCGTGGACGACTTCGAGGCCGACGAGCACATCCCATACCCGGAGACGCGGACGTACGCGGGCAACGTGCTGGAGCGTGAGCGCGAGTACCGCAAGGACTACGCGGACGAGCTCGGGCTGTAGCGGGTGGCCGTTCGTCACCGGCCGCGCACGCAATCGTCACCCACGTAACCCACGTGTAACGCCGGACGCCCCACCATCGGAGTGCCAACCGCGCCCTCGTCGTCCACGACATCCACCTGATCCGCGTGACCTGGATCGACCTGGAGGACGAGGAGGCGCTGCCCGCAGACCTGGCCGACATCCTCGCCACCAAGGCCGCCTGACCCCCTGCTAGCTTCGATCGCCGTGCCGCCGTTCAAGCTCAATCCCGCCTACGTGCCCGTGGCCAACCAGCCCAAGGCGCGCGACGAGCTGTCCGCGGGCATCGAGGCCGGCGACCGCTTCCAGACCCTCCTGGGCGTGACCGGCTCGGGCAAGACGGCCACCATGGCCTTCACGATCGAGCAGGTCCAGCGCCCGAGCCTGGTGATCGCCCACAACAAGACGCTGGCCGCGCAGCTCTGCAACGAGTTCCGCGAGCTGTTCCCCGACAACTCGGTCGAGTACTTCGTCTCCTACTACGACTACTACCAGCCCGAGGCCTACGTGCCGGCGCAGGACCTGTACATCGAGAAGGACTCCTCGATCAACGAGGAGATCGACCGCCTCCGCCACGCGGCCACGGCCTCGCTGTTCGGCCGCCGCGACACGATCGTGGTGGCCAGCGTTTCGTGCATCTTCGGCCTGGGCTCGCCCGACGCCTACGACCGCCTGATGCTTCTGCTCAAGCCGGGGGAGATGATCGATCGCGACGCCGTGCTGCGCAAGCTCGTGGACATCCAGTACACGCGCAACGACGTGGCGCTCGGCCGCGGCACCTTCCGCGTTCGAGGAGAGGCGCTGGAGGTCTTCCCCGCCTACGCTGAGACCGCCTACCGCGCCGTGCTCTTCGGCGACGAGGTGGAGACCCTCCAGCAGTTCGACCCGCTCACGGGCGAGGTGCTAAAGGACCTCGAGCACGTCGCCATCTGGCCCGCCACCCACTACGCCACCGACCAGGACACGATCGAGCGCTCGGTTGGGGAGATCCGCGACGAGCTGGAGGCCCGCTGCAAGGTGCTGGAGGCCGAGGGCAAGCCGCTGGAGTCCCACCGCCTGCGCCAGCGCACCCAGTTCGACATGGAGATGCTGCGCGAGCTGGGCTTCTGCAACGGCATCGAGAACTACTCGCGCATCCTGGACGGCCGCGCGGCCGGCTCGCGCCCCTACTGCCTGGTGGACTTCTTCCCCGACGACTTCGTCTGCTTCATCGACGAGTCCCACCAGACCGTGCCCCAGATCGGCGGCATGTACGAGGGCGACCGTTCCCGCAAGCAGACGCTCGTGGACCACGGCTTCCGGCTGCCCAGCGCCCTCGACAATCGGCCCCAGACCTTCGACGAGTTCCTGCGGATCGTGCCGCAGATGGTGTTCGTGTCGGCCACACCCGGGAACTGGGAGCGCACCCACTCGACCAAGGTGGTCGAGCAGATCGTGCGTCCCACGGGGATCATCGACCCGCCCGTGGACGTGCGCGAGACCAAGAACCAGATCGACGACCTGATGAACGAGATCCGCGCCACCACCGAGGCGGGCGAGCGCACGCTGGTCACGACCCTCACCAAGAAGATGTCCGAGGACCTCACCGACTACCTCATGGAGTACGGCGTGCGCGTGCGCTACCTGCACTCCGAGGTGGACACCCTCGAGCGGATCCAGATCATCCGCGAGCTGCGGCTGGGCGAGTTCGACGTGCTGGTGGGCGTGAACCTGCTGCGGGAGGGGCTCGACCTGCCCGAGGTCTCACTGGTCGCCATTCTCGACGCCGACAAGGAGGGCTTCCTGCGCGGAGAGGTCTCGCTCATCCAGACCATCGGGCGCGCCGCCCGCAACGTGCGTGGCAAGGTGATCATGTACGCCGACAAGGAAACCGCGGCCATGCGCACCGCAATCAGCGAGACCGAGCGCCGCAGCAAGATCCAACGGGCTTACAACGAGGAGCACGGGATCACGCCCGAGACGATCCAGAAGGGCGTGTCGGACATCGCCGACTTCTTGGCGATGGAGTCCAAGGTCCCGGGCGGGCGCAGCCGGCGCCGCCGCACCGAGGAGGGCATGACGGCCGAGGAGATCTCCCGCACGATGGTGGAGCTGGAGGAGGAGATGCTGGCGGCCGCCGAGGACCTGCGCTTCGAGTACGCGGCCAAGCTGCGCGACGAGATCAAGTCGCTGAGGCGCGAAGTGGACGAGATCGAGGCCGAAGCCCAGGCATAGACGGCCCCGGGCCGCAAAAGTCCCTGCACCGGCGGGTTTAGGCCGCCTCATCTGGGCTACTCTGCCCGCACACTGCACGGCTCACGGAAAGAGGGACGAGTTGGAGCTTGACCGCAACGCAATCGAGCGCAGCGACTTCGCGCAGGCGCGCCGGGGATACGACCCGGATGAGGTCGACGCCCACCTCTCGAAGGTGGCCGCCGCCTACGAGCAGCTGGAGGCCAAGCCCGCCGCGGCGTCCGCCACGATGGCCAGCACGGCGGCAGACCAGGTGCGCACGATCGTCGAGGCGGCCGAGCGGACTGCGGTCGAGATCGAGTCCGGCGCCCGCACAGAGGCCGAACGTGTGACGGGCGAGGCCCAGCGCCAAGCCGAGCAGGAGCGCGTGCAGGCCCGCAACGACGCCGCGCAGGCGCGTGACCGCGCCGAGTCCGACGCCGAGGCCCACGTGGCCTCCGTCCGGGACGCCACCGCGGAGCTGCGCAGCCGTGCCGAGGCCATGCAGGCCGACCTCAACGGCATGGTCGAGAAGCTGCGCGAGTCGATCGACGCGATCGTCGATAGCGCGCGGTCGAACGCCAGCTCGCTCGACAGCGAGCTGCAGGCCGCCCAGTCCGGCCAGGCCCACGAGGACGAGCCGGAGGGAGAAACCGACGAGTCCGACGCCCTCGTGGCTGACGCCCTCGAGGCCCCGCCCGAACCGGCCACCGCCTACGACGAGGAGCTGCTCGACGAGCCCGTGGCCGAGGCGGCTGAGGAGCCGGAGGCTGACCCCCAGCTCACCCCCGAGCCCGAGCCGCTCGTGCGCGAGCCCGTCGCGAGCCCGGAGCCCGAGCTCGCACCCGCCACTCCCCCCACAGGCGGCGGAGGCGACGGCGCGGAGGGCGCCCGCCTGATCGCGCTGAACATGGCCCTGAACGGCACGCCGCGCGAGGAGACGTCGCGCTACCTCGAGGAGAACTTCGACCTCGAGAACCGCGAGACCATTCTGGACGAGGTGTATTCGCGGGTAGGCGGCTAAGCCGCTCAGCTAGCGTCGGGGGCAGAAATGCCCGAGTTCATCTTCACCATGCACCGCCTCACGCGGGTGCACCCTCCTGACAAGGAGGTGCTCAAGGACATCACGCTTGCGTTCTACCCGGGCGCCAAGATCGGTGTGCTGGGGCCCAACGGGTCCGGCAAGTCGACTCTCCTGCGGGTGATGGCCGGCGTGGACACCGAGTTCCGTGGCGACGCCCAGCTGGCCGCCGGATCCACCGTGGGCCTGCTGGAGCAGGAGCCCACGCTTGACGAGGCCAAGGACGTGCGCGGCAATGTGGAGGACGGCGTGCGCCCGTTGCGCGACATGCTCGACCGCTTCAACGAGCTCGCGGCCAATTACTCCGACGAGACCGCCGATGAGTTCGCCGCCCTCCAGGAGAAGATCGACGCCGCCGACGCCTGGAACCTCGACACGCTGCTCGACACCGCGATGGACGCGCTGCGCCTGCCGCCGTCCGACGCCGAGGTGACCAAGCTCTCCGGCGGTGAGCGCCGCCGCGTGGCGCTGTGCCGCCTGCTGCTGGCCCAGCCCGACCTGCTGCTGCTCGACGAGCCCACCAACCACCTCGACGCCGAGTCGGTGGCCTGGCTGGAGCGCCACCTGCACGACTACCCGGGCACGATCGTGGCGGTGACGCACGACCGCTACTTCCTGGACAACGTGGCGGGCTGGATCCTCGAGCTGGACCGCGGCCGCGGCATCCCCTTCCAGGGCAACTACTCGTCCTGGCTGGAGCAGAAGCAGGCGCGGCTCGCCCAGGAGGAAAAGCAGGAGTCCGCGCGCCAGCGTACGCTGGCGCGTGAGCTGGAGTGGGTGCGCATGAACGCCTCGGCGCGCCTGACCAAGAGCAAGGCACGCCTGGCCCGCTACGACGCGCTGCTGGCCGAGGAGCGCAACGTCAAGCTCGACAACGTGGAGATCCACATTCCCGCCGGCCCCCGCCTGGGCGACGTGGTGGTGGAGGCCGAGGGCGTCAGCAAGGCCTACGGAGACCGCCTGCTGTTCGAGGACCTGTCCTTCAAGCTGCCGCCTGCGGGGATCGTGGGGGTGATCGGCGGCAACGGCGCCGGCAAGACCACGCTGCTGCGGATGATCACCGGCTCCGAGCAGCCCGACTCGGGCACGCTGCGGGTGGGGGAGACGGTGGAGCTGTCCTACGTGGACCAGTCCCGCGACTCCCTCGACGGCTCGAAGAACGTCTGGGAGGAGATCTCCGGCGGCGCCGACCAGCTCAAGGTGGGCGAGCACACGATGAGCTCGCGCGCCTACGTGTCGAGCTTCAACTTCAAGGGCTCGGACCAGCAGAAGGCCGTGGCCAAGCTCTCGGGCGGAGAGCGCAACCGCCTGCACATGGCCAAGCTGCTGCGCACCGCCGGCAACCTCCTGCTGCTCGACGAGCCGTCCAACGACCTCGACGTGGACACCCTGCGCGCGCTCGAGGAGGCGCTGCTCTCGTTCCCGGGCTGCGCGATGATCGTGTCACACGATCGCTGGTTCCTGGACCGCGTGGCCACCCACGTGCTCGCCTTCGAGGGCGACTCCAAGGTGAACTGGTTCGAGGGCAACTTCGAGGCCTACGAGGCCTGGCGCCACGAGCAGCTGGGCGAGGAAGCCGACCGCCCCCACCGGATGACCTACAAGAAGCTCGTCCGGTCCTGAAGCTCGTCCGGTCCTAGATGCAGACCGACGAGCGGATGGCGCACACCACGGGCGACCCGCCACCGCCGCCGGTACCGCCCGAGGCGTTTCTCGGAAGCCGGCCACAGTAGATCTTGCCGGTGCGCCGCGCACGCAGCTTCCCGGCCCGGCTGACCACCACCTTTTGGATGCAGCCCCCGCCGTTCGCGTAGGCCACACCGCCCCAGCAGGCCACCTTGCGCGCGCTGCGGCGGTGGCAGGCTCCCGCGAACCAGAACACGCCCTCGGTCTGGATGGCGGCCCGCTTCGCCACCTTGCCGGCCTGTTTGAGCGCCGTCCGCTTGGAGAGCGGGCGGGCGGCGGCCGTGTCGACGGCCACCCCGAGCACGAGGGTCGCCGCCAGGACGATCAGTAACGAGCGCCGAAGCACCGCGCAACCCTACCCGCTCTTCGGTCGGTCAGACGCCCAGCTCCTCGGAGGCCATGCGGGCTCCCTCGACGCGGTTCGCGATCTTCCGCATGGCGATGTCCCGGGCGAAGTCCGGGGAGCCGTGGGCCGGCTTGAGGTCACGGCTGAACGGCGAGAAGCCGCAGTCGTCGGTGGCTCCGAGCCGCTCGACGGGGATGTACTTGGCCGCCGTCACGAGGCGGTCCTTGACCTCCTCCGCGCTCTCGACCTCGGGGTTCAGCGGGTTGATCACCCCGATGAAGCAGACCTGCGGTACGCCGTTGGCGTCGTCGCGGCTGTTCTCACCGACGAGCTTGTAGACGGTCTCCCTGTCCTCCTCGCTCGCGCACTGGATGAGGAAGTAGCCCGCGTTGAGGTCGAACATGTGGTTGAGCAGCTTCTCGTACGGCACCTCCTTGGAGTGCACCGAGTCGTTGTCGCCGCCGGGGCAAGTGTGGATGCCGATGTTCTTGCGCTGCTGGGGCGAGAAGCGGTCGAGCACCCGGTTGTTGAGGTCGATGAACTCCTGCAGCATGTCCTTGCCGGTCCACGGGTTGCGGGAGTCGTTCTTGTTCGCCAGCCGGCCTTCGGTGAAGTCGATCGACACGCGCTCGGCGCCCGCGTCGAAGCACTGGCGGATGTCCTTCTCCACCTCGTCGCAGACGTCGTCGAGGAACTGCTCGCGGGGATACCCGTCGACCTCCTCATCGAGCGGGTAGAGCAGCATCATCATCGACGGGGAGATGACCGCCTGCTTCACGGGCTTGGTGGCGATCTCCTGGTTCTTCTGCACGAACTCCGAGGCGAACGTCTTGTACCGGAAAGGACCGCCGGTCAGACGTGGGAGCTGGCGGTGGTGGCCGTCGTCGAAGATGGCGAAGAACTGGCCGTCTCCGGCGAGGTTGTCGGCCAGGCCGGTGCCCGCCAGGGTGTCGGTGATGGGGTAGGTGGCGAAGCTGGACTCGCGCTGCTCGCCGTCGGTCACGTAGGTCTCGCCGGTCTGCTCCAGGCGCTTGATCGAGTCCTCCGCGGCCTCGTCCTGCTTGGCCTGAAGCTCCTCGAAGGTGATCTTGCCCTGGTCGAGGTCCTCGTAGGCCTCTTGGAGCTCCAGCGGCCGGGGCAGGGACCCGACGAGTTCGGTGGGGATAGGCATATCTGTCTCTCTCCTCTGCTTGCAGGACACGGCCAGCGACGGCAGACCCTACCCGGGACGGGAGCTGCTGGGCTTGTTAGCGCAGGTAGAGTCGCCCTGCGATGAGCGTCGACGGCAGCGGCGAGGGGGAGCGCCCGCCCAGGTCGCGCTCGCCCGCAGCCCGCTTGCTCGGCGCGGGCGCCCGCGGCGCCGAGCGGCTGGCGGGCGCCACCGGCGTGGACAGGGCGATCGAGGACGCCGCCGAGGAAGCGATCGTCCGTGCGCTGCGCAGCCCCGCGGTCGAGCGAGCGATCGTGCGCGTGATCGTCGAGCAGAACGCCGTCCAGAGCGCGCTCGAGCAGGCGCTCGCCAGCGAAGAGGTGGCACAGGCGATCGTCAATGCGCTGGACACCGAGGTGGCCGATCGCGTGTGGGCGGAGGTCCTGGCCGGCCCCAAGGCGCAGATGCTGGTGGAGCGGATCGCCGAGGCGCCCGAGGTGCGGGCTGCCATCGCCCAGCAGGGCGTGGGGCTGGTCACCGACGTGGGGCAGCGCCTGACCACGATCACCGAGGCGCTCGACGACGCCGCCGAGAAGCTCATCCACCGGCTCCTCAACAGGCCAGGCCACGAGGCCGAGACCAACCAGGCCGGCCTGGTCACCCGGGCGGTGGCCGCGGCGATCGACATCGGGCTGATCAGCCTCGCTCTCTCGATCGGCTCCGGCCTACTTGCCTCGGTGATCCCTGCGGCCACCGGAAGCGACGGGCTCTCGATCTGGGCGGTCTTCGGCTTCGGCGCCCTCGGCTTCGTGATCGGCGGCTCGTTGTTCGCCACGTTCTGGGCGCTGGTCGGCCAGACGCCGGGGATGCGTCTGCTGAGCATCCACCTGGACTTTGACGGGTCGCGCGAGATCGGCCTGCGGCGTGCGGTGAAGCGGCTGTTCGCCATCCCGCTGGCGCTGCTGCCCGCGGGCCTGGGCTTCCTGGCCATCCTGCTGTCGCCCGAGCGGCGCGGCTGGCACGACCGCATCGCCGGTACCACGGTGCTCTATGACGAGGAGGCCAAGATCGCCCCCTGGTCCACGCTCAATCGCTGAAGTGCTTCGCCGCGATCTGCTCCATCGTGCCCTTGGTGCGATGGGTCGTCTGACCCAGCACGGCCCCGATCGCCTTCCAGTCCAGCTCTGAGTCCTGCGTCCCGCCTCCGGGCAACCAGTAGAGCTCGCGCGCCCCGAACGCCAGCCGGTCGTCGTCCGTGGCGTGTGCCAGCACCTCCTTGCGTGCCTTGGCGCTCGGCTTGGAGCCCAGCATCGCCACCTGGAGCTTCCCCTTGGGCTTCTCGAGCAGGGACGGATCGAAGGGCTCGTGCTCGGCGATCGCCAGTGTTTCCTTCGCTGAGCGCAAGAACACCGCGACCTCGTAGCCCAGCGCCTTCTCGAGCCCGCTCTCGATCCTCCGGGCCAGCTTGTCCTCGGACCCCGCGTCGGCGTCGAACATCACGTTGCCGCTGGCGCGGAACGCGCTCACCTCGGTGCAGCCGAGCTCCTCGAACACCGCGCAGAGCTCGGGGGCCTTCACCCGGTGTCCGCCGACGTTGATCCCGCGCAGGAACGCCGCGTAGTCGCGCACGGCCGCGAACGCTACCGGCCCGCCGCGGCCACGCGCGCTACGTTGGACCCGCATAGCGGGCTTAACGTCACTCGCGTGCCGGGGTCGGCTGGGAATCCGTGAGCGAACACCCGTTCCCATCCCCGGCGCCGCGTAGACTGAATGAAGTGACGCCTCGTGCCCCCTCCGCCGCCGGGGGCCCGAACGACGAGATCGTCGTTTCGGGCGCCCGTGAGCACAACCTCAAGGACCTCCACATCGCCATGCCGCGCGATGCGCTGGTGGTCATCACCGGCCTGTCGGGGTCCGGCAAGTCCAGCCTTGCCTTCGACACGATCTACGCCGAGGGTCAGCGCCGCTACGTCGAGTCCCTGAGCGCCTACGCCCGCCAGTTCCTGGGGCAGATGGACAAGCCCGACGTGGACTCGATCGAGGGCCTGTCCCCGGCGATCTCGATCGACCAGAAGACCACCAGTCGCAACCCGCGCTCCACGGTGGGCACGGTCACCGAGATCTACGACTACCTGCGCCTGCTGTGGGCCCGGATCGGGCACCCCCACTGCTACAACTGCGGTCAGCCGATCGCCGCCCAGTCCGCCGAGCAGATCGTGGACCAGGTGATGATGCGCCCGGAGGGCTCGAAGTTCATGGTGCTCGCGCCGGTCATCCGCGGGCGCAAGGGCGAGTACGGCAAGCTGTTCGACGAACTGCGCGCCGAGGGCTTCACGCGCGTGCATGTGGACGGCGAGCTGCGCCGGCTCGAGGAGGACATCGTGCTCGACAAGAAGTTCAAGCACGACATCTCGGTGGTGATCGACCGCCTGGTGATGCGCCCGGACCTGCGCAAGCGGCTGGCCGACTCGGTCGAGACGGCCGTCGCGCGCGCCGACGGCCTGGTGGACGTCCAGGACGTGGAGACGGGCGACACGGTCACCTTCTCCGAGCAGTTCGCCTGCCTGAACTGCGGCACCTCCATGCCCGAGCTGGAGCCGCGGATGTTCTCCTTCAACTCCCCCCACGGCGCCTGCCCGCGCTGCACCGGCCTCGGCTCGCAGATGGAGATCGACCCCGAACTGATCGTGCCCGACCCGTCGCTCTCGCTGGGAGAGGGGGCGATCCTGCCGTGGTCCACCAGCGCCTCGAACTACTACGAGCAGATGACCCAGGCGATCGCCGAGAAGTGGGAGATCGACATGGAGACGCCCTGGGAGGATCTCTCCGAGGACGTGCGCGACACCTTCCTGTACGGCACCAACGGCGAGAAGATCTACGTCTCTTATCGCAACCGCTACGGACGCAGGCGGTCTTACATGACGCGCTTCGAGGGCATCGTGCGCAACCTCGAGCGGCGCTACCGCGAGACCGACTCCGACTACTCCCGCGAGAAGATCGAGGAGTACATGTCGGTGCGCCCGTGCCCTGAGTGCAAGGGCGCGCGGCTGCGGCCCGAGAGCCGCGCCGTGCTCGTGGGCGGCCTGGGGCTGCACGAGCTCACGGCCAAGTCGGCCCGGCGCACGATCGAGTGGTTCGACCAGCTCGACCTCACCGACACCGAGCGCGCGATCGCGCGGCTGGTGCTGCGCGAGATCGAGGAGCGGCTGCGCTTCCTCGACAACGTGGGGGTGGGCTACCTCTCGCTGGAGCGCGCAGCCTCCACGCTGTCCGGCGGAGAGGCGCAGCGGATCCGGCTGGCCACCCAGATCGGGTCCAGCCTCGTCGGCGTGCTCTACATCCTCGACGAGCCCTCGATCGGGCTGCACCAGCGCGACAACGAGCGCCTGATCGCCACCCTGAAGCGCCTCCGCGACCTCGGCAACACGGTGATCGTGGTCGAGCACGACGAGGGCACCATGCGCGCGGCCGACCACCTGATCGACCTCGGCCCCGGCGCCGGCGAGCACGGGGGAGAGCTCGTGGCGCAGGGCACCCCCGAGGAGGTCATGGAGGTGGAGGGCTCGGCCACCGGACAGTTCCTGTCGGGCGAGCGCGAGATCCCCATGCCCAAGCGCCGGCGGCGGCCGAGCGGCTATCTGGAGATCGAGGGCGCCTCGCAGCACAACCTGCGCAACGTGAACGCCAAGATCCCCCTGGGCACCTTCTGCGCCGTCACCGGGGTGTCGGGCTCGGGCAAGTCCACGCTGGTGAACGAGGTGCTGCACAAGGCGGTGGCCAACCGCCTGCACCGGGCAAAGCAGCGCCCTGGCGCCCACAGGCGGATCAGCGGCCTCGACCAGATCGACAAGATCATCAATATCGACCAGTCGCCGATCGGGCGCACGCCGCGGTCCAACCCCGCCACCTACATCGGGTTGTTCGACCAGGTCCGCGACCTGTTCTCGCGCACGCAGGAGTCACGCGCCCGTGGCTACAAGCCGGGCCGGTTCTCCTTCAACGTGAAGGGCGGGCGCTGCGAGGTCTGCCGCGGCGACGGCCAGATCAAGATCGAGATGCACTTCCTGCCCGACGTGTACGTGCCGTGCGAGCAGTGCCACCGCAAGCGCTACAACCGCGAGACGCTGGAGGTGCGCTTCAAGGGCCGCACGATCGCCGACGTGCTGGACATGACCGTGGAGGAGGCGCTGGACTTCTTCCAGCACATCCCGAAGATCAAGCGCAAGCTGCAGGCGCTGCACGACGTGGGGCTGGACTACATCCGCCTCGGCCAGCCGGCCACGACGCTCTCCGGCGGCGAAGCGCAGCGCGTGAAGCTGGCCTCGGAGCTGTCCAAGGTGGCCACCGGCAGGACGCTGTACATCCTCGACGAGCCCACCACCGGCCTGCACTTCGCCGATGTCCAGCGGCTGCTGGAGATGCTCTCGCGGCTGGTGGACCAGGGCAACACCGTCGTGGTGATCGAGCACAACCTCGACGTGATCAAGACCGCCGACCGCATCATCGACCTCGGGCCCGAGGGCGGGGAGGAAGGCGGTCGGATCATGGCCACCGGCACCCCCGAGCAGGTGGCCGCCAAGGAGGGCTCATACACGGGTCGCTTCCTGGCCGAGATCGTGAAGCCGGCGGGCAGTGGCGCCAAGAGGCCGCGGCAGCGCCCGAAGGTAGCCGCCGCGGCCTGACCGCTGGCGCGCTCGGCACGGTCGGTGTGCTCACCCGTTCGAGAGGATTCGCGTGTTCCGGTCAACGCTCGCGCTGTTCGTAGGGCTGATGGCGCTGGTCATCGCCTGTCCCGCGACCGCTGACGCCGCCGTGAACTTTCAGGTGAGGGGTCAGTGGACGTGCAAGGACGGCTCCACCGTGGCTCCGATCGCCGGCGCGCGAATCGAGCTGTGGCGACATCGCTCGTACTTCCCCGACCAGAAGATCACCCGGCGCTACACGGGCAGCGATGGCTCATACGACATCAACGTCAACGCCAGCGACAACTTCACCCTCTACATCAAGCTGCTGCTCAGGGACGACCGCGGGGTGGAGTTGGAGAACTGGTACTCACCCTTCACCTGGGAGACCGAGACGAGCAAGCGTAGGAGTCGCGCCGGTGTCGTGGACCTTGGCACTTGGCAGGTGTCCAGGGGCGGGGCCGGCTCACCCAAGTGCGCCATCTGGCAGGGGGCCCACAACGCCTATGGCGACTACCGAACCGTGGTGGGCGCCGCGCCGCCCATGGCCAACTACAGGATCGACGCGGACTTCCCCTGTTGCGGCACGCCATTCACCACCCGCGACACCACGCGCTGGCCTTCCGGGTACCCGGTTGGGGCCGGCTATTCAGTGAGCTCCCACGAGTTCGCCCACGCGTTCCGTCACACCTTCGACGGAAGCTTCGCCCACTTCTCGTTCGATGTGGCGCGGTTCCAATACCCGCAGAACCACACCCCGTGCAAGCTGACCAATGAGGGATTCGCGTTCAACGAGGGCTGGGCCGAGTACTGGGCGAACACGCCTGACGACTGCGGCGATGGCACGAACTACAGCCAGGAGGGCAACGTCGCCGCCGCGCTGACCGGCTTGGAGAGGTGCACCGACCGCGCGTCGATGGTCCGCGTGCTCAGGCAGCACCCCGGTGACATCCACAGCTACCCCGAGTTTCGGTCCCGCTTCTTCCAGACCTTTGGCCAGATGGCCTGCTCTCCGGTCCCGGCCACCGCCCCCGGGGCCACGAGTCCCATCCTTACCCGGCGCCTGCTCGTGGCGGACCTCCGAAACCAGATCGCAGCCCAGCGCAAGCTCACGGCGAGCTTGTCTCGTCAGGGAAGGCGCGCGGACAGGCGCGCACAGGCTGTGGGGCCATGCTCGGCCGGCGGCTGCCAGCCCGCAATGGAGAAGCTGATCGCACCCTCGGCGCTGGACGCCCAGGCTGCCCAGGCCAAGCTCGTGCTCAAGCGCCTCAATACCGGGCTGGCGGTTGCGCGCAAGGCCAACCTCGGCGCGGACTTCTCCAAGTCCAAGCTCGTGAACCGGCTTCCCGCCGGTCGTCGCGCCTTCTCGCGCGCCAGCCTGAGCATCCTCATTGGGGGCCTCAGAGAGGGCATCCGAGACATCAAGACCGAACCCGGTCTCAAGGCGGAAGGCTCCACGAACTTCTTCCGGACGCTGGAAAGCCGGCTCTCGACCTTGACGCGGGCACGCAAGCGCGGGCGGGGGGTACCGGCCGGTCTGCAGTCCTTGTTCGCGCCACCCATCGCGCTCGTGGACGTCACGAAGAAAGTGAAGGCGGTACCGATCACCGCACCGGCGCCCACTCCGGTCCCGGATGCCGACACGACCCTGTCCCAGTCCTGTCCCGAGATGGTGAACACCAATGCCGGACCGCCCTTCACCGTGAGCGGGCAGCTGAAGCCGGCACCGGCAGCGGCGTCCATCCGATTGGTCTACACCCGCCCTGACGCCACCTCGTTCACGCGGTCCACGACGGTCGATGCGAACGGCAACTGGAGCCACACGATCGATCCGGAGCAGGAGGACGGCGGCGGAACCACGTTCGGTGCTTGGGGGGTGCAGTCCAACTTCGATGGCAGCGCCAGGTTCAGGCCATCGCAGTCGAGCACATGCACCGTCGTAGTGAACGACTGACCTGAACCCCTCAGCCTGCACGCCGCGCGATCAGCGCGTCGGCTCGCCGTACAAGCCCGTCCGGCACGAGCCGCGAGAGCTTGCCGCGGTTGTCGGCCACCAGCGCGTATCCCCGCTCCGTCGCGCCCGAGAGCTTCTCGGCCAGCGCCGCGAGCGGAGCGCCTCCCGGCAGCTCGCGCAGCACCACCGGCGCGGCGGCCCCGGCCGTATGCGGGATCCCGCTCTCCTGGATCACCCGCACGGCTTCCAAGCGCTGCTCCGGCGTCAGCTCGGGTAGCAGCCGCTCGCCCTCTTCGCTCTGCAGCGCCACCGGGCGCAGGCGCCGGTGGCGGTCCCACCACAGCAGCAGGCCCATGGTCGTCCGGCAGAAGCCGCAGTCGGAGTCATAGAGCAGCGTCGTCGCCACGCCTCTGACGCTAGCGGCCCACCGACTCCGCGGCTCTGGTTAGCTCTGGCGATCGACGACTCCCTCGCCAAGGCCCGCCTGTGGTGGCAGAAGTGGCGCTTCTACGAGCGCAACTCGCTGCCGTGGAACCGCCTGGCGCTGCATCGGGAGATGGCCCGCCGGGGTGCGTTCGCGCGCTGGCCGCTCCAGGGCAACGCGCTGGAGGCGCTCCGGGAGGGCCGGCTGGAGGTGGGGGAGGGAACGCTGTTCGAGCCGAACGTATGGCTCACGCTTCCCGGCGACGCCCGCGTCCGTATCGGCGCCGGCTCGTTCCTGAACATCGGCGTGATGGTGGCCGCCCACGAGCTGGTGGAGATCGGTGACCACTGCATGTTCGCCAACGGCTGCTTCGTGACCGACGCGGCGCACCGCTTCGACGACCCCGACCAGCCGGTCACCTGGCAGGGCTTCACTTCCAAGGGCCCTACGCGCGTGGGCGACAACGTCTGGTGCGGGGCCAACGTGGTGATCACCAGCGGCGTGACCGTCGGCGAGCGCTGCGTGATCGGCGCCAACAGCGTGGTCACGCAGGATCTGCCGGCGCGCTCGATCTGTGCGGGCGCGCCGGCCAAGGTCCTGCGGGCGATCAGCTACGAGGGCAGCTGACCAACGCCCCCTGGGCTAGCAGGTGACGATGAGGTGGAACGAGCTGTTTTGCACCTGGTTGTTGGCGGCGTTGGCGGTGCGCACGTCCACGCTGTTGGGGTTGACCGGGTTGCTGGCAACCGAGGCCGTCCCGCTGCCGGTGCCGGCGGTGCCCTCGTCCCCCACCGTTGCGACGTAGAAGCAGCCGCGCACGTCACGGTTGAACGTGACCGTGTAGCGACCCTCGCCCGTGCGCAGCCCCGTGTTGGTCCCGCGCCCGCGCACGATCACGCCGGCGGGGCTCACGACCGCCGCGTTCTCCACTCCCGCGGCGAACGGCACGGTGCCCAGGGTGGACTCCTTGATGGCGCCCCCGCCCAGACCGTCGCGCTTGACCTCCTGGGCCCTGATCGTGCCGTTGCGGACGTCCCTGTTGGTCACGGAGTTGTTCTTGATCTCGCGACCGTTGATCGAGCCGGTGGCCACGCCGTACGACACGCCGCCCATAGAGATGAAGAGCGCGATCAGCGAGAGCACGAGTGCCGGCGACGGCCGGCGACGGATGAAGCGCTTCATGTGGGGCTGCCTCCTTGTAAGGGGTTCTGGGCCTAGAACACCCTTACGGGATGCAGTTGCGGTTCTCCTTCAGCGTGAATCGGCGCTCTCAGCGGCCTCCAGCAGCCCCCGCAGGCGCTCGCGCTCGTCCGGCGCCATCGTGTAGCCGTGCTCGGGCGCCGGGTAGCGCCGCGCGCGCACGTCCTCGGCGAACGCCTGCACGCCGGCCACCATCTGCTCGCGCACGTCGGCGTAGCGCTTCACGAACCGCGCGGCGTGGCCCTCGTAGATGCCCAGCAGGTCGTGGAAGACGAGCACCTGGCCGTCGGTGGCCGGGCCGGCGCCGATGCCGATCACCGGGATCCCCAGCCTCGGCATCAACAGGTCGGTGAGGTCGGAGGGGATGGCCTCGAACACGATCGAGAAGCAGCCCGCCTCCTGTAGCGCGATGGCGTCTCGCGCCACCTCCAGCGCGCGCTCGGCAGTGCGGCCCTGCGAGCGGTAGCCGCCGAGGGCGGTTGCGGTCTGGGGGGTGAGTCCCACGTGGCCCATCACCGGGATGCCGGCGGCCACGATCGCCGCCGCGCGGTCCACCGAGCTGCCGCCGCGCTCCAGCTTCACCGCGTCGCAGCCGGCCTCCTTCACGAACCGTTGGGCGGTGGCCACGGCCTGCTCGTCGGACACCTCGTACGAGCCGAACGGCAGGTCGCCCACCAGGAGCGGGGTCTCCAGGCCCCGGCGCACGGCCGCGGCCAGCATCAGCATCTCCTCCACCGACACGGGCACCGTGCTCGGATATCCGAGCACGGTCATGGCGGCCGAGTCGCCCACCAGCACCACGTCCACGCCGGCGGCTTCGGCCACGCGGGCGCTCGGGTGGTCGTAGGCAGTGACCATCGCGATCGGCTCGCCCAGCGCCTTCTTCTCGCCGAGGCTGGAGAGCGTGACCGGCTTGCCCTTGGCGGGCGGGGCGGTTGCGATCTTCGGGCGCGCGCTCATGCCAGCAGCTCCGCGACCGCGTCGTCCACCGTGACGATCTCGTTGCGGGCATTCACATGAACGACTCGGGGCTCGTATGCCCCGAGCTCAGCCTCCTCGTATTCGCCGTAGGAGACCACGATCACCTTGTCCCCCGTGTGCACCAGGCGGGCGGCGGCGCCGTTCACCTGCATGTCGCCGGAGCCGCGGGCGCCGGCGATCGTGTAGGTCTCGAAGCGCGCGCCGTTGTCGATGTCGAGCACGTGCACCAGCTCGTGCTCGCGGATGTCGGCGGCCTCCAGCAGATCGGCGTCGACCGTGATCGAGCCGACATAGTTCAGATCGCTGCCGGTGAGGGTCGCCCGGTGGATCTTTGACTTGAGCATGGTTCGTCTCATTGGGTCCCTCCAAGGACCGTGTTGTCGATTAGGCGGGCGCGGCCCACCTGGGCGGCGACCGCGAGCAGAGTCGAGCCGTTCACGCGCTCGACGGGCGAAAGGTCTGTGGTGGAGCGCAGCTCCAGGTACTCCGGCTCGATGCCCGCGCCATCCAGCTGAGCGCGGGCGGCCGCGAGCACGTCCCCGGCGTCGAGCGTGCCGGCCGCAACGGCGCCGCCGGCTGCCTCCAGCGCCCGGCTCAAAGCCGCGGCGCGCTCGCGCTCTTCCGGGGACAGATAGGCATTGCGCGAGCTGAGGGCCAGTCCGTCCTCCTCGCGCACGGTGGGGCACACGTCCACCCGGACCGGGATATCGAGGTCGCGAACCAGCCGGCGGATCACCAGCGCCTGCTGGGCGTCCTTCTGGCCGAAGTAGACGGCCGTGGGCTGGCCCATGTTCAGGAGCTTGGTCACCACCGTGGTCACACCCGCGAAGTGCTCGCGGCCGCGTCGGTCCGGGTGGCCGCAGAGCACGTCGGTGAGCCCCTGCACCTCCACCGTGGTGGCGAACCCGTCGGGGTAGACCTCCTCGGCCGGCGGGACGAACAGCACGTTCGTGCCTTCGGCCTCGGCGAGGGACGCGTCGCGGGCCTCGTCGCGCGGGTAGGCGTCGAGATCCTCGCCGGCGCCGAACTGGGCGGGGTTCACGAACAGCGACACCACCACCAGGTCGCACTCCTCGCGTGCCCTGCGCATCAGCGACAGGTGGCCCTCGTGAAACGAGCCCATGGTGGGCACCAAGCCGATGGACAGGCCGCCCTTGCGGGGCTGGTCCAGCTCGGCGCGCAGCTCGGCCACGGCGCGCACGGTCTTCACAGCAACGCCTCCCGACCCGCCACCGAGCGCGTGCGCTCAGCGAGGGCGTCGAACAGCTTGAGCAGGTGCGGGGCGCGCTCCTCGAGCGCCCGCCGCTGGCGCTCCACCGTGGCCTCGTCGCCTCGGGCGACCGGCCCGGTGAGTGCGCGCTCGGGTCCCTGGGCCGCCCAGTTGTCCACGGTGGCGCGCACCAGGGGCGCCAGCAGCTCGCGCGCTTCGGCGGGCTCCAGGCCGGCGGCCGCCGCTGCGTCCTCCGCGGCGGCCTGCAGGGTCACGAGGAAGTTGGAGGCGATCGAGGCGGCGGCGTGGTAGGCGGCGCGGTCGGCGTCGGCGATGGGGAAGGGGCGCATCCCGAGGGACTGCGCAAGCCCGGTCGCCAGCGCGAGCGCCCCGTCCGTCTCGCCGGCCACGGCGCAGCCGGCGCCTCTGAAGCGCTCCGGGCCGTCCCCGCCCGCGAAGGTCTGGAGCGGGTGCAGCCCGAAGGCGGCGGCGCCGGCGGGCGCCAGGGCGTCGAGTGGGGTTGCGCCGCTGGTATGACCCACGAACGGGGCCGTCCCGGCGGCAGCCGCTGCAGCCGCTGGAATCTCGGCGTCCGGCACGCACAGGAGCACCGCCTCGACGGGGGCGGCGGGGCGCTCGGAGCGCCCCAGCGGGCCCTGGACATCCGCGCCCGATGCGGCCAGTGCCGGTACGAGCGCGGTTCCGAGGCGACCGCGGCCCACCACGGCGAGCCGCGGGGCGCCGTCGTCGGCCATGCGATCGGGCAGGGGGGTAGGGGCGGTCTGTTCCATCTTCCCGTTCCGGGTCCCAACGGCGGGATACCGGTCGGCGTTGGTCTGTAGCCGGTCCGCTCCCCGGGGCGGGTAGCGGCCGACGCACACAAGGATACCGCTAGGTCGGCGTTTTCTTACGCCGCACGCCGCAATTCGCGCTCCGAGCGACCTTAGGCTGTCGCGGATGTCCCGTCCCGCCGCCGAGCGACGCGAGGAGCTGGTCGAGCTCTACAAGGAGGCGCGCGCCTGCACGCGCTGCCCGCTGCACGAGACGCGGACCCAGGTGGTGTTCGGCAACGGCAACGCGGACGCCGGCGTGATGTTCGTGGGCGAGGCGCCCGGTGCT
>DASROS010000149.1:0-11444 GCA_035646775.1 Thermoleophilaceae bacterium | reverse complement strand
CGAGGCCGAGGCCGCCGAGAGAGAGGAGCGCCGCCGCCAAGACATGCAGGCCGAGGGAAAGAAGCCTCGCACCCCGCCGAGCGGTCGCGACCCCTTCGCGCCCAAGCCGACCAACCAGCGCAACTTCACCGACCCCGACTCCTAGGGGAACTCGCGCGCGACCCGGAGGATGACTTGCAGACGATCGGCGCCGCTCAGCTGGCGGCAGACCACGAGGCTTGGCCGGATACGGAGCTGGTCGCTGCCGTGCGCGCCGGTGACGAGACCGCCTTCGCAGAGCTCTTCAGGCGCTACTACCCGCCCGTGGCCGGCTACGTGAAGGGTTACGTGCGCGACACGGGCAGGGCCGAGGACGTGACCCAGGAAGCCTTCTTCTCCGCGCTGCGGCGGCTGCGCGAGACCGACGCCGAGATCAACTTCCGCCCCTGGATCCACGAGATCGCCCGCAATGCCTCGATCGACCTGTACCGGCGCTCGCGCCGGACGCGCGAGGTCTCGATCGACTCCGACGCCGGGCTGCCCGCCGCCGACGTGGCGCGCCTGGTGGGCAGCGCGCCTCCCGAGGTCGCGGTGATCGTCAGGCAGCGCCTGGAGTACCTCAGGGGGGCGCTCGACGAGCTCTCCGTCACCCACCAGGAGGTGATCGTGCTCCGCGAGCTGGAGGGCCTCTCCTACGCCGAGATCGGTGACCGGATGGAGCTGAGCCCGTCCGCCGTGGAGAGCACCCTGTTCCGGGCCCGCCGCCGGCTGGAGCGCGAGTACGCCGAGCTGGACACCGGCCGCCGCTGCCGCATCGTGACCGCGGCGATCGCCCGCCTGGCAGAAGGCGTCTACAGCGAGCGCGACCGGCGCAAGCTCGACCGTCACTGCCGCCGCTGCTCGGCCTGCCGAGTGCGCGCGCGCAAGCTCGGCGTGGCCCCGGTCAGCCGGCGCAGCCTCGCCGCCCGCGCGGCGGCCTTCCTCCCGCTGCCGGCCTTCCTCCGGCGCAGGATCGATCCGCTGTCGTCCGACAGCGCGAGCACTGTGGCAGGCCAGGGCAGCACGTCGTTGCTGGCCGTCCAGCCCGCCTTCGAGGCCACCGCAGCCAAGGCCGTTGCCCTGCTGGCCGCGGTGGCCGTGGTGGGAGGTGGCGGCGCCACGCTCGGCGGCGCGGGGCCGCTGGCGGCCAAGGGCGCCGACGAATCGCCCGCCGGCCAGGGCGCCCCGCAGAGCCCGGCGCTCGGCAAGGGCGCCGATCCCGAGCCACGGCAGTCAACCGGCACCGAGATCGCTCCCGAGCGCGCGGGCCGCGAGGCACGCAAGGGCGCGGGCTCGATCAAGAACGATCGCAAGCGCGATGCCGGCGAGGCCACGCCGCGTGCCGAGCCCCCCGAGGTTCCCGCTGCCCCGGCCGCACCGCCGCTCCCGGGCTCCGGCGCCGCCGGGCCCTCGGGCGTGAGCGCTCCGCAGGCCGATGCCAAGCCCGCAGCGCCGCAGGTGCAGACGCCGCGGTTCCAGCTCGCGGCCCCCTCTGCCCCCTCCCCCGGCGTGGGCGCCACCGCGCCCACCGCCGAGGACGTGGCCAGCCTGACCGGGCAGAAGCTCTAGCCGCTTTCAGAGCGTGCCCTGCGGGTACGCTGCAAGCGCGATGGCCGGACCCTCCGACACCACGGGCACACAGACCGGAAGCGACTCCTTCCTCGAGTCGCTCATGGACACGAGCCTGTACTCGATGGGGGCCTTCTTCTCCGACGAGCACCCGGACCTGGTGGACGAGGTGATCGCCCAGAGCGAGGCGATCGAGCAGGTCGGCATCCGCGAGTACTCCGAGGAGCACGAGATCTCCGCGGAGGCCTGCTTCGAGACGCTGCTGACCGGGCTGGCGGTGCGCTACTACAACGCCGTCGCGGCCTGAGCCCTGCGTGGCCTCTCCCCGCTTGGGCTCCGAGCGCCGCCACACTTCATAACTTCGGTACTTCCGCGGCGTTGTAGACGCCGATGGCGGAACCGACCGTATCCGCAGCGCCCCCTCGAGATCGACCGCGGGTCGTCGATCTGCGCGGCGAGCCCGATGATGGTCGGTCCGCAACCTTCGGGGTGCTGCAGGACCCCACGGGACGGAGGCGCGCGAGGATGCGTCTTCTTGGTGGCGCCCTGACTACGTTGCTCGTCGGGTGGTTGGCTTTGTTGGCACTGGGGGGTCTGGGCCTCGTGTCGGTAGATGGCGTCCCACTGGGAGGCGGCTCGCTGCGGCCGGTTGAGCTACCCGCGCTGTCCCCAGGCGACGCTGCCAGAATCGCCGCGCCCGCCGCGGACGATGCGGCCACCCGTGGGGACATCGACGCCGGCCCGTCTCGCGCAGGCCCCGTACCCTCGGCGGGTAGAGGTGGACGAGGGCTACGCCGCGGTTTGGCACCCGGGTCGCCGCCGGCGACCGCTCCGGCTACGGGCCGCGCTCCCCGCCGGGCTCGAACCCCCAACCGCGCACCCGCCGCGCCGACGCCGGCTGTGCCTGGTCCGGGCCGGTCGGAGACCGCCCCGGGCGGGCGAGACACGGCGCGGGGTAACCCACAGACGGCACCTGGCCCCCCGGAGTCCCCTGGCCGCCCGGAATCCCCTGGCCGCCCGGAGACCGCCCCCGGCCGTTCCGGTGTCGCCCCACGCTCCGCCGCGCCGCAGGGCTAGCGGGATTCCTCGAAGAGCTCGAACCGGGGGCGAGCCCCGCCTGTTGCGGCTACGGCGCCGGTTGTGGAGTCCCCCTGCGCACTGGTGGCTGCTCGCGTTGTGCCTGGGCGTCGTCGCCCTGCTGATCCTGTTCCAGGGGTACGCCACGCACATGGTCGGCGCCAGCACCGAGTCGGGTCCGGCGGAAGGAGGCGTGTCGTCGCTGGCGGAGGGGCCGGGGCTGCTTCGCGCCAGCGGCGATGAGCTCGTGCCGGCTCAGCGGCCGGCGGGGCGGCGGATCGCCCTGACCTTCGACGACGGCCCGGATCCGCGGTGGACGCCGCGAGTCGCGGCGGTGCTGCGACGTGAAAGGGTGCCGGCCACGTTCTTCGTAGTTGGCAGCGAGGCGGCACGCCACCCCGAGGTCGTGCGAATGCTCGATCGCCAGGGACATGAGATCGCCAATCACACCTTTACCCATGCCGACCTATCAACCGGATCGGTGCGTCAGCAGCGCCTGCAGCTCGACCTGACCGAGGCTGTGCTGGTCGGCATCACAGGCCACTTCACGCGGCTTCTGCGGCCTCCGTACTCGGCGACACCCGACACGGTCGACCGTCCCACCGAGCGCCGGCTCGCGGCTCTCGCGAGCGGTCGCTATCTGGTCGCGCTGAGCGACCTCGACTCCCGAGACTGGCAGCGTCGCGGAGTCTCGGCGATCGCCCGGAATGCCACTCCGCGTGGTCGCCAGGGGGGCATGATCCTGTTTCACGATGGCGGCGGTGACCGCCACCAGACGGTGGCCGCGCTCGAGCGGCTCATCCCTTCTCTGCGCGCGCGCGGGTTCCGGTTCGTCACCGCCGGTCAGCTGAGCGGTCTGCCGGCTGGCGTCTTGGCTCCGGCCGCGTCTGCGGGGGAGCGACGACGGGGACAGCTGTTCACGTGGAGCGTCCGGTCGGCCTTCTGGCTGGTGGGCCTTCTGTCGGCCGCCGTAGTCGCAGTGGGCTTTCTGGTGGCCGCTCGCGTGTTCGTCCTGCTGGCGCTGGCTTCCCACCATGCGCGAACCGCCCGGCCCCGGTTCGGCACAGACCACCTGCCGTCGGTCGCCGTCCTGGTGCCCGCCTTCAACGAGGAGGTAGGCATCGAACGGGCGGTGCGCTCAATCGCCCAGTCGAACTACCCCGACCTCGACATCGTGGTCATCGACGATGGCTCAACCGACACCACCCCGGCGATCGTCGAGGCGGCCGCCATCGGTGGCGTGCGACTCGTGCGTCAACACAACGGCGGGAAGGCCGCCGCACTGAACACCGGCGTCGAGCTGACAGACAGCGAGATCGTGGTCATGGTCGATGGCGACACCATCTTCGAGGCAGATACCGTGCGCCGCCTCGTCGAGCCCTTCGACGACGCGCGGGTAGGTGCCGTCTCGGGCAACACCAAAGTCGGCAACCGCAGGGGTTTGCTCGGTCGCTGGCAGCACATCGAGTACGTGACCGGATTCAACATTGACCGGCGCATGTACGAAGTGCTCCAATGCACGACTACCGTCCCTGGAGCCATCGGCGCGTTCAGACGCGAAGCCATAGACCAAGTGGGCGGCCTGTCCGGCGACACGCTCGCGGAAGACACCGACCTCACCCTGGCCATCGGAAGAACGGGCAGGCGAGTGGTGTACGCCGAGGACGCGCTGGCGTGGACCGAGGCGCCCTCCACCATCGACGGGCTATGGCGCCAGCGCTACCGCTGGTCCTTCGGCACGATGCAGGCCGTGTGGAAGCACCGCGGCGCGGTGCTCTCGAGCGACCCGCGCGAGGTGCGGATCGGCCGGCGGGCCCTTCCCTATCTGACCTTCTTCCAGTACCTGCTGCCCATGCTCGCCCCCCTCATCGACCTCTTCGCCCTCTACGGCGTGATCTTCACCAATCCCATCCCCGTGCTCGGAGCGTGGGTGGCGTTCAACGCCCTCCAGCTCTTTCTCGCGATCTTCGCCTTCCGGCTTGATGGCGAATCGTTGCGCCCCCTCTGGGCCCTGCCACTACAGCAACTGGTCTACCGCCAACTCATGTACCTGGTTGTCATCGAGTCCACCATCAGCGCGCTCATCGGGATCCGGGCCCGGTGGAAAAGCATCCCGCGCACCGGCGACATAGAGATCCAGCCCAGCTGATCGCCCGCACGCGTGAAGAACTGATCGGGCTGCCCAGATTTGAACTGGGGACCTCTCCGACCCGAACGGAGCGCGCTACCAAACTGCGCCACAGCCCGTGGCGCGCACCAGGGTACTAATCCCGCTCTTCCGCGAGGGCGCGCCGCAGTGCCGCGTCCAGGCCGGTGGGCTGGACGGCCGATCCAATGGGACGAGAGCCTGGGAGACAGCAGGGGCACCTTGAGCTTCGGGCGCGGGCGCTTGTCCATCGCCACCGCCATCCGGTCGAGCATCTCCCCGTAGGAGACCACCTCGGGGCCGCGCCGATCTGCACTTCACGGCCCTCGCACTCCGGGACGTCGGGGGCACAGGCCAGATAGGCCACGGCGTCGTCCACGGCCACCGGCTGGGTGGGGGTCTCCAGCCACTTCGGCGCGACCATCACGGGCAGGCGCTCGACCAGATAGCGAAGCGTCTTGTAGGACTCGCTCTCGGCGCCGACCACCATCGCCGCGCGCACGTAGGTGAGCGGCGGGCCGTGCTCGGAGAGGATCTGCGCGGTCTCGTGGCGGCTGCGCAGATGCTGGGAGTCGGAGTTGTTGCCCAGCCCGCCCAGGTAGACCACGCGGCCCACTCCCTCTTCGGTGGCATGCGGGCGAAGTTGCGAGCGGCGTCGCGCTCGCGCTCGGCGAAGTCGTCGTCGGAGCCCCGGCCCATGCCGTGCACCAGGTAGTAAGCGACGTCCACGCCGTCCCCGGCCCCGCGCAGCGAGTCGGCGTCCAGCACGTTGCCCTTGTGAAGCTCCACGCCCTCACCCTCGAGGCCGGCGGCCTTGTCGCGATCGCGGACCAGCGCGCGCACCCGGGTGCCGTCGCCGGTCAGGGCCCGCGCCAAGCGGCCGCCCACGAAACCGGTTGCTCCTGTGACCAGCGCCTTACTCACGGGACTACTACGTACCCGTGGCGTTACAGGACCATGCGGCGTGTCTCCAACGGGTTCGCTCGGCATACTGCGCGCGGTGAAGATCCGGATCGCAGTCGTGGCGGCGAGCCTGTCGGTGATCGGGGGAGTGGCCCTGCTGCCCTCGGCCGGGGCGGACCGCCCCGCCCAGGCCGCCGGGAAGAGCGTCCGCCTCGTTCGGGTGGGCAACTTCGCCGAGCCCACGTTCCTGGCCGCGCCGCCCGGTGACCGGGTGCGCCGCTTCGTGGTCGAGCGCGACGGGCGGATCCAGGTCCTGCGCGGCAAGCGCAGGTTGCGCCGCCCGTTCCTCAACATCGTCTCGCGCGTGCAGACCGGCGGCGAGAGCGGGCTGCTGTCGATGGCTTTCGACCCGGGCTACTCCCGCAACCGCCTCTACTACGTGTACTACGTGGACAAGGCCGGGTTCCTCGAGGTGGACCGCTTCCGCGCTGCGGCGGGCAACCCGAACCGCACCCAGCCCGGCTCGCGCCGCACGATCATCCGCGAACCCCATCGGCGCGGGAACCACAAGGGCGGGCAGATCCAGTTCGGCCACGACGGGATGCTCTACATCGGCTTCGGCGACGGCGGTGGGGGCGGGGACCCCGACCGCAATGGTCAGAAGCTCTCCGCTCGCCTGGGCAAGCTGCTGCGCGTCGAGCCCAAGCCGGGCGGCGGCTTCCGCGTGCCCCGCGACAACCCGTTCGTGGGCCGCGCGGGCGCGGTCGGCGCGGTGTTCGCCTACGGGTTGCGAAACCCATACCGCTTCTCGTTCGACCGCCGCACCGGCGACCTGGCTCTGGCCGACGTGGGGCAGAACGCCGTCGAGGAGGTGGACTTCGTACCGGTGGCCAAGGGCAAGCGCCGCCCGCGAGGCGGGGTGAACTTCGGCTGGAACGCCTTCGAGGGGCGCAGCCGCTATTCGGGCGGCGACGCCACCGCTCCCGGGCACCTGCCGCCCGTGATCGAGCGCCTGCACTCCCAGGGCTCCTGCTCGATCACCGGTGGCTACGTGATCCGCGACCCCGCCATGGGCCGGTTCCGCGGCCGCTACGTCTACGGCGACTTCTGCGACCCGGCGCTGCGGGTGGCGCGGCTGCGCACAGGCCGCGCGGAGGGCGACCGCGCGCTCGGCCCGCGCGTTTCGTCCCTGGTCTCCTTCGGCGAGGACGGGCGCGGTCGCGTGCACGCCATGTCGCTGAAGGGCGCGGTCTACCGCCTGGCGCTGCGCTAGACGGCGCGAGTCGCGGAGCGGCTCAGCCGGTGTTCACCCATACGGTCTTCTGCTCGAGGTAGGCGTCCAGCCCCACCTCGCCGTGCTCGCGGCCGATGCCCGAGGCCTTGAAGCCGCCGAACGGGGCGGCGGCGTCGCTCGGGCCCCACACGTTCACGTACACCGAGCCGGCCTTGAGCATGGCGGCGAGCTTGTGGGCGTTGCCCACGTCGCGGGTCCAGACGCCGGCGGCCAGGCCGTACTCGCTGTCGTTGGCGCGACGGGCCACCTCCTCGAGGTCCTTGTAGGGGCTTGCCACCAGCACGGGTCCGAAGATCTCCTCGCGGGCGATCGTGAGGTTGTCGTCGGTCACGGTGAACAGCGTGGGCTCCACGAAGTAGCCGCCGTTGCCCTCCCCATCGCCGCCTCCGGTGACCAGCTCGGCGCCCTCCGAGCGGCCCTTCTCGATGTAGCCGCGCACGCGCTCGTGCTGCTCGGCGGACACCACGGGGCCCAGCTGGGTGCCCTCGTCCAGGCCGGGGCCCACGCGCGCCTTCTGCGCGGCCTCAGACAGGCCGGAGACCACCTCGTCGAACTGATCCTTCTGCACGAACAGCCGTGAGCCCGCGTTGCAGGCCTGGCCGGTGTTGTAGTAGATCGCCTGGTAGCTGCCCTTCACGGCGGCCTCCAGGTCGGCATCGGGCAGGATCACGTTGGGCGACTTGCCGCCCAGCTCCAGCGTCACGCGCTTGAGGGCGCGCCCGGCCGAGGCGCCGATCTCGCGCCCCACGGCGGTGGAGCCGGTGAACGCCAGCTTGTCCACGCCCGGGTGCTCCACGATGGCCTTGCCCGTCTCGCCGTCGCCGGTGACCACGTTGAGCACGCCGGCGGGGATGCCGGCCTCGAGCGCCAGCTCGCCCAGCCGCAGCGCGGTGAGCGGGGTCTGCTCGGCGGGCTTGAGCACCGTGGTGCAGCCCGCAGCAAGCGCGGGGGCGATCTTCCAGCACGCCATCAGCAGCGGGAAGTTCCAGGGGATGATCTGCCCGGCCACGCCCACCGGCTCGCGCCGCGTGTACACGTGCATGCCGGGGGTCGAGACGGGGATGGTCTGGCCCACGATCTTGGTCGGCCAACCCGCGAAGTAGCGCAGGTGCTCGGCCGCCAGCCGCACGTCCACGACCTTGGCCAACTTCACCGGCTTGCCGTTGTCCAGCGCCTCCAGCTCGGCCAGCTCGCCCGAGTGCTCGTCCACCAGCCGCGCCAGCTCGAAGAGCACGGCGGCGCGCTTGGCCGGCACCACCTTGTGCGTCCAGTCGCCCTCCAGCGCCTCGCGCGCGGCGCGCACCGCGCGGTCCACGTCCTCGGCCCCTCCGTGGGCCACCTGGGCGATCTCCTGGCCGGTGGAGGGATCCAGGGTGGCGAACGTGCGCCCATCCGCCGCCGCCACGCGCTCGCCGCCGATCAGCAGCTCGTGGGGGCCGGCGGCAAAGGACCGGGCGGAGTCGGAGAGGGCGTCGGGCAGGGCGGTGGTAGTCATTGGTCCTCCTATGACTCAGTCGGTGAAGTCGATCTCGACGGACCCGAGCGGGCCCAGGTCCAGCGACACACGCTGTCCGGGCCGCACGTCCACCGGCGTGGTGAGTGAGCCGGCGATGATGCGGTCGCCCACCTCCAGGCTCTCGTCTGCGGTGGCCAATGTCTCATCCACCAAGGCGACTATGGCGGGAAGGTCGAACTTGTCGGCGGGCGCGCTCTCGCGCTCCTCGCCGTCCACGCAGAGGACGGCCGTGAGTCCCTCGGGCGAGGCCTCGTGCTCGGAGCTGGCAATCGCCACGGCGCGATGGAAGATGTTGGTGGCGACGATCTCGTAGGCGTCGTCCACGGGGCGGTTGAAGTCCACCACCTCGATTGCAGCGGCGAGTCCTGCGATCGAGCCGTCGCCGCCCACCTCGATCGCGATCTCGGGCTCCACCTTGGGGTTCTCCGCGCCGGCCAGCGAGTGGCTGGCGCGGGGGCGCAGCAGCGTGGCGGAGGTGAGGTTTCCCACCACCGAGCGCTCGATGCCCAGCTTCTCCTGCACCTCGGGCGCGTTCAGCCCGATCTTCCAGCCCACGCGCACGGCTCCGCTGCCGAGCGCGGTGCGCCAGTGGCCCAGCTGCTGGCGAAGGGCCTGGTCGAGGTGCTCGGCTCCCCGCCGCGAAGCAGCCGGCTCGGCCGGCTGCGCACGATCCTCCATCAGGGCTTCATAACGATCTTGAGTGCCTCGCGGCGGTCATAGACGGCGTAAGCCTCGGCTGCGTCCTCGAGCTTCATGTGGCTGGTCACGAGCGGGCTGGGATCGAGCACGCCGGCGTCCATCATCGCCAGCACGCGGTCCACGTGGCCGATCACGTTCGCGTGCCCGGTGCGCACGGTGAGCGCCTTGATCCACACCACTCCCATGTGTACCTCCATGCGCTCGGCGTACACACCGATCACGGACACCGTGCCCGCCTTGCGCGCCAGCCGGCAGGCCATGTCGAAGGCGTCGGGATGGCCCACGGCGTCCACGGCCACGTCCACGCCGCGGCCCTCGGTGGCGGCCTTCACGGCGCCGCGGGGGTCCCCGTCGGTGAGGTGCACGGGCGTGGCGCCGAAGGACTCGGCCATCGCCAGGCGCTCGTCCACGGTGTCGACGGCGATCACCTCGGCAGCTCCGGCGGCCTTGGCGGACTGCACGGCGCACAGCCCCACGGGACCGAGACCCAACACAGCCGCGGTGTCGCCGGGCCGCAGCTCGGCCTGGTCCACGGCGTGGTAGCCGGTGCCCATCACGTCGCCCGCGAACAGCGCCACGTCGCTGGACATCGTCTCGGGCACCTTGCGCAGGGTGCGGTCGGCGTGGGGCACGAGCACCTGGCCGGCCTGGGCGCCCTGGAGATCGCCCAGCGTCTTGCCGTGCCCGAACACGCGGCCGTGGTCGCACTTGTGGAACTCACCCCGGTGGCAGAAGAAGCAGTGGCCGCAGGCGGTGCAGTAGCAGCCCAGCACGCGGTCGCCCTCGGTCACCTGGGTCACGCCCGGACCCGCCGCGATCACCTTCCCCACGAACTCGTGGCCGATCGTGAAGCCGGGCTCGATCTGCACCCGCCCGTGGTAGATGTGCAGGTCCGAGCCGCACACGCCCGTGGCCTGGACCTCCACGATCGCGTCGCCATCGGCGATCAACTCCGGCTCGGGGCGATCCTCCACGCGTACCTCGCCCGGCCCCTGGAAGGTCACGGCAATCATCGGCGTGAGACTACGCGAGAGCCTCTTTAAGACCGCTGCTGGCAGCATGGGGCCGTGGCCCGCTCGCACTTCGCACACCTGCGTCGCCAGCCCGGCTACTCCGCGTTTCTCGGCGCCGCGACCCTGGCGCGCGTGGCCGACGAGATGTTCTCGGTCGGAGTCGTCCTGCTCGTGCTCGAACGCACCGACTCGGCCGCGCTGGCCGGTGCCACCGTGGCGGCGGTGACCCTGCCGAGCCTGGTCACTGGGCCGCTGCTCGGGGCGTGGCTCGACCTCACCGGCCAGCGGCGGAGGCTGATGGTGATCGACCAGCTGGCGATCTCGGCCAGCCTGCTCGGCATCCTGGCGCTGGCGGGCAACGCTCCGGCGGCGCTGCTGCCCTGTGCCGCTCTGGTCGCCGGGCTCACCTACCCGCTCTCCTTCGGCGGCTTCACCAGCTTCATCCCGGTGCTGGTGCCCGACGAGCTGCTCACGCCGGCCAACGCCCTGGAGGCGTCCAGCTTCAACCTCGCGCTGATCGTGGGCCCGGCGCTGGCGGGCACGCTGGCGGCGGTGTTCTCGCCCGAGGTGTCGCTGGCGGTGGAGATCGTGCTGTCGCTGGCGGCGCTCGTCCTGATCCTCGCCATCCCCGGCCTGGACCGGGGCGGGCGCGAGCGGGGCGACGGCTCGTCGCTGCTGTCGATCGCGCGCGAGGGGCTGGTGCGCATCGTGGCCGTGCCCCAGCTGCGCGGGATCACCGTGGCCGGCGCGCTCGGACTGGGCGGCCTCGGCCTGCTCACCGTCGCGTTCCCCTTCTTCTGCGTGGAGCACCTGGGTGCCGAGCGCAGTGCGGCGGGCTACCTCTGGGCGTCGTTTGCGTTCGGCTCGATGGTCGGGGCGCTGCTGCTCGTGCGCCTCCAGCACCGTTTCCCGTCGGAGTCGATCGTGGTCGTGGCCATCGCCACCTTCGGCTGCCTGATGCTCCTGTGGCCGATGCAGGAGAGCCTCCCGCTGATGCTCGCCGTCGTGGCGCTCGCCGGGGTGGCCGACGGCCCCGGTCTGGCTGCCACGTTCGCCACCCGCCAGCGCTTCGTGCCGCCGGAGTTGCATGCCCAGGTGTTCACCACCGCGGCCGGGATCAAGGTGGGCACCTTCTCCGCGGGCTCGGCGCTGGCCGGGCCGGTGGTACTGGCCGCGGGCTCGGCGGGGGCGCTGCTGATCGCCGCGGGG
>DASROS010000148.1:0-2569 GCA_035646775.1 Thermoleophilaceae bacterium | reverse complement strand
TTCGCGAGCATGTCGCGCAGCGCCACCGGCTGGCCGGACATCTCGAGGCCGATGTCGAAGCCCTCGCTCATCCCCAGCTCGGCCTGCACGCTGTTCACGCCCTGCGAGCGCACGTCCAGCGCGCGCGTGACCCCCATCTTCAGGGCGAGCTCGAGCCGCTCGGGGTTCACGTCGGTGATCACCACGTGGCGCGCGCCGGCATGGCGAACCACCGCGGCGGCCATCAGGCCGATCGGCCCGGCGCCGGTGATCAGCACGTCCTCGCCGAGCACGGGGAACGTGAGCGCGGTGTGCACGGCGTTGCCGAACGGGTCGAAGATCGCGGCCACCTCGGGGTCCACGTCGTCGGCGTGGTGCCACACGTTGGTCATGGGCAGCGCGATGTACTCCGCGAACGCGCCCGGGTGGTCGATGCCCACGCCGTGTGTGTGCGCGCACAGATGGCGGCGGCCGGCCATGCAGTTGCGACAGCGCCCGCAGACTAGGTGCCCCTCGCCGCTCACCACGTCGCCCGGCTGGAAGTCGCTCACGTTGGAGCCCACCTCCACCACCTCGCCGGCGAACTCGTGCCCGACCACCAGCGGGGTGGGCACCGCCTCCTGGGCCCAGGCGTCCCACGCGTGGATGTGAAGGTCCGTGCCGCAGATGCCGGTGCGGTGGACCCGGATGAGCACGTCGTTGATGCCCACGTCGGGCTCGGGGACGTCCTCCATCCACAGGCCCGGCTCCGGGCGCGACTTCACTAGTGCCTTCACGTCGGATGGACTATGCCGGGCGGTCGCCGATCCAGTAGCGCGGGCCGGGGCCGCGCCTGCCCGCCCTGTCGTCGGGGTTGGCCAACTTGCAGCGGTCCAGCGACAGGCAGCCGCAGCCGATGCACTCGGTGAGCCCCGCCTTGAGGCGCTCGAGCTCGGCGATCCGCTCGTCGATCCTCGGCGTCCAGCCGCTCGACAGGCGCGACCAGTCGCGGCGGTTGGGCGCGCGGTCGGGCGGCAGCTTGGCCAGCTCGGCCCCGATCTCGTCGAGCGTGAGCCCGATCTTCTGGGCGAACACGATGAAGGCGATCCGCCGGAGCACCGGCCTGGGGTAGTGGCGGTGGCCGGAGCCCGCGCGCTCGGAGCTGATCAGGTCGCGCTCCTCGTAGAAGCGCAGGGCCGAGGCGGCCACGCCGCTGCGCCTGGATACCTCGCCGATCGTCAGGAGAGTGGACATGGGCAGGCAGGGAATCAGGATCGGCCCTTGACTTCAAGCTCACTTGAGCTTGTAGGTTGGCTCCATGAGCAATCAACGGACCGGACACCCAGGAGCCAGCGAGCGGATCACGCAGGAGGTCACGTCCTGGCCGGGCGTCGAGGCCGGTACGGGGAGGCGGGGCGAGTACGGCTTCACGCTCGGAAGGCGCGAGCTGGGCCACCTTCATGGCGACCATGCCTTCCACAGCGGCTTCCCCAAGGACGTCTGGGCCGGCCTGTTCGAGGAGGGACGCATCGACTATCACCCGGTGTTCCCCGGCAAGCCCGGATACGCCTCCCGCCGGATCGAGGACGAGGACGATGTGCGTGATGTGATCGCGCTGATTCGGCTCAACTACGACCGGGCGGTGGCCCGCCATGGTCTGCCTGAGCCGGCGTAGCCGCCCTACGGGCTGGCCCTGGTCGCTCCTGTTCGGTGAACAGCAGCGCCAGCTCGGTGCGCGAGCGGATCCCCAGCTTGCGATACACGCGCCCTAGATGCGCCTCGATCGTCTTGGGGCTCAGGAACAGGGCCGCCGCGGCCTCGCGGTTCGTGGCACCTTCGCTCACCGCTCGGGCCACCTGGAGCTCCTGAGGGGTCAGCTCCTCGGCGCTCTCCGCGCTTGGGCGCTCCACTCGATCGCCGTTCGCCCGCAGCTCGGCCCGAGCGCGCCGCGCCCACGGATCCGCCCCCAAGCGCTCGAAGGTCCCGAGCGCCGCCGCCAGTCGTTCTCGCGCTGGCGCCCGCCGCGTCGCGCGCCGTAGGCGTTCCCCGTAGCAGAGCTCGGTGCGCGCCCGCTCGAAGGGCATCGGCAGGCGGTCGTGCGCGTCGAGGGCCTCGTCGAAGTGCGCTTCGAACTCGTCGTCGTCTGAAAGGAGGCCGCGGCCGCGCGCAGCAGTTGCAAGCGCCCAGCTCAGCCCGGACACGCTTGCCTGCTCCTCCAAGTCCTCGAGCGCCGCGCTGGCCTCCTCGAGGCGCCCCGCCCGGACGTAGGCCTCGACCAGGTCGGGGGCGAGCTGAAGGACGCCCGGCTCGCGCACACCGTGGAGCGCGAGCCGGCGACGGCCCTCCTCCAGGTGCGGAATGGCGGCCTCGGGGTTGCCGAGGCCAAGCTCGAGGAAGCCGAGCGTGGCGGCCGCGTAGCTGAACATGGAGTCGCTTCCGTGGTCGGTGGCGAGTTTCACGGGCGCGGGGTGCCTGGCGCCCGTAGAGCAGCAGCCGGTCGTGCCTTCCCCATGCCACGGTCACCTCGGCGCCGCGCAGCTGCTCGGGATCGGTGAAGCGGTAGCGGTCGAACGCCGCGAGCGCGCCGGCGAACGCGGGCGCCGCCCAGGCG
>DASROS010000147.1:0-5014 GCA_035646775.1 Thermoleophilaceae bacterium | reverse complement strand
TTCGCGAGCATGTCGCGCAGCGCCACCGGCTGGCCGGACATCTCGAGGCCGATGTCGAAGCCCTCGCTCATCCCCAGCTCGGCCTGCACGCTGTTCACGCCCTGCGAGCGCACGTCCAGCGCGCGCGTGACCCCCATCTTCTGGGCGAGCTCGAGCCGATCGGGGTTCACGTCGGTGATCACGACGTGACGTGCGCCGGCGTGGCGGACCACCGCGGCGGCCATCAGGCCGATCGGCCCGGCGCCGGTGATCAGCACGTCCTCGCCGAGCACGGGGAACGTGAGCGCGGTGTGCACGGCGTTGCCAAAGGGGTCGAAGATCGCGGCCACTTCGGGGTCCACGTCGTCGGCGTGGTGCCACACGTTGGTCATTGGCAGCGCGATGTATTCCGCGAACGCCCCCGGGTGATCGACCCCCACGCCGCGCGTGTGGGCGCACAGATGCCGCCGGCCGGCCATGCAGTTGCGACACCGCCCGCACACCAGGTGGCCCTCGCCGCTCACCAGGTCGCCGGTCTGGAAGTCGCTCACGTTGGAGCCCACGGTGACCACCTCGCCGGCGAACTCGTGTCCCACGACGAGTGGAGTGGGGACCGCTTCGCTCGCCCATGCGTCCCACGCGTGGATGTGCAAGTCGGTGCCGCAGATTCCGGTGCGGTGCACACGTATGAGCACGTCGTTGATGCCCACTTCGGGCTCCGCGACCTCCTCGAGCCACAGACCCGGCTCCGGGCGAGCCTTCACCAATGCCTTCACGCTGACTGCACTATCGCTGCTACGTCCCGGGCCGGTCGCCTACCCAGTAACGGGGGCGGGCCCCAGACGCGCGGCACGGTCGCCGGGATTGGCCAGTTCAGCACCGGCCGCTGACTTCAGCCGAGGGTCAGATCGCCCTCCGCAAGAAGGCGCTGCAACTCAAGCTTTGGGGCGAGTTCTCCGATTGAGAGATCATGCGCGCCGTGTCGTTTGCCGCCCTGATCGTGGGTGTGCTGCTGATCCCCACGGCGCTTGGCGTGGCGAAGCTCGATCACGATCGCCAGGTGGCCGAGCTCCAGCGGACGCTGATCGCCGAAACCGAGGAGCATGGCGGCGCCCTCGAGAGCTACTTCGCTCGCGCGAAGGCGATCACTCTGCTCACCGGGAACTCACCCGCCTTTGCGGACGTTCTCGCTGAACCCGGCACACGCGCGGAGACGGTGCGCCGGCAAGGTCGAAACATTCGCGAGGCGACGCAACACCTCACCTATCTCGAGCAGTTGTACCCGGCGAGCATCGGCGAGGCATGCTTCATCGACGCTAACGGTGAGGAGTTCGCCCGGGCGGTGCACGGAGAGATTGCGCCGCCTAAGGATCTGTCGACCGTGGAGGAGCGGGCGGTGTTCTTTGCGCCAACCTTCGCACTGGACTTCGGCCAGGTGGAGCAGACCCGCCCTTACGTCTCGCCAGACACCCAGGAGTGGGTCGTCGCGAACGCGACCCTGATTCCGCAGTCTGACGGCCACAAGCGCGCGTTCGTGCATTTCGAGGTGACAGTGGAGAGCTTCCGCCGCGCGCTGGGCGAGACCAGCGAGTCGGCCCTGCGGATCATCGACGGCCGCACCGGGCGGGTGATCATCGATGCCGCTCGGCCCCAGCGGGTCGGCGCTCGGCTCGGTGTCCCGGGCGATGATGACTACGTCGGCGTTGCACGCGCCGATAGCAGCGCCGGCGTCACCGAGGTCGACGGCCTTAGGACCGCCTACCGCCGCGTGAAGCCGACCGTGGGGAACGCCAACGATTGGCTCGTCGTGGCCAGCGCCAAGGCGCCGACCGGCGGCTTCGTCTCGGGCATGGGCTTGGTTCCGATCGCCCTGCTCGGGCTGGCGCTCGTGCTGATCACGCTCACCGGGGTCTCGCTGCGCGCCGGCCGCCGGCAGCTCGAGGCGCACGCGAACACGGACGCACTGACGGGACTGGACAACCGCCGCAAGCTGATGACCGACCTCGAGCGGCGCGTCAGGACGGCGACGGCCGACGAACCGACCGTGCTGACCCTGTTCGACCTGAACGGCTTCAAGAACTACAACGACACCTTCGGTCACCTCGCGGGCGACGCGCTGCTGATGAGGCTCGGCCGCCTGCTTGCCGAGACGGTCGAGCCGTTCGGCGGCCGGGCGTACCGGCCGGGGGGCGACGAGTTCTGCGTCCTCGCCGACGCCGGCCGCATGCACGCCCTGGAGCAGGCCGCCTGCCTCGCGCTATCCGAGCACGGCGAGGGGTTTGCGATCTCTACCGCGTTCGGGTCCGTCGTGATCCCGCAGGAGACCGGCGACGTGACCGAGGCGCTGCGCAAAGCCGACGAGGCGATGTACGCGCAGAAGCACTCCGGGCGCGCAACAGCCGGACGCCAGAGCAGCGCCGTGCTGCTCCGGGCGCTCGCGGAGCGCCACCCAGATATGGGCGAGCACCACGACGGCATGGCCGAGCTCGCTGAGGACATTGGCAGGCGGCTGAGCATCTCCGGCGAGGAGCTCGCGCAGCTACGCGATGCCGCCGTGCTGCACGACATCGGCAAGGTCGCGATCCCGGATGCGATCATCAACAAGCCGTCCGAGCTGACGGAAGAGGAGTGGGCGTTCATGCGCCGCCACACCCTGATCGGCGAGCGCATCCTCGCAGCGGCGCCCGCGCTCGCGCGCGCTGGGCTGCTCGTTCGCTCCTCTCACGAAATGTGGGATGGCAGTGGCTACCCGGACGCGCTCGCCGGGGTCGAGATCCCCCTCGGTTCGCGGATCATCGCCGTATGTGATGCCTTTGACGCGATGATCTCGAGCCGGCCGTACGCGTCCTCCAGGACGGTCGACGAGGCGCTCGCCGAGCTGCGCCGATGTGCCCGAAGGCAGTTCGACCCCTCGGTTGTGGACATCTTCGCCCAGGTCATCGCCGACCGGGCCAAGTCGCCCACTGCCACGGCCTGACGCTCAGGCCGGTACGAATCGCACGCGCGCCTGTTCCTGGGTGTGCTGGTGCGGGCCGCTCGGCGGCCCCGGCCGGCGGCGCCTCGTCGGCAACCACCAGCAGGCGCATCTAATGCCGGCGAAGTCTGTACACGCGGCTGGCGGACAGGCGCACGCCCACGGGCGTCGTGCCCCGCGCGCGGACCCGCAGGCGCCGGGCTCGCCTCAGCCGGGCGCGGCCGCTGCGCCCCACTCGTACCCCGATAACTCGGGAACGTCCCCCGCGGACGGTGAAGCGCGACCGCGCCACCAGGCGTCCGCGCGCGCGCAGCCCCAGCCGCCCCTTGCAGCGCTCCTCGACGCTCGTGCAACGCACCCTTACCCTCACGCGCCCGCGGCGGTCCAGCCGCAGCCGGCGCCCGAGTAGGGACACCCGGCTGGCGCGGCATCCGCGCGATTGGAAGTCCTCGCGCGAGCCATAGCTGGTGGCGGGGAAGTACTCGCCCATCGTGGACTGCTCCATGCCCGGCCGCGGAACGCGTTGGATCGCCTGGGCGAAGCCGGCCTGGGGCAGCATGTTGCGCATGATGAGCAGCGCGTAGTCGGGGTCTCCGGCGCCGTCGCCGTTCTCGCCCCAGTCCACCCACGACACGCCGCAGCCCTCCGTGGCGTTGGACGGCCGGTAGGCGGCCTTGCTGAACACGACCGTGTAGCGCCGTCCGGAGTCGATCGGCAGCTCGCGGTCGGACACGCAGTCAGGTGTGCGCAGCGTCACGCGCGACTCACCGCTGCACAGTGACCAGAAGCGCACCTGCCCGGCACCCATCCGCCTCTGGCCGGCGTAGGTCTGCGGCGTGGTGGGTAGCCTGGCCTGGATCGTGAGCACCTTGCCGAACTTGCGGGAGAGGTGGGTGAAGATGTAGGCGTTGTCGCGGTTGCTGTAGAAGCCTCCGCGCTCCGGCGGGGTCTCGGACAGGCGCTGCGAGCGCCCCAGCGGGGTGCAGTCCTGGATCACCGCCCGCTGCGAATAGTCGATGTTGAAGAAGCGCTCCCAGCGCACGGGGCTGAACGCCGGATTGGTGGAGCCGTCGCAGCCGGGCGAGTTGCGTGCGCCGGTCCAGGCGGGCCCCGGAATGGTCTGGGTGGGGATCGAGCGGTCGGGGTCGTTCACCTGTGCGCACGCGGCCGAGTCCCTGGCGGTGCTCCCGTCCGCTCGCACGAGCTCCGGCGCGGGGAGGCCCGTGCCGCCGTCCAGGTCGCGGCCGCGGTCGGGCTCGTACACGCGGTAGAACAGCTCGATGGCGGCATCGCCCTGCGGCTGCGCGTAAAGCGTGTTCGGCGCCCGGGCCCCGGTGGGGGGCGGCTCGTCCACCACGGTGACCGTGTAGGAGCGCCGGGCGCGGTCCCGGCGGTTGCCGGCGATGAAGGGGTTCACCGAGCCCGGATCGGGGCCGGTCGCGAGATCGGAGAGGGCGTCGGTGGGCGCGCCCTCGGAGTAGGCGTTGAGCGACTGGTAGCGAGCGTGGGCGAAGCGGCCGGTGAGCTGCAGCTTGGCGCCCTCGGGCATCCGGAAGCGGGCCAGCCAGTAGGTGGCCGACTCCTCCGGGTAGTTGAAGAAGTGGCCGTCGAACCCGCGCGAGCTGGGCCGCTTCATCGACACCGGCCCCTCCCAGAAGCAGGTGGCCAGCGGCTCGGGGGCCGCGGCGTGCGCGGGCTGGACCAAAGCGCCGGCGAGGGCGATCGCGGCGATCAGGGCGGCGGCCGGAAGGCGAAGGCTCACGAGCGCGAGGAGCCTAACGCCGGGATGGAGAACCCTGCGCCGCCAGCGCGGTCGAGCGGATGACCTCGGCAACGGCCGCAGGATCGTCGAAGAACGGGGTGTGGCCGGCGCCGAGCGTCACGTGGCGGGCCCAGGGAAGCGCGGCGCGGGCTCTGGGCGCCTGGCGCCCGTAGAGCAGCAGCCGGTCGTGCCTTCCCCATGCCACGGTCACCTCGGCGCCGCGCAGCTGCTCGGGATCGGTGAAGCGGTAGCGGTCGAACGCCGCGAGCGCGCCGGCGAACGCGGGCGCCGCCCAGGCG
>DASROS010000146.1:0-4619 GCA_035646775.1 Thermoleophilaceae bacterium | reverse complement strand
CCGAGAAAGCCTGCGCGTTGGGCCCCAGCGCCTCGGCGGCGTGACGGATGCCGGCCACCAGCTTGTCGCGCGGCAGCTCCCGCCCGATCACGCCCGTGGAGGCGATGCCCACGACTCCCGGCTCGAGGTCCAGCGCCTCCGCCGCCGTGCGCTGCTGTGCGTGAGCGGTTTCCAGGCCGCGCTGCCCGTCGGAGACGTTCGCGTTGCCCGAGTTCACCGCCAGCGCCCGCAGGGAGCCCAGGTCGGCCTCGCGCGCCACCACCACGGGCGCGGCCACCAGGGCATTGGAGGTGAAGCGCGCCGCGGACACGGTGGCCTCGCGGTCCGACAGCAGCAGCCCCACGTCGGGCCCCTCGCTCTTGATGCCCGCCGCGATCCCCGCGCTGCGATAGCCGTCAGGCAGCGCCGTGGGCGCGAGCTCGCGCACGTGCTCGGGGCGCTGCACCCAGCGCGAGCGGAAGAAGGGCTCGGAGCTCACGCCAGGCCCTCGGTCTCGGGCAGGCCGAGCATCAGGTTGAGGTCCTGGACAGCCTGGCCGGCGGCGCCCTTCCACAGGTTGTCGATCACACAGATCGACAGCAGCCGCCGGCCGGTGACGGTCGCGTACACGCGGGCGCGGTTCGAGTTGCGCACGTCGGAGGTGCTGGGCGGCGTGCCGGTCACCTCCACGAACGGCTCGTCGGCGTAGGCGGCCTCGAACAGCTCGCGCGCCTGGTCGGCCGATAGATCGGGGTCGGTGATCGAGTAGCAGGTGGCCATCAGGCCCTGGTCCACCGGGACCAGGTGGGGCACGAAGGTGATCGCCACGTCGCCGGGCAACTGCGAAGCAGCCGGCTCGGCCGGCTGCGCACGATTTCCCAACTCCTGGTCGAGCTCGGCGCTGTGGCGGTGGCCCTCGGTCTTGTACGCGTTCACGTTGTCGGCCGCGGAGACGTAGTGGGTCTCGCGCGTGGCCTCGCGCCCCGCGCCCGACACCCCCGTCTTGATGTCCACCACGACGTCGCGGAGGTGCTCGCGCAGCGGCCACAGGGCCAGCAGCGCGGCGGTGGAGTTGCAGCCCGGCCCCGCCACCAGCTCGGCACCGCGGATCTCGTCGCGGTGACCGATCTCGGGCAGCCCGTACACCGCCTGATGGAGCAGCTCCGGCGCCTCGTGGGGCTGGTACCACTGCTCGTAGCGCTGCCGGTCCAGGCGGAAGTCCGCCGACAGGTCCACCACCTTCAACCCGCGCTCGCGCAGCGCCCTCACGGCTACCGCGGCCGCCTTGTGCGGGTAGGCCACCAGAGCCGATCCGGCGCGCTCCGCCACGCGGTCGGCGTCGGGTTCCTCCAGTTCGAGATCCACCCCGTAGCGGGGGTAGAGGTCCGAATGGCGCTGCCCGGCGTCGGACCGGGCCGTGACCATGGTGAGCTCCAGGGAGGGGTGGCGCGCCACGATCGAGGCGCACAGCGCTCCGCCGAAGCCGGTCGCGCCGAGCACCGCCACCTGGTGCGGCTCAGCCACGCAGCCGCCCTCCGATCCGCTCCAGCGCAGCCTCGATCGCTGTCCGAAGGTCGGCCACTGCCGCGTCGGTGAGCGTGCGGTCGGGCGCCTGGAACCGCAGCCGCAGGGCCAGCGACCGGTTGCCCTCGCCGGCCTGCTCGCCGGTGTAGACGTCGAAGACCTCGGTCGAGGCCAGCAGCTCGCCGCCGCCCTCGCGCACCGTGGCGCGCACCTCGGCGGCGCTCACATCGGCCGGGACCACCACCGCGATGTCCTGCAGCGCGGCCGGGAAACTGGTCACGTCGTGGAAGTCCGCGACCTGCTCCGCCTCCTCGGTCAGCCCGCCGGCGTCCAGCTCGAAGGCGGCCGCGCCCTCGAGGTCCCACGCCCCCGCCACCAGCGGGTGCAGCTCCCCGATCCAGCCCACCTCGCGGCCCCCGACGGTCACAGTGGCCGACCGCCCCGGATGCAGGAAGGGCCTGACCCCCGGGGCCACGTCCAGGTCCAGCGGGGCCGCCGCGGCGAGCGCCTCCACCAGGCCCTTGGCGGCGTAGAAGTCCGCGGGCGCGGCGGGCGAGCGCCAGGTGGCGGGTGTGCGTTGCGTGAGCACGGCACCGATGTGGTGCCGCTCGGTGGCAGGGGTGGCGCCGCGCGGGCTGCCCTCCGGCGCGCCCAGGCCGTCGGCCGGGCGGTAGGTGTGGCCGGACTCGAACAGCGCGAGCCCGGTCGCCCCGTGCGCGGCGTTGTGGCGGGCGGCATCGAGCAGCCCGGGCAGAAGCAGCGGGCGCATCACGCTCTGGTCCTCGCTCAGGGGGTTGGCCAGCGCCAGCGCGGGCTCGCCGGCGATCCGCAGCCGCTCCAGGGCCTCGGGCGACGTGAAGCTCCAAGCCACCACTTCGTGCAAGCCGCGGTCGCGGAGCGCGTCCTCCAACCGCCGCCGCAGCCGCTGGGAAGGCGTGAGGCGCCCGACGGCGCGCTCTCGCGCCGGCAACGTGGTCGGCAGCCGGTCCAATCCGTAGATGCGCGCCACCTCCTCGATCAGGTCTGCCTCACGGCGCACGTCGGCGTCGCGCCACGGGGGCACTGTCACCTTGAGCACCTCGCCGCCTTCGGTGGCGAAGCCGAGCAAGTCGAGGATCGCCACCACCTCGTCGCGCGCGATCGCCTTGCCGAGCAGGCGCTCCACGCGGTCGAGGCGCAGGTTCACGGTGAGCGGCCGAAGCGGCTCGGGGTAGGCGTCGATCGTGCCAGGCGCCATGCGCGCGCCACACAGCTCGACCATCAGACGGCCCGCAAGGCGCTGGGCCGCGATCGCCTGTTCGGGATGCAACTGCTTCTCGAACCGGGTGGACGCCTCGCTTCGAAGCCCGAGCTTCTTGGAGGTCTGGAGGATGTTCGGGCCTACCCAGGTGGCCGCCTCCATCAGCACGCGCGTGGTCTTGTCCGACACCTCGGACACCTGGCCGCCCATCACGCCCGCGATCCCCGACGGGCCCTCGGCGTCGCAGACCAGCGCCATGCCGGAGTCGAACTCGCGCTCCACGTCGTCGAGCGTGGTCATCCGCTCGCCCGCCTCCGCGCGCCGGACCACGATCCGCCCGCCGCGCACCTCGTCCATGTCGAACGCGTGCAGCGGCTGGCCGGTGCAGAGCATCACGTAGTTGGTGATGTCCACGACGTTGGAGATCGGCCGCTGCCCCGCCGCGCTGAGGCGCTGCTTGAGCCACTCCGGCGACGGTCCGAGCTTCACGTCCTCGAACACGCGCGCGGTGAAGCGCAGGCAGATCTCGGGATCGGCGATCTCCACGGTCATCTGCTCGGCGGCGGGGGTGGCGCCGTCGGCTGGCTCGGCGTCCTCGGACGTCGGGTCTTCGGACAGGACGGCGCCCGTTGCCGCGTGTACTTCGCGCGCGACCCCGTATATCGCCAGGCAGTCCGGGCGGTTGGGGGTGATCTCCAGCTCGAGCACCTCGTCGGCGATCGGCAGCGCATCCTGCAGCGGGGCGCCGGCCTGGAGGCCGTCGGGCAACACCATGATCCCGTCGTGGTCGGGCCCCAGGCCCACCTCGTCCTCGGCGAGGATCATCCCGCTGGACTTCACCCCGCGCAGCTCGGCCTCGCCCAGCTCGGTGCCGTCGGGCATCACCGCGCCGGGCCGCGCCACGGCCACGGTCTGGCCGGCGGCCACGTTGGGCGCGCCGCAGACGATCGTGCGCGGACCGCCGGAACCGTCGTCCACCTCGCACACGCTCAGGCGGTCGGCGGCGGGGTGCTTCTCGGCGCTGAGCACCTTGCCCACCACGAAGTTCGCGGTGTCCCCCACGCCCACGCGCTCGACCCGTTCGAGCTCGGTGCCGGTGAGGTCGAGCCGCTCGGCGATCGCCTCCGTTGGGAGATCGGGGTCGCAGTAGGACCGCAGCCATGTCACGGGCACCCTCACGTTCCAAACTGCTCCAGGAAGCGCAGGTCGTTGTCGAAGAACAGGCGCAGGTCGGGCACGCTGTGGCGCAGCATCGCGATCCGCTCGATGCCCATCCCGAACGCGAAGCCCTGGACCTTCTCCGGGTCGTAGCCGCTGTCGGCCACGAAGCCGAGCACGTTGGGGTCGACCATCCCCGAGCCGAGGATCTCGACCCAGCCCGAGCCCTTGCACAGAGGGCACTGTTGCGCCCCCACCGACCCCGTCCCGCCGCACTGAAAGCACGACACGTCCACCGCCACACTCGGTTCGGTGAAGGGGAAGTAGTGCGGGCGCAGCCGGATCTGGCGGTCGGGGCCGAAGATCGCGCGGGCGAACTCCAGCAGCACGCCCTGGAGGTCGGCCAGGGTGATGTCCTCGTCGATCGCCAGCCCCTCCACCTGGTGGAACATCGGGGTGTGGGTGGCGTCGGAGTCGCGCCGGTAGGTCTTGCCGGGCACGATCACGTAGATGGGCGGCTCCTGCACCTCCATCGCGCGCACCTGCACCGGAGAAGTGTGCGTGCGCAGCAGCACCTCGTCGGAGAAGTAGAAGGTGTCCTGCAGCATCCGCGCCGGGTGGTTGGGCGGATGGTTCAGGGCGGTGAAGTTGTAGTAGTCGTACTCCACCTCGGGACCCTCGGCCACCGAGAAGCCCAGGCCCAGGAACACGTCCTCGA
>DASROS010000145.1:0-3990 GCA_035646775.1 Thermoleophilaceae bacterium | reverse complement strand
GCGAATCGTCGGCCCGGGGACGCGACGGTTGTAGGTCCATGCCGGAAAGAACACGCCGGGGCGACCTCGATGTCCTTGTTGACGGCGAAGAACTCGTACTCGCGCACGGTCCTGCCCGACGCGTCCTTCGACACCTCGCCGCCGTCGAACTGCGTCAGCAGCTGTCTCGGCGTGAAGCCGTTGCGTTCGTGGTCGACCCTGCCAATCGTGCCCATCGCCCCGTGCGCACCCTCGTGCTGGCCGTGGCCCGCCGGGCCGGGGACAACGGGTCCGTTGGCTCCGGCTCGACTGCGTCCCGCGAACATGCCGGCCCCGCCTGTCAACCCGGCGGCCCCGAGCCCCTGCAGGAACCTCCTCCTGGCCATGCCCGTCACGTCCGCACCTCATTTGCGGCACCCGGCAGGCCGGAGGCGGCTGTCCGCGCCTCATCGACGGTCACGAAGCACGATCCGAAGACGCAGCGCGCGAGGACCGCCCCAAGTGGCCGGCGCTCGTCGTCGATCTGTATCCACAGCGGCCCCCCGAATGGCAACCGCTCCTCGACGTGCAGGACCGCGCCCGGTACCAGTCCCAGCTCCGCCAGGTAGCGCAGGACGTCTGCGTCGCGGTCGGAGACGCGCTCGACGAGGAACCAGCTCGCCGCAGGCGCATCGTCCAGCGCCTGGGGCCAGGACTCGTGATGCGCGCCGTCCTTGGGCGGGATGGGATCGCCGTGCGGGTCACGCACCGGATGGCCCAGCGCCTTGGCCATGCGGTCCTCAAGGCGGTCGCTGATGGCATGCTCGAGGACCTCAGCCTCGTCATGCACCTCATCCCAGGGCACGTCCAGAAAGCGGTGCAGGAAGGTCTCGATGATCCGGTGACGACGGATGACCCGCAGCGCTTCGGCCTCCCCCCGTCCGGTCAAGACCAACGCTCTGGGTGACGAGCGGTCGAGGAGGTCTGCACCCTCAAGCCGCTTCACCATCGCTGAGACGGACGCCGCCGACACCCCCAACCTCTCGGCCAGGCTGGCGTTCGTCAGGCTCTCCTGCGCCTGCAGCTTGTAGATGGCCTTGAGGTAGTCCTCGACAGCCTTCGTCCGTTCCATCGTTGGAGTCAACCACACCGCTGTTAGCCGCGTCTAATGGCGGTAGCAAGTCACGGCTATTGAAGACGCCATCCGGCGGGTGCGCGAGGGTCGGGAACGTAAGCGCAATACGTACCGGTGCGGATGGTGCGGCCGAGATGCTCGATCCTGGCCATCGCCTGGCGGACCGCGCGGGTCACACCGGCTCTGGCGCGCTCGGACGCGGATGCAGCCCGTCGATCGCGACCGCCCAAGCCGACCGCGCACGCGAGCTCTCGAACGAGGAAGTCACGTTCGGCGTCGGCCTGCGCAGCACGCTCGGCGTCTCCGATGGCGCGCGCCTGCTCGATGTCGTCGTCGATCTCGGCGAGGCGTCGGCGGTAGGCGTCCTTGGCCGGCGCGTCGAGGATCTGGCCCGCGTCGCCCGCGTGGCCCGCGGGACCCAGGGCCGAGCGCGGCAGGGCGGCCGCTTGGCTGCTGTCGATTTGCCCACCGGCGGCGGTCTCGGCGGCGACGAGATCCAGCACGTGGAACTCGCGGCCCGGATCGGTGAGGAGCCGCGCGAGGTAGCGCATGCCCTTGAGGTCGCGCACGCGGACGGTCTGCCCGTCGAAGATCACCGTCCAGTAGTCACCTTCCCGACGAAAGACGTTGAAGATCGCAACCGGCTGCTCGCGTGCGTGGTGATGCTCGACCTGTCCCGGTGGGGCCACCGAAGGCGGGGCTTCGATTCCATCGAGTCCTGGGGCTTCCTCCGCAACACGCAGGCGGTGAAGGACACGATCGCCTTGCTGGCGAGCAACCCCAACCCGGTGGAGGCGGAGGCCTATGACCGCCAGGCTCGGGCCTACCTGGACTTCGACGCCCGCGATCGGCTCGGCGGCATCACGGCTCCCACCTTGGTGGTCGTCGGTGAGCAGGATCTGCTGACGCCGCCCTGGGTTGCGCGCGAGGTGGCCGGCGGGATCCCCGGAGCGCTGTTGGAGATCGTCACAGGGGACGGTTCATCACACCTGCTGCCGCTGGAGCGCCCGGACGACTTCAACCAGCTGGTGATGGGCTTCCTGTCCGACTGACGCCTCGGCACGTCGCCGTGGCTTGAGGATGAGCGGGCGAGGGCAACCTGGCGGCATGGGAGCGCGCATCTGGATCCGACGTGCCTACGAGCCACCCGGCCGCAACGACGGCTATCGGGTGCTGGTGGATCGTCTATGGCCGCGGGGAGTCGCGAAGGACGGCGCGCGCATCGACGAGTGGCCGCGCGAGGTGGCTCCGAGCACCGAGCTGCGTCGCTGGTTCGGCCACGACCCCGCCCGCTGGTTGGAGTTCCGCGACCGCTACCGCCAGGAGCTGATGGGCAACGCCGACCAGGTCGAGGCCCTCTTGGGACGAGCCCGCCAGGGACGGGTGACGTTGGTCTACGGTGCGCGGGACGAGGCGCACAACCAGGCGGTTGTGCTGCGTGAGTATCTGGAGGAACGGCTGCGCTAGCCGGAGCCTCGCCATGCAACGAGCCCCGAACAGGCCGCGCAGCATCGAGGGCGGCACGCCGCCGGCCTCGGCGCCCCATCGCGTGCGTCTGCCCGTCAACCTCCACCGCTGGGCCGACATCACGTTCCTGCACTGGCCGTATCCGCCCGAGGAGGTCGCGGCGCTGCTGCCCGACCAGTTGTCCGTCCTGACGCACGGCGGCAGGGCCTGGGTGGGCGTCACCCCCTTCTTCATCCACGTGCGCCTCCCGGGCATCGGGCGCACAGCGTTGGACCGTGCCTTCCCGGAGACGAACGTGCGCACGTACGTGACCGGCCCCGACGGCAGGCAGGGCATCTGGTTCCTGCACATGGAGGTGACCGCGGCCTGGTTCGTGGCGGCCCTGCGCGCGGTAGGGCTGCCCTACGTCCGCCGGCGCATGTCGGTCGACGCGCAGCCCGCCCGCATCTCGTACCGCTCCAGCCCGCGTCGGCCGGGCGCCCAGGGTGGTCACGCAATCGTCGTGCGGCCGGGGGAGCCGCTCCGTCCACCCGAGGGCGGGGAGCGCGAGCGCTTTCTGACCGCGCGCTGGGGCGCGTACCACCGGCGAGGTCCGGCGCTGCTCTACACCCCGGTGGAGCACGGCCCGTGGCCGTTGCGCAGCGCACAGGTGGACACCTGCGAGGTGGGCAGCCTGTTCGCCGCCGCGGGCCTGTCGGTGCCCGCCGGAGCTCCGCTCGCCTGCTTCTCGCCCGGGGTGGAGGTGAAGGTGGGACCTCCCCGGCTGGTGTGCTGAACGGCGCGTGGCGCGACGCGCCGGGGTATCGAGGCCTTCCTCCCGTGTCCCGGGAGGCCCCGTCCCGCCGCGACCCGAGGAGCCCGTGCCCCGTGCCGATGACCGCCCAGGATCTCGCCTCGCTGCGCCGTGATCGCAGCCCCGCGCGCTTGCCGGCGGCTCGTGGCCCGCTGACGGAGTTCCTGTTCAGCGCGTGGCGCGACGCGCCGCACCAGATCGGGCGGGCCCCCGGGTACGGCGACGACCTGCTCGACGGCGAGGATGCCGTGCTCGCGCTGTACTGCCTTTACGAGCTGCACTACCGCGGCTTCGGCGGGGTGGCGGAGGACTGGGAGTGGGAGCCGAGCCTGCTCGCCCTGCGCGCACGGCTGGAGGCGAGCTTCGATCTGCAGCTGCGTCGGGGCGTGGGTCCGGTGGTCGCTGACGGGGACATCGAGACCGCCCTGCACGCGCTGCTGGACGCCTCGGCCGGCCCGTCGCTGTCCGACTATATGGCCACGGATGGCACCGTGGAGCTCGGTTTCCGCACTTCGCGAACAGCTTTCGGCGGCATTTACGGGCCGGGGTTGTAGACGCTGGTGGGGATGTCGAGTAGGTCGAGGACTTGACGTTGCAGGTCGGTGAGTTCGGGGTGGAAGGTGCGCAGCACGGTGCC
>DASROS010000144.1:0-28739 GCA_035646775.1 Thermoleophilaceae bacterium | reverse complement strand
GCCGTGTAGGTGTTGTAGATCGAGAAGGGGACGGCGCCGAGGTGCAGCGCGGCGGTGTCGGTGAGGTGGAACTCCGGGCGGTTGGTGAGCATCAGCCCGATCGTGTCGCCGTGCTGCAGGCCGAGGGCCGCGAGGCCGCGCGCGACGCTTTCCAGACGCTGCGCGTACTCCGCCCACGTGATGGTGAACTCGTCGTCCTTCGTCCGGATCGCCGGTGTGTCGGCGTTGTCCTCGGCGGTGATCTGGAAGGCCGCCGTCATCGTGTCGGCGTCGAGTCCCCGGGGGCGGTGCGTGCGGGCCTGCGTTGCGCTCTCCATGTGTGCTGCTCTCCTCCCTCTCGCTCGGAGAGGGGAGACTAACCCCGACGAGGGGTCAGCGCACGTTGAAACCCTCGCCGGTCAGTCGCCCGAGGTCGTTCGTGAAGCCGATCACGAAGACCACCATCACGAGCATGAAGCCCACGACCCCCGCACGTTCCATCACCGCCAGCGAAACGGGGCGGCCGCGCACCTTCTCCACGATCGCCCAGAAGATGTGTCCCCCGTCGAGCGGCAGGAACGGGAACAGGTTCACGATCGCAAGCGACAGCGAGATCACCGCGAGGATGGCGATCACCTCGGCGAAGTCGTTGAGGATCGTCTGGCGGGTGACCTCGTACGAGCCCACGACGCCCGAGAGCTCCTTGCGCTGCTCGGCGTTGAAGAGCCGCGCGGGCAGGCTCACGGTGGCCTTCGTGATGAACCAGAACTGGTCGAGGGACACGTCGGCGGACTCGCCCACGGGCAGGGCCTCGCGCGGTCCCTCCGCAAAACGGAAGCCCAGCCGCGGACGCTCCTCCCCTGGGTCGTAGATGGGGCTGAGCTCGATCACCCGGCGCTGACCGTCGCGGCGAACGACCAGCGTGGCCGGATCGGCCGCCACGCAGCGGTTGCGCGTGGAGCCTCCCTCACAATCGTGGGAGGCGATCTTGTCCGACAGCGCCCTGGGGCTGCCCACCAGGTCGTCCACAGCCACGAGCTTGTCGCCCGGCTGGAGCTCGCCCTCGGCAGGAAAGCCCTTCTCGATGGACGACACCCGGTCGGTACCCGTAGGTGGTCCGATTGCCGCGTAGAAGACGAACAGCAGCACCAGCGCCAAGACGAGGTTCACCGCGGGTCCGGCCGAGATCACGGCGATCCGCTTCCACACCGGCTGGGCGTGGTAGGCGCGGTCGCGAACCTCCGGAGGCAGCTCCTCGTCGGGGTTCATCCCGGTGATCTTCACGTAGCCCCCCGCGGGGATGGCGCCGATCGCGTACTCGGTCTCCCCCACCTTCTTGGAGAACAGCGTGGGCGGAAAGAACAGCGAGAACTTCTCCACGCGCATGCCCACGAGCTTGGCCACGGAGAAGTGGCCCAGCTCGTGCAGGATCACCAGCAGGGCAAAGCCCACGAACGCCAGCAGCCAGCTCACGAGACGGGCACGCCCTCCGCGATCTGACGCGCGCGCTCCCGGGCTTCCGTGTCTGCGGCGTAGAGGTCGTTGAAGTGGCGCAATGGCCGGGCCGGCAGTGCATCCAGCGTGCGCTCCACCACGTCGGCGATGCCGGTGAAGGGCAGCTCCCCGGCCAGGAAGGCGTACACGGCCACCTCGTTGGCTGCGTTCAGCACGCAGGGCGCGGTGCCGCCGGCCTCGCCCGCCTCGCGCGCCAGGCGCAGGCACTTAAACGTGCGCTCGTCGGGCTCCTCGAAGGTGAGCGACCCCACGTCGGCGAGGCTCATCGCCCGCACCGGCACATCCACGCGGTCCGGATGGTGGAGGGCGTAGGAGATCGGCACGCGCATGTCGGGGTGGCCGAGGTGGGCAAGCGATGCCCCGTCGTTGAGGTCGATCAGGGAGTGCACGATCGACTGCGGGTGCACCACGACGTCTATGCGGTCGTAGGGCGTCCCGAACAGGTGGTGGGCCTCGATCACCTCGAGGCCCTTGTTCATCAGCGTGGCCGAGTCGATCGTGATCTTCCCGCCCATGTCCCAGGTGGGATGGGCGAGCGCGTTCTCGGGCGTGACGCCGGAGAGGTCGGTGCGGCCCCGGAACGGGCCGCCGGAGGCGGTGAGCACCAGACGGTCGATCGTGCCCCGCCCGGGCTCGGCGTTCATCAGCTGGAACAGCGCCGAATGCTCGGAGTCCACCGGCAGCAGGGAGGCGCCGGTGGCCTCGGCCAGCGCCATCACCAGCTCGCCGCCCACCACCAGGCTCTCCTTGTTCGCCAGGGCCAGGTCGATGCCCTCCCCCAGCGCGGCCACGGTGGGTCCGAGCCCCGCGGAGCCCACGAGGGCGTTGAGCACGAGGTCGCACCCTGTGTCCGTGATCAGCGCGATCAGGCCCTCTGCCCCCGCCAGCACCTCGCCGTCGGTCCAGCGCTCGGCCGCACGCGCCGCGGCATCCTCGTCCCCGAGGGCAACACGGCGCACGCCGTACTCAGCGGCCTGCTCGAGCACCAGCTCGGCGTTGCGGTGCGCGGCCAGTCCCACCACCTCGAGCGACTCGCTGCGGGCGATCACGTCGAGCGCCTGCGTGCCGATTGAGCCGGTGGACCCGGCGATCACGATCCTGCGCATCCGATTGAGTGTAGGAGGACCCGCCCGCCCGCCGGCCGTCAGGTCAGGGCGGGAGTGGCGGCGTCGGCCAGGACCTCGAGCAGCGCATCGACCACCGCGGGATCGAACTGCGTGCCGGCGTAGCGGCGCAGCTCTGCGCACGCTCCGTCCAAGCCGAGCGCGGCCCGGTAGTGCCGGTCGGTGGTCATGGCGTCCAGGGCGTCACAGGCGAAGATGATGCGGGCGCCCAGCGGAATCTCCTCGCCCACGAGGCCGTCGGGGTAGCCAGACCCGTCCCAGCGCTCGTGGCCGTGGCGGACCAGTGGCCGCACGTCGGCCAGGAACTCGATCGGCGCCAGGATCTGGTCGCCGATCACCGTGTGCTGCTCGATCTTCTCGCGCTCGCTGGGCAGCAGCGGACCGCTCTTGTTGAGGATCGACTCCGGCACCGCGAGCTTGCCGATGTCGTGGAAGGCCGCTCCGAAGCGAAGGTTCCGCCGCGCCTGGTCGTCGAGACCCAGCGCCCGCCCCACAGCATCGGCGTTGACGGCCAGCGAGCGGGAGTGGCTGGCGGTGTAGGAGTCCTTTGCCTCGAGCGCGGCGCCCAGCGCCTCGGCCGTCCCGAGGTAGGCGTGCTCCAGCTGCTCGTAGAGCTGCGCGGAGCGCAGGGCGGCGCTCACCTGCCCGGCCACCAGGCGCACGAGCCGGGCGTCGTCCTCGTCGAAGGCGTCCTTGCGGCTGTCGTGCAGGTCGATGCCGCCCCACGGGTGGTCGCCCACCCAGAGCGGGGCGCACACTTCGGAGCGGGTGTCCGAGGTCTCGGGCGTCAGACGGTAGTCGGGCTCGGCCCTAACGTCGCCCACCACCACGACCTCGCGCTCGCGCATCGCGCGTCCCATCAGCCCCAGCCCGGCGGGCTGGCTCCAGCCGGCCATCTGCAGCCTTCGCACGGCGTCGCCGCGCCCGGCCAGGATCTCCACCTGGGCGTCGGCGGTGCGCCGCACGATCGCGCACACCGGGAAGCCGAGCTCTCGGTAGAGCTCGTCGGCCGCCACCTGCGCGATCTCGTGTGGGTCCAGGAGGCCGCTGAGCCGTGTTCCCAACGAGCCCGCGGTCTCGATCAGCTTGGTGCGCTTGTCCAGCTGCCGCACTCCCTTGGCCGTCTCGGCGGATCCGCCCGCGGCCGCGCGCGCCAGCAGCTCCAGTCGAAGCGCGGCGCCTGCCAGCGCCGCGGTGTCGCCATCGCCGTAGATCTCGAGGAGGTACACGCCGTCGAGGTCCGAGGCCGCAGCCGCCAGCACCGAGGAGTAGCCCAGCTCGGTGAGCAGCGCGCGCTCAGCCGCGTCGGCGTCACGGTCGTAGCGGTCCACGATGAACGCGCCGGACCCGGCGGCTACGAGCTGGCCGGTGAGCGGGAACTCGTGCAGCGCGAACTGCTCTGTCTCCATGCCCACGCGCACGCCGCGCAGCCTGCTGTCGCGGTCGTTGGCGCTGGAGATGCTGTGGATTGCCGAGCTGCCGTGCTCCGCGTAGGAGACGGTCCAGGCGGCGCCGTTGAGCACCTCGGCGAAGCCGCTGATCACCCGCTCGAGGCGATCCAGTGTCGACCGGTCCGTCAGGCTGGCGTCCAACGAGGCCAGCAGCGTGGAGGTGGCCTGCTCGATGCGCTCGGACAGCCCGCGGCGGTTGGCGCGCCGGCCGCGGGGCTGCTGCACTCGTAGGGCGGGTGAATCCTCGGCGGTGCAAAGCTGGCCACCGCCGCAGCACTTGGCTGCGTACTGGCCGGTGTCCGCGGCGCGCAGCAGCGGCTCGGGCCGGTCGTGATGGGGCTCAGCCAGGGCCGCGCCGCAGGAGAGGGAGAGGGCCACGTCGCGGTCCTCGCGCAGCAGGCGCAGGGCCACGGCGGCCACCTCCCGAGCTGCGTCCAGGCCGAACCCCTCGAGCAGCACCCCGAACTCGTCGCCGGCGAGGCGGCCCACGGTGGACCCGGGAAAGGGCGCGGTGGCGGCCACGAGCGCGTCGGCCACGCGGCGAAGCGCGCGGTCGCCGGCCTGGTGGCCGCGGCCGTGGTTGATGGCCTCGAGGTGGTCCACGTCGCACACCATGAGCGTGAGCGCGTCGGAGGGCTCCCGGGGCGCCGCAAGCGCCGCGGCGAGCCGCTCCTCCATCGAGTGGCGGTTGGGCAGGCCGGTGAGGGTGTCCTCGTAGGCCACACGCGAGATGTCGGAGAAGGCCGCGGCCCGGGCGATCACCGCCGAGAGCTGAGCGGCCATCGCCTCCAGGAAGCGGACATGGCGGGCCCGGAAGCGCGGTGCTCCGGGCGACGTGCTGGCCCAGATGTCGCCCCACACGTCCCCGTCGACCAGGATCGGAACGCCGATATTCGACTCCTTGCCGACCCTGCGCAGGAGCGCCACGGCGGCCGGGTCGGCGTCGGGGTCGTCCACGGCGGTGAAGTAGGGCTTGCCGGTGTGAAGAAGCCTGGAGAAGACCGCCGCCTCTGCGAGCGGGAAGCGATCGTCCGCCGGCCGGCGCGCCTCCCCCGCGCGCAGGTCGCCGGCGTGCACGAGCACCTGGAGCTTCTGCGCCGCGCGGTCCCAGCAGCCGATCGCCAGCGAGCCGGGCGGCAGCGCGGCCACCGCCGAGTCGGCGACGACGTCGAGCACGTCCTCGAGCCGCTCCGCGCCCGCCACCGCGGACGCGACGCGCATGAGCGCCTCCCCCTCGCGCTCGGCGTGGGCGCCCGCGTGGTCACTCCCGGCGAGAGGCGGGCCCAGGGGCACGGTGGCGCCGCCGGCCGCGGCACGTCGGCGCCCGTGGTGGGGCGCGGTCCGATTCAAGTGCATGACTGCGGTTGGTATCGGCCTGACACGCTGTCGCTTGAGGTTGGGAGCGGCCTTGCGGAAGGCGATACAGCGCAGTAAAGGGGGCGAATCCAGGGGGCTGCGCGGCTCATGGGTCGTGTGGACCGATTTCCCGCGCACCTCCCGTTCGGGAAGCGGCTGGCCCTCGAGCGTGCGCTCGACGAGGCCGAACGGCTGCGGTTGTGCCGCCCCGCCGCTCTCCTGTCGGTGATCGAACGTAGTCCTGGACGCGTTGGCGCCTCCCGCCTGGCCGCGGTGCTCGACGATCACGACATCGGCTCCACCGCGACCGAGAACGACTTCGAGGAGCTCCTAATCGGCCTCTGCGACGCCAACGGCATCCCGCGGCCCGCAGCCCAGGTGCAGCTCGGGCCCTACCGCGCTGACTTCTACTGGCGCGCGGCGGGGGTGATCGTCGAGACTGACGGCTTCGGCACCCACAGCACCCGCCGCGCGTTCGAGGATGACCGGGCCCGCGATGTCGAGCTCGAGGTCTCGGATTGGAAAGTGCTGCGCTTTACCTGGCGCCAGCTCACCCGCAGGTCCGATTGGGTGGTCCTCAAGCTCACCGAGGCGCTCGGGGTCAACCGTACCCCAGCCCCACGGCCGCGTAGTAGCCCACAACCACCGTGAAGAAGACCGCGTCCAGGCGGTCCAGCACACCTCCGTGCGCGCCGAAGAAGCGGCCGGTGTCCTTGACCTCCAGGTCGCGCTTGACGGCCGACTCGAACAGATCGCCCAGCGGCGCGGCCAGCGCCACCAGGAAGCCGACGATCAGAGCGTCGGTGCCGCTGAACCAGTCCTGGTAGGCCCCGGCGAACCAGAACGCCAGGGTGCCGCCGAGGATGCCGGCCACGAGGCCCTCGACGGTCTTGTTGGGTGAGATGTCGGGCGCCAGGGGCCGGCGGCCGTAGAGCCTGCCGCCGAAGTAGGCGAAGGTGTCGCCTATGAACGTGCCCACGAGCACGTCGATCAGCAGCCCGTCGCCGTGGGGCAGCTCACGCAGGAAGATCGCGTGGGCCAGCGGGAGGCCGATCCACACGACCCCCAGCATCGTGGCCGCTATGCCCCACGCCACGTTGTCCAGGTGCGCGCGTGTGAGGGCGAGGACGAACACCAGCGGGAACGCCGCCACCAGCGCTATCAGCACGTCCTCGCGCTCGGCGTACAGCGCCAGCAGCACCATCGCCGCGATCGTGAGGTAGCCGGCCAGGTCCACCGGGCGGGAGCGGCGCATCAGCCCGTACAGCTCGTGCAGGGCCACCACACCGAGCAGGATCAGCCCGAAGGCGAAGATCGCCCCGCCCGACACCACGATGAACACCGCAAACGCCACAGCGGGAGCGGCCACCACGAGGCGCGGCACGAGGTCCGACCGCCGCCTGCGCTCGCGCGGCTGCCCGGCCCGCAACTCCCCCGTCCGCGCCCGTTCGCTCATCGGCCTAGCGCGCCCCGAAGCGCCGCTTGCGCTGTTCGAACTCCTGAAGCGACGCCTCGAAGGCCTCGCGTGTGAAGTCGGGCCACAGCTCGTCGCGGAACACCAGCTCGGAGTATGCGCACTGCCACAGCAGGTAGTTCGACGTGCGCTGCTCGCCGCTGGTGCGGATCAGAAGATCGGGGTCGTGCATCTCGGGTGCGTAGAGGTGGCGCCGGAAGTCGTCCTCGGTCTCACCCTCAAAGGTTCGCGCCGCGTCCACGATCTCCGCCCGCCCGCCGTAGTTGAAGGCCACGAACAACGTGATGCGCGCGTTGCCCCGGGTCTTCTCTTCCGCCCACTCCATTCGTCGTTGGAGTTCCGCAGAGACTCCCTGCCGCCGCCCGATGAAGCGCATCCGCACGCCCTCCTCGTGCAGCTCGGGGGTCTCGCGGTCGATCCGCTCGCCGAACATCGCCATCAGCCCGTCGACCTCGCTCTGAGGCCGCGACCAGTTCTCCGTAGAGAACGAGTACACGGTGAGCTCTGACACGCCGAGCCGCGCGGCGTCGCGCAGGCGCTCCTTGACCACATCGGCCCCGGCGCGGTGCCCGGCGATCGCCGGCAACCCCCGCGCCTCGGCCCAGCGGCCGTTTCCGTCCGTGATGATCGCGACGTACCGGGCCGCGGGCGCGGCGTCGGCCGTCACACCTGCAGGATCTCCTCTTCCTTGCCTGTCAGCAGATCGTCGATCTCGCCGGTGCGGTCGTCGGTGAGCTTCTGCAACTCGGTCTCCGCGCGGTGCTCGTCGTCGGCGCCGATCTCGCCCTCCTTCTTGAGCTCGCGCAGGTCGTGCATCACCTCACGGCGGATGTTGCGGACCGCCACCCTGCCCTGCTCGGCGATGTTGTGCACGACCTTCACGAGGTCGCGCCGCCGCTCCTCGGTGAGCTCGGGGATCGTCAGGCGGATCAGGTTGCCGTCATTGGACGGCGTGAGCCCCACGTCGGACTCGAGGATCGCCTTCTCGATCGCCTTGATCGCCGACTTGTCGTACGGCGTGATGGTGAGCAGCCGCGCCTCGCTGGCAGATACGTTGGAGAGCTGCTTGAGCGGCGTGACGGCGCCGTAGTACTCGACTTCCACCCGGTCCAGCAGGTGCGGTGAGGCGCGACCTGTGCGCACCGTCGCGAACTCCCCGCGCGTGGAGTCCACGGACTTGCCCATGCGATCCCGGGCATCGTCCAAGAAGTCCTTGACGATGTCGTCATCCGCCAGTTGAAACCACCGTCCCCACTCGCTCGCCGCACACTATCCGGTCGATGTTGGCCTCGTCGTCCATGTTGAACACGTGAATCGGCAGGCCGTTGTCCATGCACAGCGAGAGGGCGGTCACGTCCATGACCGCCAGTTGCTGCTCGATCGCCTCGCGGTGGCTGATGCTCTCGATGAAGCGCGCGTCGGGCACCTTTTGTGGATCCGCGGTGTAGACGCCCTCCACCCCGTTCTTGGCCATCAGGATGACCTCGGCGTGGATCTCCAGTGCGCGCAGGGCGGCGGCCGTGTCGGTGGTGAAGAACGGGTTGCCCGTGCCGGCCGCGAAGATCACGACCCGGCCGTGCTCGAGGTGGCGCATGGCGCGGCGGCGGATGTAGGGCTCGGCGACCTCGGCCATCTCGATCGCCGACAACACGCGGGTGACGGCTCCCTGCTTCTCCAGCGCGTCCTGCAGGGCCAGGGCGTTGAGGACCGTGGCGAGCATGCCCATGTAGTCGCCCGTCGCGCGGTCCATGCCGGCGGCTGCGCCGGCGAGGCCCCGGTAGATGTTGCCCCCACCGACGACCACGGCGATCTCCACACCGCGGTCGGCCACGGTCTTGATCTGGGCCGCAATGGCGCGGATCCGGTCTGGGTCGGCGCCGTACTCCAGCGGGCCCATCAGGGCCTCGCCGGAGAGCTTGAGCAGCACACGCTCGAACTTGGCCGTGGCGGGTTCCCCGCCGTTCTCGGCCACTTTCCCCTACTCCCCGATCCGGAAGCGTGAGAAGCGGCGCACGACCACGTTCTCGCCCGTGCTCGCCGACAGCGCGGCGCGCATCTGCTCGATCGTGGCGCCGTCGTGCTTGTCGGCGTTCACATGGGCCTGGTCGAGCAGCACGTTCTCCTCGAGCCACTTCTTCATGCGGCCCTCGGCGATGCGCTGCTGCACCTGTTCGGGCTTGCCCTCGCCCGCCGCCTGCGCGGCGAACACCTTCATCTCGGCCTCGCGGGTGTCCTCCGGCACGTCCTCGGCCGACACGTACAGCGGCGCGGCCGCCGCCACGTGCGAGGCCACCTCGCGGGCGAACTCCGCGAACTCCTCGTTGCGGGCCACGAAGTCGGTCTCGCAGTCGACCTCCACCAGGGCGCCGACCTTGCCGTTGTGGTGGAGGTAGCTGGTGACCAACCCCTCGCTGGCGGCGCGCTCGCCGCGCTTGGAGGCCTTGGCCTGCCCCTTCACCCGCAGCAGCTCGATGGCCTTGTCCATGTCGCCGTCGGCCTCCTGGAGGGCGGACTTGCAGTCCATCATCCCGGCGCCGGTGCGCTCGCGCAGCTCCTTGACGGCCGCCGCTGTGACCTCGCCGCTCACGCTCAACCGTCCTCGTTCGGGTCGAAGACCCGCTGCTCGGAGGCGGCCGGCGCCTCTGTGGGTGCGGCCGGCTGCGGCTGCGCGGGCTGGCCCTCAGCCTGACCGCCCTCTGTCTGCGCGGCCTCGGCGGCCTCGCGCTGCGCCTGCTCCTCGGCCTCGCGGCGGGCGGCCTCCTCGGCCTCACGGTTAGCGCGCTCGTCGGCCTCACGCTGGGCGGCCTCCTCGGCCTCACGGCGAGCGGCCTCCTCCTCGGCCCGGAAGCGCTGGTGCTGCTCGCCCACCACGCCGGCGATCGCCTCGACCACGAGCGAGCACGAGCGGATCGCGTCGTCGTTGCCGGGCACCACGTAGGTCACGGGGTCGGGGTCGCAGTTGGTATCCACCAGGCCGATGATCGGGATGCGCAGGCGCTGGGCCTCGCGCACGGCGATCGCCTCGGTCTTCATGTCCACCACGAACATCGCGTCGGGTGGGCGCTGCATGTTTCGCACGCCGCCGAGGTTGTACTCGAGCTTGTCGCGCTCCTTGATGGCCGAGATGCGTTCCCGCGTGGGCAGCAGCTCCAGCGTGCCACTCTCGGTCCACTCGGTGAGCTCGTGCAGGCGCTTGATGCGCTTGGACACGGTCTGGAAGTTGGTGAGCAGCCCACCGAGCCACCGCTGGTGGATGTAGGGCATGCCCGACGCCTCCGCGGCCTTGGCCACGGTGTCGCGCGCCTGCTTCTTGGTCCCAACGAACATCACGGTGCCGCCGCGGCCCGCCACGTTGGCGGCGAAGGCCTGCGCCTCTGCGAGCAGGCGCTCGGTCTTCTGCAGGTCGATGATGTGGATTCCGCTGCGCTCCCCGAAGATGAAGCGGCGCATCTTCGGGTTCCAGCGGCGCGTCTGGTGGCCGAAGTGCACCCCGGCCTCCAGCAGCTCTCTGAGCGTTACCTGAGCCAACTGTTGCTCCCTTTTGATTTGTCGGTTCTCCTCCGCCGTCCGCTGCGCGGACCCGGTGCGATAAGGCTCGCCCGGGCAGGGTCACGCCGGCCCGGCGGGGGATGGAATGAAACGTCGGCCGGGAAGCATAAAGAACGCAAGGTTGCCGGGGCCGGGTCGTTGTGGGAATGCGGGCCGGCCTCCCTTCCCCTAACTCCGGTGGTCCGGCCCGGCTTCATGCAGCGCGGGGCGGCCGAAAGGTCGCCCCGTTCTGCACTTACGGGACTGGAGGGAGTGGGTCCAGAAACGAAACGAGGCGGTCCGAAGACCGCCTCGCCCCGAATGTCAGTCCCCGTCTGGCCCTTCGGAGACTGGCTCCCGCCGGGCCTCGTCGAGTGATCGAGCGAGTTCGGCGGGTGGTTTGGACTCGCACAGAACTCGTTCCCTTGTGCATGGGTGGTCAAACATGAGTTGCGCGCTGTGCAGGAACTGGCGAGCGAGTCCAAGGCGCCGCCCGCTCGCTCCTCCTCCGTAGCGGCTGTCGCCACAGACCGGGTGCCCGACGGCGGCCAGGTGCGCGCGGATCTGGTGGGTGCGCCCGGTCTCCAGACGCACCTCCAGCAGGGCGGTCCGCGGCAGCTGCTCGATCACCTCGAAGTGCGTCACGGCCGCCCGCGCGCGGGCCGTGCGGGTGGACATCGCGGTGCGCCGGTGGCGATCCCGGCCGAGGGGCGCGTCGATGGTCCCGCGGCGCGCGTCCGGGTGGCCCTCGACCAGCGCCAGGTACTGGCGGTGCACCTCGCGGTCGCGGATCTGCTGCTGAAGGGCCGCGTGGGCGGCCTCGGACTTGGCCACCACCAGCAGGCCGGAGGTGTCGCGGTCCAGGCGGTGCACGATCCCCGCGCGCTGGGGGTCCGGGCCGCCCGCGGCGCGGCCCGCCAGCGCCTGGACCAGCGTCCCATGGCGGCGGCCGGCCCCGGGGTGCACCACCACGCCCGCCGGCTTGTCCACCACGATCAGGTGCTCGTCCTCCCAGGCCACCTCGAAGGGCGCCTCCACGGCCTCGCCCGGGGCCTGCACCGGCTCGGGCGCCACCTCCAGCAGTTCGCCGTCGGACACACGGTGGGACTTCGGCCGCACCTGCCCGTCGACGGTGACCAGCCCGCGGTCGATCAGCCGCTGGGCCTCCGAGCGCGAGGCCGCTGCGCCGCGGGCCGCGAGCGCCGCGTCCAGGCGCATCCCGGCCTCGGCATGGCCCATCTCCAGCGTCACTCCCGCTTTCCCTCCACCACGTAGAGCAGCGCGAACACCCCGATCACGATCGAGGCGTCGGCCAGGTTGAACGCGGGCCAGAAGGTGGGGTCGATGAAGTCGATCACCGCCCCCTCGCGCGCGCGGTCGACCAGGTTGCCCGCGGCGCCGCCGAGCAGCATCCCCACAGGCAGCCACAGCAGCGGTCGCGACGCGTTGAGGACGAAGTAGCCCACCAGCAGCACCAGCGCAGCGGCAATGAGCAGTCCCACGACGGTGGCGCTGCCCTGCAGCGCGCCGAAGGCCACGCCACGATTGCGTGTGTTGGTGAGGTCGAGTCCGAAGAACACGTTGACCTCGTCCCCCCGGTCGATCCGCGCCACTGCCAGCGCCTTGGTGGCCTGGTCCACCACCACCACAACGGCGAGGGTGGCCGCGGCCCGCCCCCAACCGGCCGCCCGGCTCACGGGTCAGCCGCCGCGGATGATGCCGCTTACGATCCCGCCAACGATCAGCAGCACGAATGTGCCGACCATCGGGCTGAGGTCCAGTGCACCGGGACCGAGGCGCACCGGCGGGAGAAAGCGGCGGAAGATGTTCAGGTAGGGGTTCACCACGTCGGCCACGAACGTCAGGAACGCGCTCAGGAAGCGGTTGTAGGGCATCCGCGGGATGAAGCTCACGATGATCTGCACGAAGATCAGCACCACGTACACGAGCACCAGGGTGTCCACGTAGTCGGCCACGTCGTTGCGGTCGATGGCGGCCAGCAGGCTCATCGGGCGGCCGCCTCCACGATCAGGTCGATCGCCCTGTCGAAGGAGCCACGCAGGCCGGACTCCTCCAGCACGCCGAGCCCCTTCTCGGTCACTCCGCCGGGCGTGGCCACCCGCGCGCGCATCTCGCCCGGCTCCAGGCCGTTGGCATCCAGGTAGGCGGCCGTCCCGGCCATCGTCTCCACCACCAGCCGGGTGGCCTGGTGCGGATCAAGCCCGTGGCGGGCGCCGGCCTCGGCCATCGCCTCCGCCACCAGCGCTAGGAACGCGGGGCCGGAGCTCATCAGCGCCATCGCGGGCTCCATCAGCGGCTCGTCGAGTGGGATCACGGTCCCCGCGCGGCCGAACAGGGTGAGGATCTCCTGCTCCGGGCCGTCCGCGGCGAGCGACCCGGGGGCGTAGCAGAGCACGCCCCGCCGGACCTCCGCCGGCAGGTTGGGGATGAAGCGGTACACCGGCACCCCGGGATAGGCCGCCTCGAGCGTCTCGGTCGGGGTCGCGGCCATGATCGACACCACGGCTCGCGCCCGGCCGTCCACCTCGGTGGCCACCTGCTCCAGCCCGGCGGGCTTGTGGCACAGCACGATCACGTCGGCGGCGTCGGCCAGGTCTGAGTTGGAGGCGGCCACCTGCCCCTTCACGTCGGCCGCGAGGCGCTCGGCGCGCTGGGCCTCGGGGTCGTACACGAGCACGGGCTCACCGAGCCCCCGCGCGAGCGCGGACGCCATGCTGCCGGCGCCTATAAAGCCGAGCTTCATGAGGCGGAGAACTCTACGTCAGACGACTCCGGATGCCTTTGTGTCGTCTACCAACTCACCGATGGCGACCGGACCGTCCGGGTCGCTGCCATTCGTCACCGTGCTGCTGCGTACCGCACTGATCCTCGATGAGAGCGTGGGGCTTCTGTTTTCGCGCCTTGCGGGGAGCGAGGGCGTCACCGCTGCTTTTCCACAGATGGTGTCCATATCAACGTCCGCTAAATCGCGTGGGAACGGGCACTCTCGGGAGTCTCGCGGTGGCCGAGGGCGGCGGAGACCTCGGCGGCGTGGCGGCGCAGGAGCTCGCCGAGCGCCGCGGTGTCGGCCTGGTCGATCCGCGCCGTGGGACCGGAGATGCTGATGGCGCCGCAGGCGAGGCCGCTGCGGTCGAACACGGGCGTCGCCACGCAGCTCACCCCCTCCTCGTGCTCCTCCCTGTCGAGGGCGTAGCCGCGCCGGCGGATGCGCACGAAGTCGTCCCGCAGCGCCTCGAGCGTGGTGAGCGTACGCGGCGTCGGGCGTTCGAAGGGCTCGCGCGTGCGCGGGTAGAGCTTCTCGATCACCTCGGGCGGACGGTGGGTGAGGATCGCCTTGCCCGATCCGGTGGTGTGCGCGAGCGCGGAGCTGCCCAACCGGGTGAACATGCGCACGCTGTGCGAGCCCTCGACCTGGTCGACGTAGACGACCTGGTCGCCGTCGAGGATGGCGAGGTTGGTGGTTTCCGACGTCGCCTGCTGGAGGCGCTCGAGGTGCGGGCGGGCGGCGGCCCGCAGGGGCGAGGTGCGCACCTCGAGCCCGCCGGCCAGCTCGAGTACCTTGAAGCCGAGCGCGTACCGGCCGTTCGCCGGGTTCTGGCCGACGTAGCCGCGGTTCGCGAGCCCGGCCAGCAGGCGGTGGGCGGTGCTCACCACGAGGCCGGTGCGAGCCGCGACCTCCGACACGCCCAGCTCGCCCGAGGCGGCCAGCGTCTCGAGCACGTCGAGGGCGCGGTCGAGGGACTGGACACCGTCCCGCCGACGTTCGGGCACCGCGCCGCTGGCAGGCATCTCGGGTCGCCTCAGCCCGCGAGCTCGGGCATGGCGGCGAGCGGGTCGGGGACCCCGCCCTCGACGGGCTCGAACTCGCGCACGTGGTCGATGGACTTGCCCATGGCGGCGTCGTCCTCGGGCGCGACCATCACCTCGACCAGCACCGGGACCTGGCGCTCCTGCGCGGAAAGCACCGCCCAGTCGAGGGCCGCGGAGATCTCGCCCGGGTCGGTGACCCGCATGCCGTCCGCCCCCATCGCCTTCATGACCCCGACGTGGTCGATCCCCGGGTGGCCCTCGGGCCCCTCGTAGGAGATGCCGACGGCGTAGTTCATGTCGTAGTTCTTCTCGGCCTGGCGGATGAGCCCCATGTAGCCGTTGTTGACCATGACGAGCACGAACGGCACCTGGTACTGGACGGCGACGGCGACCTCCTCCATGAGGAACTGGAAGGAGTAGTCGCCGACCACGCCGACCACGAGCTGGTCGGGCGCGGCGAGCTTGACCCCGATGCAGGCGGGGACCTCCCAGCCCAGCGGACCGGCCTGCCCGCAGCAGAGGTAATGGCGCGGCTTGTAGGTGCGCTGGAACTGCCCGCTCCAGATCTGGTACAGGCCGATCGCGGTCACGAAGATCGTATCCGGGTCGAAGTGGTCGTTGAGCTCCTGGAAGACGCGCGGGGGCTTGATCGGCACGTCGTCGAAGTCCGTGCGCCGGGTCAGCGTGTCCTTGAGCTGCGCGACGCGCTCGACCCAGCCCTCGCGCGAGGGCGCCGAGCGCTCCGCCGCCTGCTCGCCCAGCGCCCGCAGCGCGAGCTTCGCGTCGCTGACGATGCCCAGGTCGGCCGGGAACACGCGCCCGATCTGCTCCGGCGAGATGTCGACGTGGATGAACTTGCGCTCGCCGCGGTAGACGTCGAGGTCGCCGGTGTGGCGGTCGCCGAAGCGCGCGCCGACAGCCAGCACGACGTCGCTCTCCAGGAAGATCTGGTTGCCGAAGCGCTGGCTGGTCTGGATGCCGACCATCCCCGCCCACAGCGGGTGGTCCTCCGGGATCGACCCCTTGCCCATGTAGGTGGGCGACACCGGGATCTGCAGCTCCTCGGCCAGCGCGACGAGCTCCTCGGCTGCCTCGGCCAGGATCACGCCGCCGCCCGCCAGGATCAGCGGGCGCTGGGCGCCGGCCAGCAGGTCGAGCGCGGCGGAGATCGCCCGCGGGTTGGGCTCGGGGGTGATGTAGCGCAGCGGGCCGTCGGTGGCGGGGTCGTACTCGATGTCCTCGCCCGTCTGCACGTCGAGCGGCAGGTCGATGAGCACCGGCCCGGGGCGGCCCTCGCGCGCGACGCGGAACGCCTCCCGGAACGCCCACGGCAGCTGCGCGGTCTCCTTGACCTGGTAGGCCCACTTGCACACGGGCCTGGCGATGTCGACGATGTCGACGGCCTGGAAGGCCTCCTTGTGCAGGACGCCGAGGTTCGCCTGCCCGGTGATGCAGATCATCGGGATCGAGTCCGCCTGCGCGGTGTACAGGCCGGTGATCATGTTCGTGCCGGCGGGGCCCGAGGTGCCGATGCAGATGCCCGGCTCGCCGGTGATCCGCGCCCAGCCGTCGGCGGCGTGCGTGCCGCCCTCCTCGTGGCGGACGCTGAGGTGGCGGATGCTCGAGTGGCGCATCGCGTCGTAGAGCGGCAAGATCGCCGCGCCGGGGACGCCGAAGGCGACGCGCGCGCCCTCGTCCTCCAGCACGCGGACGACGGCTTCCATCGGGTTCATGCGTGGCATCGAGTCTCTCCTCAGGTGGTCGTGGCGGTCAGGTGGTCGTGGCGGTCAGGTGGTCGCTGCCGATCCGGTGCTCGGCCAGCTCCTCGACGAGCCGGAGCAGGCCGGAGTGGTCGTCGCCGCCGTGGCCCTTGGCGCGCAGCGCGCGCATGTACTGCTGCACCAGGCCGGTGACGGGCAGCGGCACCCCGTAGGCGTCGCCCGACTCGAGCGCGATGTTGAGGTCCTTGTGGTGCAGGTCGATCCGGAAGCCCGGCGTGAAGTCGTGCTCGAGGAAGTTGCGCCGGCGCATCTCCATGACCTTGTTGGCGGCCAGCCCGCCGCCGAGGACGTCGAGGATCCGCTCGGGATCCACGCCGGCCTTGGAGCCGAGCACCAGCGCCTCGCTGACCGCCGCGATCGTCACGGCGACGACGACCTGGTTGCAGGCCTTCACCACCTGCCCGGCGCCCGCCTCGCCCACGTGCACGATCGTCTTGCCGAGCACCTCGAACAGCGGGCGCGCCCGCTCGAAGTCGGCGGCCTCCCCGCCGACCATGATCGACAGGGCGCCCTGCTGGGCGCCCACGTCGCCGCCGCTCACGGGCGCGTCCAGGGCGGCCACGCCGCGCTCGGCGGCCGCCTCCGCGACCGCGACCGACACCGTGGGGTGGATCGTGCTCATGTCGATGAGCAGGTCGCCTTCCGACGCGCCGGCCAGCACGCCGTCCTCGCCGAGCACGACGGACTCGACGGCCGGTGAGTCGGGCAGCATCGTGATCACCACGTCCGAGCGCTCGGCGACCTCGCGCGGGCTCGGCGCCGTCTCGGCGCCCGCTTCGGCCAGCGCCTCGACGGGCTCCGGGCTGCGGCTGTGGACGACAAGCGGGTGGCCCGCCTCCACGAGGTTGCCGGCCATGGGGGCGCCCATCACGCCCAGGCCGATGAATCCGACCGTCTCAGGCATACGCTGCTCCTCTCAGCCACGCCAGGCTCGCCTCGGTGTCCCCCCCGGCCGGCTTGTACTCGAGGCCGACGAGGCCGTCGTAGCCCAGCTCTTCGAGGCGGCGGAAGACGTAGTCGAAGTTGATCTCGCCCGTGCCCGGCTGGCCGCGGCCCGGGCTGTCGGCCACCTGGATGTGCGCGATCTCGCCGAGGTGGCGCTCGATCGTCGCGGTGAGGTCGCCCTCCATGCGCTGCATGTGGTAGGCGTCGTACTGCAGCCGCACGTTCTCGCGCCCGACTGACGCCACGAAGTCGGACGCGGCACGGGTCCGCGACAGCAGGTAGGGGCCGTTCTCGATCGTGTTGACGGCCTCGATCAGCACCTGCGCGCCCTGCTCGGCCGCCGCTTCGGCCGCGAACCGCACGTTCTCGCGGGCGAGCTCCAGCTGGGCCTCGCGCTCCAGGCCGGGTAGTTCGTGGCCGGCGAGCGCGTTGAGCTTCGTGCACCCGACCGCGGCCGCCAGCTCAAGCGCGACCGGCACGTTGGCCCGGAAGGCGTCCTGGAGCGCCGGGTCGCTGATCAGCCCGCGATCGCCCGCGGGCATGTCGCCCGCGTCGAAGTTCAGCAGCGCCACCTCGACGCCGGCGTCGGCGATCGCCGCCTCGACCGCGGCGAGGTCCTCGCCTCGCGGCCACCAGAGCTCGACCACCTCGAAGCCGGCCTCGCGCGCACGGGCGAAGCGCTCGAGGAGCGGCACCTCCGTGAACAGGATCGAAACGTTGGCACAGAAGCGCATGCCGCGAACCCTAGCGAGGATCTTTCCGCATTTCAATAGAAGATTTCCGCAATGCAGAAAGATATCGAGGCTCGCGTCTAGCGACTCAGCGCTTCCCAGCGGGTCTCTACGCGAACAGGAACGTGACCGCCAGCACCGTGTAGATGGCCAGCAGCAGCAGGCCCTCGAACCAGGTCGACTCGCCCTCGCTCGCCACGTGGATGGCGATCAGCACGGCCAGCAGCAGGGCGGCGAGCTCAAAGGGGTTGAACACCAGCGCCAGCGGCTTCGGCCCGAAGAAGAACGACAACACCACCAGCAGCGGGCCGACGAACAGCGCGACCTGCGCGCTCGAGCCGACGGCGATGTTGACCGCCAGGTCCATCTTGTCCTTGAACGCGACGTAGACGGCGACCCAGTGCTCGGCGGCGTTGCCCACGATGGCGACGATGATGATGCCGATGAAGAACTGGCTGAGCCCGATGGACTCGGCGGTCTCCTCGATCGAGCCCACGAGGATCTCCGACATCAGGCCGACCGTGAGGCCGGCGGCGGCCAGCAGGGTGACCGAGCGCTTGACGCTCCAGGGTTCGGCGTCCTCGTCCCAGCCCTCGTCCTCGGGCGGGTTGAACAGGTCGCGATGGGACTTCAGCGAGAACCACAGCCCGGCGCAGTAGCTGACCAGCAGCACGACGGCCACCGCCAGCGAGAGCTGCTCGACCGAGCTCGAGTAGTCCGGCGGCTCGGCCCCCGGCACCGGCAGACCGCCGCCCTTGACGACCTGGAAGACCGCCGGCATGACCAGCGCGGCCGACGCGAGGATGAGCATCGTCGCCTGCGCCGAAGCGGCCCTGCGGTTGAAGCTCTGCTGATCGCGACCCAGGCCGCCGACGAGCATCGAGGCGCCCAGCACCAGCAGGATGTTGCCCAGGATCGAGCCCATGATCGACGCCTTGACCACCTCCTGCAGCCCCGCCAGGAGCGCGAAGAAGGCGATCAGCAGCTCGGGCAGGTTGCCGAACGTCACGTTGAGCAGGCCCCCGATGCCGGGGCCCGAGCGATCCGCCAGCTCCTCGGTGGCCCGGCCCATGAGGGCCGCCGTGGGGATGACGCCGAGCGCCGAGGTCGCGAAGATCAGCGTCGGGCCGCCGTGCACCAGCTCCAGGACTACGGCGACGGGGATGAACGGGACGAGGACGAACGGCCAGCCGTCGCGGCTCAGCAGACGAGCCTTCAGGTCACCCACCGAGCGTCGCGACGGCGATCTCCGCCACCTCTGTGGGCGTGCGCCCGACGCGAACGTTGCTGGCTTCCAGCGCGTCGGCCTTGGCCTGCGCGGTCCCGGAGGTGCCGGAGACGATGGCGCCCGCGTGGCCCATGGTCTTGCCCGGAGGGGCGGTGAAGCCGGCGATGTAGCCGACGACGGGCTTGGTGACGTGCTCGGCGATGTACTCGGCGGCCTCCTCCTCGGCAGAGCCGCCGATCTCGCCGGCCATCACGATCAGCTCGGTCTCCGGATCCTCCTGGAAGAGTTGCAGGATGTCGACGAAGCTCGAGCCGGGAACCGGGTCGCCCCCGATTCCGACGATCGACGAGTTGCCGAAGCCGCTCTGGGCCAGCTCGTTGCCGATCTGGTAGGTCAGCGTGCCCGAGCGCGACACGACGCCGACATTGCCCTCCTTGAAGAAGTCGGCCGGGATGATCCCGACGTTGGCCTTGCCGGGCGACAGCACGCCCGGGCAGTTGGGCCCGATCAGGCGCACGCCGGTCGAGCGCTTGAGATGCGTGTACACCCGCAGCTCGTCATGGGCGGGAATGCCCTCGGTGATCGCCACGATCGTCGGGATCCCCGCGTCGGCGGCCTCGGTGATCGAGTCGGCCGCGAAGCGGGCCGGAACGAAGATCATCGCCGTGTTCGCGCCGGTCTCGGCCACCGCCTCGTGGAAGGTGTCGAACACCGGCACGCCCTCCACGCTCTGGCCGCCCTTGCCGGGCGTCACGCCCGAGACGACGTTCGTGCCGTAGCGCTTGTTGTTGAGCGCGTGGAAGGTGCCCTCGCGGCCGGTGATGCCCGAGACGCACAGGCGGGTGTCGCCGCCGACCAGGATGCTCATCGCGCCTCGCTCGGGGTCGCGGCCGCCAGCTCCACGACGCGCCGGGCGCCGCCGAGCATCGTCCCTTCGACGTGCAGGTTGGGCAGCGCGGCTTCGGCCAGCAGCCGCCGGCCCTCCTCGTCGTTGGTGCCGTCCAGGCGCACGACGAACGGCACGCGTGGCTGCACCTGGTCGAAGGCCTCGATCAGGCCCTTCGCCACCTCGTCGCAGCGGGTGATGCCGCCGAAGATGTTGAAGAGCACCGCCCGGACCTTGTCGTCGGAGAGGATCACTTCGACGGCGGCCACGATGGCGTCCGCCTTCGAGCCGCCTCCCGCGTCGAGGAAGTTCGCCGGCCGGCCGCCGGCCTGGGCCACGACGTCGAGCGTCGACATCACCAGCCCGGCCCCGTTGCCGAGGATCCCGATGTCGCCGTCGAGCTTGACGTAGGTCAGGCCGCGCTCCTTGGCCATCTGCTCCTGCGGGTCCTCCGCCGACGGATCGCGCAGCGCGGCGCTCTCCGGGTGGCGGAACAGCGCGTTGCCGTCGAGGGTGACCTTCGCGTCCAGCGCCTGCAGCTCGCGCTCGGGCGTGACGATCAGCGGGTTGACCTCGACGAGCATCGCGTCCTCGGCCACGAAGGCGTCGTAGAGCTTTCTCAGCATGGCGGTGACCGGACGCACCAGGTCGGCGTCGACGCCGGCCTCGAAGGCGAGCCGCCGCCCGTGGAACTCCTGGAAGCCCAGCAGCGGGTCGACGTGCAGGGAGGCGAGCGCGTCGGGGTCCTCCTCGGCCACCTGCTCGATGTCCATGCCGCCCTTCGTGGAGAGGATCACGTACGGAGCCTTGGCGCTGCGATCGAAGACGATCGAGGCGTAGTACTCGGCTTCGATCTCCGAGGCCTCCTCGATCCACACCTCGTGGACCTTCAGCCCGCGGATGTCCATGCCGAGGATCGCCCCGGCGTGCTCGCGCACCTCGTCCGGGTTGGCGGCGACCTTGATCCCGCCGAGCTTGCCGCGGCCACCGATCTGGACCTGCGCCTTCACGACGCACGGGTAGCCGATCGAGTCGGCGGCGCGGACCGCCTCGTCGACCGTCATCGCAGGGCGGCCCGTGGGCACCGGGATGCCGTGACGCGCGAAGAGCTGCTTTCCCTGGTATTCGAGTAGATCCATGGTCACCTCATGGCTGTTGGGAACCTCAAGACCATGGCGGCCGCTCAGCGCGGCCGTCGGGACTTGCGCCCCGACCGTGGCTGGCGCTCCTGCTCCGCGGCCGCGGCGTACTGCAGTTGGTGCCTGACGAAGAAGTTCGCGACGGGGTTGCGATCGCGCAGGTGAAACCACCAGCGCGGCGCGAAGTTCTCGTGCAACCACCAGTACCCGACCCCGAACGCCACGCTGAGCAGCACCTGGTAGACGACGAAGTCCAGCCAGCCGTACGGGACCGCCACGCCAGGGCCGGCGTAGAGAGCGAGCAGTCCCGCGTGGAGCACGCGCACCACGGGAAAGCCGACGGCCCAGTACAGCGCGACCGGTGTGAGCATGCCCAGGGGAACCCTCCCCTGGGCGAGCAGGATCTCGTAGCCGGCGCCGGCGAGGGCGAGCGGCACGCCGAGCGTGACGCCCGCGAACAGGGCGACGTTGAGGGCCAGGCCGCCGGCGGCGGACACGCCCCCCGCGATCGCACCGGCGAGCAGACCGATCACCACCCCGGGCACGGTCAGCTCCACGACCTGCCGCCGCCCGAGGCTCGCCCAGGGCGTGGAGACCGGCGCCTTCACCGGCGCAGGCGTGGTGGGTCGTTCTGCGCGGCTGGTCGCCATCAGCCGATGTCGGAGACACCGTACTTGATGACGCTGTACATGATCGCCGTCAGGTAGCCGATCCCGCCCAGCACCAGGACCATGGTGAGGAACCAGTGTGGTCGGATCTTCTTCGGCAGGTTCGTGTTGTTGACAACCGCCAGGGTCAGGCAGTACGCGCCCATCACGAACGCTGACAGGAACGCGAGGATGTCCAGGATCCCCTCCGGCCCGTCGGCGGGGCCGAAGTTCAGGATGAGGATCCCGAAGATGATCACGCCCCACAGGTAGGCGCTGTAGAGGTGGGCCATCTTGAACCTCTTCGCGCCCGGCATGAAGTGGTAGCTCATGTCGGACTGCCCGCGCGCGAAGGCGTCGAACAGGCCGACGCTGGCCTTCCAGCCGACGATCGCGATGAAGATGAAGAACAGCGTGTCGAAGATGCCGGCGGCCTGGGCGAACGCGTCGGCCATCGCCGGCAGCGCGGCGTCCCTGTCACCCTCCAGCAGCGCCGACCGGGCATCGGGATTGAGCTCGGCGGCGTTCAGGGCCATGACCGTGAAGATGATCGTGACCAGCATCGTGATGCCGAAGAACAGGACGATCGCGTCGAAGGCGACCCACTTGCGCCAACCCTGCCACTTGCGCATCTCCTCGGGGTCCTCGGTGTCGAACATGGACCCGGTGTCGGGGATCGTCTGCTCCTCGTCCGCGTGCAGCAGCCCGTGCACCTGCGGGGTGTGCGCGCCCATGCCGGCGCCCTTGTCGCGCAGCCACAGCGTGTACCACATCTGCTGCATGCCCGACGGGCCGGCGAAGGCCAGGGCCCCGACGACGATCGGGAAGAACGCGGCGGTGAAGGCCTCGTCCGGGATGCCCGTGTCGAAACGGACCGTCCCCGCCAGGGTCACGCCGAGGTCGTGCAAGCTGCCGACGAAGGTACCGAGGATGGCCGAGCCGATCACCATTACGCCGACGAGGAAGGCCAGCAGCGCCTCGATGAGGTTGTAGATCACCTTCACGACGGTGAACATCACCCCGATGAAGAGCAGCCCGACGGTCGCGGACGCCTGCCACGGGATGTCGGTGATCTCCTCCAGCGCGTCCGCGCCGGCCGAGATGTGGCCCGGCCAGATGTAGACCAGCATGGCGATGGCGAAGAACAGCCACATCAACGGCTTCCACACACGTGCCGCGCCGAAGAAGATCGACTCTCCAGTGGCCATCGCGTAGCGCGCCATCTCGAGCATCACCACCAGCTGGACGAGGACGCCGACAGTGAACAGCCAGCGGATGTCCGGGCCGAAGACGATGACCAGGCGCGGCCACAGGTAGGTCTCTCCGAACCCGACCCCGAGCGCGATGAGGACCATTGCCGGCCCGATGATGTGCGCCGCCACCGGCGCCTCGGGCAGCTTGCGGATTGGCATCGGCGGCAGCTTGCCGGCGCTCCAGGATCGCTCGGCGCCTGCCTCGTCGACGGTGATCGCGCCGGGTGTACGGCCTTCAGGTGTTCCCATGACTCTCCCCCTTCTCCTCAGAAGACAAATCCCACCGTCGGGAGCCGCGCAAGGCGGCCGTCCGGCCGGTGTCCTGCCTTGGAAAAACTGCGGTCAGGGTGCCATCACCCTTGTGCCCTCACTGCTGTCCAGAAGACCGGCCATCCTCGCCCAGCGGTACTTGGCCGCCAAGACCTCCACCGGCGTCTCGGTAGTGTACGGGAACGCCGGGATCCCGTGATCGAACAGGTACTGCGAGGCCTCCTCCACCTCGACGTCGCCGGCCAGCGAGGCCACGACCGGCTTCTCGATTCCGCGGCCGCGGTACTCCTCGACCACCTCGGCCATCACCTCGGCGAAGACCATCGGCGGGGTCACGATCGTGTGCCAGTAGCCCAGCACGAGCGCGTGGACGCGCTCGTCCTCGAGCCCCAGCGCCACCGTATTGCGATAGGTCTCGGGCGGCTCGCCCCCGGTGATGTCCACCGGGTTGCCGGCGGCGCCGAACGGCGGGATGAACTTCATGAACGCCTCGTTGAGGTCGTCCGGCATCTCCATGAGCTGGAGCCCGGTGTTGTAACAGGCGTCTGACAGCAGCACTCCAGAGCCGCCGGCGCCCGTGATGATGACGACGTTCTCCCCCGTCGGCGTCGGGAGGATGGGCAGGCAGCGCGCGAACTGGAGCAGTTCCTGGAGCCCGCGCGCGCGGACCACCCCCGCCTCGCGGAGGATGTCGTCGTAGACCTTGTCGTCGCCGGCCAGCGCCGCCGTGTGGGACGCCGCGGCCTTCGTGCCGGCGGGCGTCGCGCCCGCCTTGAGGACGACGATCGGCTTCTTCTTGGACACGCGCTGGGCCACCTCGACGAAGGAGCGCCCGTCCTTGAGGTCCTCCATGTGCAGGGCGACGCAGTTGGTGGCGTCGTCGTGCTCGAAGAACGTGAGCAGGTCGTCCTCGTCGATGTCGGACTTGTTGCCGAGCCCGACGATCGCGGACACGCCCATCTTGGTGGACCGGGCGAAGCCGAGGATCCCCATCCCGATGCCGCCGCTCTGCGAGGCCAGCGCGACCGGCCCCTGCACGTCGTAGGGCGTGGTGAAGGCGGCGCTCATCTTCCCGGGCGTGTAGTAGACGCCGTAGATGTTGGGCCCGACGAAGCGGACGCCGTGCTCGCGCGCGGTGTCGACGAGCTGCTGCTGGAGCTCGGTCTCCCCGGTCTCGGCGAAGCCAGAGGGGATCATGATGGCGGTGGCGATGCCCTTGTCGCCGACCTTCGCGATCGTGTCGGCGACGAACTTGGCCGGGATCGCGAACACCGCCACGTCGACGCCGTCCGGGAGGTCTGAGACGTCGGCGTAGACCTTCTTGCCGAGGATCTCGCTGGCCTTCGGGTTGACCGGATAGATCTCCCCCTCGAAGCCCCCATTGACGAGGTTCTGCATCACCGAGTTGCCGATCTTGCCCTCCTGCTCGGAGGCGCCGATCACGGCGATGGCCCGCGGGTGCATCAGGCGGTTCATGGTCTCGAGGATCTCGTCCTCGCTGTAGCGCGGCGGGCGCTCGTCGGGAGCGTCGAAGGACACGACGAAGCGCGCGTCGACCGCGATCGCGCCGTCCTGCTGCGCGAGCACCGGGTTGAGGTCGGCCTCGGTGATCTCCGGGAAGTCGTTCACCAGCTCCGACACCCGACCGATCATGTTGGCGAGCGCGTGCAGGTCGACCCCCGGCCGGCCGCGCACGCCGCGCAGCACCTCGGCCGTGCGGATCCCGTTGACCATCGCGAGCGCGTCGTCGGCCGTCGTCGGCGCGAGCCGGAAGGTCACGTCGCGCAGGACCTCGACCAGGATCCCGCCGAGACCGAAGGTGACGACAGGGCCGAATGTGGGATCGCTGATGGCGCCAATCAGCACCTCCTGGCCCTCGGGCAGCATCCGCTGCACCTGCACCCCGGTGACGCCGGCGTCCGCCTTGTAGGCCTTGGCGTTCCCCAGGATGGTGTCGTACCCGGAGGAGACCTCGTCGGCCGACGACAGGCCGACCAGAACGCCCTTGGCCTCCGTCTTGTGCAGGATGTCGGGCGAGACGATCTTGAGGACGACCGGGTAGCCGATCTCGTCGGCGAGCCCCACGGCCTCGTCGGCGGACGTCGCCAGCCCCTCCTGGGGCACGTCGATGCCATAGGCGTCACAGACCCGCTTGGCCTCCGGCGCGGTCAGCGACGTCCGCCCGTCCGCGCGGACCTCGTCCAGAACCTCCCGGACCGTCCCCGTGTCGGTGGCGCTGGACCGGCCTTCCGTCATCGTCGACTGCATCGTCCTCCCTCGATCTCCTCGTCAGGCTTGTGGTCTGGCGCTAGACGGCACCGGCCGCGGTCAGCCGCTCGAGCTCGCCCTCGGGGCGGTCGAGCAGCTCCTCCAGGATCTCGGCGCTGTGCTCCCCCAGCAGCGGCGAGCGCTTGACCTCCACCGGCGAGTCCGACAACGTGAACGGGCACCCGACGGTCGAGTAGGTGCCGCGCTCGGGGTGGTCGACGGCGACGACCACCCCCTCGGCCCGCAGGCCCTCGTCCTCGATGAGGTCCTTGGTGCTCAACACCGGCCCGCACGGGACGTTGATCGCGTTGAGCTCGCTGAACGCCTCCCACTTGGTCTTGGTCAGCGTCCACTGCTCGATCACGTCGAAGATGTCCGGCAGGTGAGGCAGTCGCGCCTCGGGCGTGGCGTAGTCGGGGTTCTCGATCAGATCGGGACGGCCGATCTTGTGCATCAGGGGCTCCCACACCTGGGGCTGGATGACGACGTACACCCAGGCGTTCGCGCCCTTCTCCGTGGTCGGCTTGCAGCGGACGGCCCACCCGGGCTGCCCGCCGCCGGAGGCGTTGCCGGAGCGCGGGACGAAGTCGCCGAACTCCTCGGTCGGATACTCGGCCAGGGGCCCGTGCTCTAGCCGCTGCTGGTCGCGCAGCTTGACGCGGCAGAGGTTGAGGATGCCCGCGCGCATCGAGATCTGCACGCGCTGGCCGCGACCGGTGTGCGTCCGCTGGTACAGCGCGGCGCAGATCGCGCCGAACAGGTGGACGGCGTTCCCCGAGTCTCCGATCTGGGCGCCGGTCACGACCGGCGGCCCGTCCTCGAATCCCGTGGTGCTCATCGCCCCGCCAGTCGCCTGGGCGATGTTCTCGTACGCCTTCGCGGTCTCGAGCGCACCTGGGCCGAACCCCTTCAGCGAGGCGTAGATGATCTGTGGGTTGATCTCCTGGATGCGCTCCCAGGTGTAGCCCATCCGATCCATGACCCCGGGGCCGAAGTTCTCGACCACGATGTCACTGCGCTCCAGCAGCTGGGAGAAGACCTCCTTGCCCTCGTCTGCCTTCATGTTCAGCGTCAGGCTGCGCTTGTTGCCGTTCAGCATCGTGAAGTAGAGGCTGTCGACGTCTGGCAGGTCGCGCAGCTGACTCCGGGTGACGTCCCCGCCGCCCGGCCGCTCGATCTTGATCACGTCCGCGCCCATCCAGGCCAGCAGCTGCGTGCACACCGGCCCGGCCTGGACGTGGGTCATGTCCACGACGCGGACTCCCTCGAGGGCCTTTCTCATTCCCGCCTCCTCCCCTACTTGTACATCGTCTGGTTCATCGTGCCGGGCGCAAACACGTTCTGGTCGATCCACACGTTGATCAGCGAGGGCTTGCCCGACTCGCGGGCCCGCTCGAGGGCGGGGCGGATGTCCTTGGGCTCGCGGACCTCCTCGCCATAGCCGCCAAGCATCTTGGCGAACAGGTCGTACTTCACGTCGCCGAGCTTGTTGCCGACGTCGCCGCGCTCCTCACCGTATTTCTGGATCTGGCCGTAACGGATCTGGTTCATGTACGAATTGTTGCCGACGACGCCGATGAACGGGAGGTCGAAGCGAACCATCGTCTCGAAGTCCCAGCCAGTGAGGCTGAAGGCGCCATCGCCGAACAGGCAGACCACCTCGCGGTCAGGCCGCGCGAGCTTCGCCGCCATGACGAAGGGCACGCCGACCCCGAGGGTGCCGAGCGGACCCGGGTCCATCCACAGGCCCGGGCCCCTTGGCTGCACGACGCCGCCGGAGAAGGTGACGACGTCGCCGCCGTCGCCGATGTACATCGTGTTGTCGGTGAGGAACTCGTTGATCTCGTGCGCGAGCCGCAGCGGGTGGACCGGCGCGTCGTCACGCATCAGGCGCGGCAGGCGCTCCTCCTTGGCCTTCTGCTCCTCGTCCCGCAGCGTCTGGAGCCACGGCTCCCGATCGCTGGCGGCACCCTTGGCGCCCTGCCCCTCCGCGGCCTCGGCCACGGCGCTCAGGATCGCGCCCGGGTCGCCGACGAGCCCGAGGGACACGTCGCGGTTCTTGCCCACCGTGCGGTAGTCCATGTCGATCTGGACGACCGTGGCCTCCTGGCTCAGGCGCTTGCCGTAGCCCATGCGGAAGTCGAACGGCGTCCCGACGATGAGGATCACGTCGGCGTTCTTGAACGCGTAGCGCCGGGTGAGGTGGAAGTGATGCGGATCTCCCGGCGGGAGCGTGCCGCGGGCCGCCCCGTTCATGAAGGCGGGGATGTTGAGGCGGCGGACGAAGTCGGTCGCGGCCTCGGCCCCGCGCGCCGTCCAGACCTGGCTGCCCAGCAGCACGCACGGCCGCTCGGCCTTGACGAGGATGTCGGCCAGGCGATCGATGTCGTTCGGATCGCCGGTGCTCTTCGTCGAGGCGCGGTAATGACCCGGCTGCGGGATGACCGCGCTGTCGAGCGGGACCTTGGCGTCGAGGATGTCGCGCCCGATCTCCAGGTACGCGGGGCCCGGGGCGTCGCCCAGCGCCTCGCGGAAGGCCATCGAGCACATGTCCGCGACCCGCTCGGTCGTGAGCACGCTCGAGGCGAACTTCGTGATCGGGCGCATGATGTCGACGTGGGGCAGGTCCTGCAGGGAGCCCATGCGGTGCTGGTTGAGCGCCCCCTGGCCCCCGATCAGCAGCATCGGGCTCTCGGCGCGCAGCGCATTGGCGACGCCGGTGACCGCGTCGGTCGTGCCCGGGCCGGCGGTGACCACCGCGCAGCCGGGCCGGCCGGTCACGCGCGCGTATCCGTCCGCGGCGTGGGCCGCCACCTGTTCGTGGCGAACGTCGACGACCTTGATGCCCTCGTCGATGCAACCGTCGTAGATGTCGATGATGTGGCCGCCGCAGAGGGTGAAGATCGTGTCGATCCCCTCGGCGCGGAGCGCCTTGGCCACCAGGTGGCCACCCGAGATGGTCCCGGGCTCGGCCGCGCGCGCGGCCGGTGTCGTCTCTCGCTGTGCGTCGGTCGTCGCAGCCGTCGCCGTCACGCGCTCCACAGTACTAGAAGATCCCAAACGTCAGGTCGGGCCCGGGCGCCGGTCACCCAAGTGTTGCGCATTCCGGCTGCGATCCCGTTGGCGTCAGCAACAGCGCCCGGCTGAGCCCGGGGTCGGGTTCGTGGCCGGCGCGCCCGGTCCGGCGTACCTGGAGATCGGGCGAGACATCCTCGACGCCCACGTCCCGCTCGAGACTGCGGTCCTTCCCGAGCCGGGGCACTACCGGGCCTCGACGAAGAGCACCGGCGACCCGGACGACATCGATCGCCTGGCCGACATCCTCGTCAAGGC
>DASROS010000143.1:0-11224 GCA_035646775.1 Thermoleophilaceae bacterium | reverse complement strand
CGACGGCCCGGTTTGGCACCTCGATGTCGGCTCGTCGCATCCTGGGGCTGAAGTAGGTCCCAAGGGTTGGGCTGTTCGCCCATTAAAGCGGCACGCGAGCTGGGTTCAGAACGTCGTGAGACAGTTCGGTCCCTATCTGCCGTGGGCGTTGGAGAGTTGAGAGGAGTCGTCCCTAGTACGAGAGGACCGGGATGAACGCACCTCTGGTGTACCAGTTGTCCTGCCAAGGGCACCGCTGGTTAGCTACGTGCGGACGGGATAACCGCTGAAAGCATCTAAGCGGGAAGCCCACCTCGAGATGAGCTCTCCCATCCCCTTGAGGGAGTAAGAGCCCTGGAAGACCACCAGGTGATAGGCCGGATGTGTAAGCACGGTGACGTGCTCAGCAGACCGGTACTAATGCTTCGAGGGCTTGACGGATTTGATTGCCCCCTGCGGCCTCCGGCCGCAGATCTGATGGAGTAGGCCGCCTTCCAGGCGTCCATTTCAGGTCAACTGTGCGGTTTTGAAGGCCCGGCGTTGGGCCTCGGTCTCGCAGTTTCTCGGTGGCATTAGCGAGAGGGAAACACCTCTTCCCATTCCGAACAGAGCAGTTAAGCCTCTTTGCGCCGATGGTACTTGGCCTGAAAGGGCCTGGGAGAGTAGGTCGCCGCCGGTTCTTTGCGTTCAGGGCCGCCCCGCGGGGCGGCCCTTTCGCGTTCTGGGAGCAGGCCTTCGGAAGCGACCTACCTGTGGGCCCTTGTGGCCTATACCCTGGGTCGCGTGTCCACTCTGGCCATTGTTCTCATTGCCGTCGGGGCGGCCGTCGCGCTGCTCTTCATAGGCGGGATACTCGGCGCGCGGCGGCGTGACCGCAGGCGTGCGCCGAATTACGCCGAGCACCTGCACGAGGCGGACAAGGCGCTCGAGCAGGCCCGCGCCGCCGACCGCGGCTGGGACCGCGACGTGATGGAGCGCGTGGTGCGTGAGGCGCTTGCGCGCGAGCATCCCGGCGTGGACTTCGACCGGATCGAGCTGGTGCTCGTCGATGACCGGCCGGGCGCGGACAAGGACCGCGCGCACTTCGAGGCGGTGGACGGCGACCGCCGCGTCCGGGTCGTGATGGCCCGGTCCGGCCAGGGCTGGGCCTCCGAGCACGTGACGTGACAGCGCGCCTGTGAGCGCGCGGGCGAGCGCCGACGAGCTGGTTCCCGGCTTCTACGCCGAGGACGAGTCCGAGCGCCGGCTGGCCAAAGACCCGGTGATGGTGAAAGGCCTGGCCTGGGGACGGCCCCGTGAGGGGCATCCCGAAGGGCGCGTGGGACTGCACGTGGCCAACCTCCTACGCGTCATCGAGCACTGGGGCGAGCGCGATCCTCGCCGGCGCGAGCTCCGGTTCATCTCGCTGGTTCACGACTCGCTGAAGTGGCGGGTGGTGCCGTGGCTACCGAAGCGGGGCGACAACCACCATGCCACGCGCGCACGACGCTTCGCGGAGGGCTATACCGACGACGAGCGCCTCCTGGCGACCATCGAGCTGCACGACGCCCCCTACGCGGTCTGGCGGCACATGCGGCACACCGGCGAGTTCGACGACGAGCGGTTTCGGCGGGTGCTGGAGCGCGTGCCCGACCGGGAGCTGTTGCTGCGCTTCGTGGAGCTGGACGGCTCCAGCGAGGGCAAGGATGCCGAGCCGATCGAGTGGCTCAGGGAGCAGCTGGCGCGTCGCAGCGCCGGCGGCTAGGCCGGCCGCCGAGCGGGCAGACGTCGCGAAGGCGCGGAGGACGGGCCAGTGGCGTTGTCGCGACCTCGACGTGCTCCCGCTGGGCCGGACGCTCCCGGGCTGCGCCGGCCAGCGCCAGCGGCCGCCCGTCTTCGTCCAGGCCGTACTCCCCGAGGGTGGACAGCTCGATCAGCACGTCCAGACGGTCGAGGGCTGCCGTACCGATGCGATGTCGAAGGCGCGGGAACACTTGTTCGCCACAGTAGGCCCGCCCGCGGACGGAAGGGGCCCGTTTCTGCAAGATGAGTTGCAGGATACGGGCTGTCAGCGCCGGACGCGCACGATTCCGGAGGTGCCGGCGGGGGCGTCGTAGCGGTAGCGGTAGTCGCCCGCGCGGCGACCGCGGAGGCGGAAGCTGAAGTAGCCGCCGCGGTTGGTGAGCACCTGGGCCACCATGCGGAACTGCGCGCCACGGCGCGGACGGCGCTCCACGCGCACGCGATGGGCGCCGCCCCGGCGTACCTGGCCGAAGAAGCGGTCGCCCTTGATCACGAACGGGTGCGGAAAGACCGCGTAGGCGGGCTTTCGCCGCCCGTCGCGGAACTTAAGGCCCGATTGGAACTCCTCGAAACGGCGGGCGCCGGAGCCGGCCAGGCCGCCGTCGGTGAGGCGGAACTGGTTCAGCCCCCTCACTCGAGGCGTGCGGTAGGCGATGAACGCGGCCTGCTGGAGGTAGCTGCGCTGGGTCGACAGCGACACGCCCGCGAATGGGTCGGGCGGGTTGGTCTGGTATCCGAACTCGGTGTAGAAGATGTTGGGTCGCCGGCGCGAAGGCCGCAGGGCCCCTCTGCGAATCAGCCGGTCCAGGTAGCTGGTGAGCCGCCGACCGTCGTTGATGGCGGCGTCGAAGCGGTTGCGCGAGTGCCGCTCGGGCGCGAGGAGCAGCTGGTAGGGGTGATGTCCGAGGGCGTCGAGCGGAACCGGCCTGAAGCCCTTGCAGCGCCCGCCCCGTATCCGCCGGAAGCGGCTGTCGCGGCAGCCCATCGCGAGCAGGAAGCGCAGCGGGCGCATGCTCACCTTGGCGCCGCGCCCGTCGCGGCCGCTGGCAGCCAGCTCCCCCACGAGGGCCGTGGAATCGGGGTCGATCCCCTTGATGCGGGGATACGCGGCCAGCACCAGGCCGCGGTACAGATGGGGCGAGACCACGCCGCGGCGGTCGCTCTGCGGCTGCAGCCAGACGCCCTGATTGGGCTCGTTGGCGATGCCCCAGTGGTCCACGAGCGAGGCGTAACGGCGCACCACCGCCTCGCTGAAGTCGGCGAAGTCGGCCGGCCTGGGCCTCCAGACGGGGTTGTTGCGACCCGGTTCGGCGCTGGCCCACACCGGGAGCGGGGTGGAGATCGACACCATCACGCGCAGCCCGTGACGCGAGGCGGAGCCCACGACGCGGTCCAGCGCGGTGAAGTTGTACCGCGGGTCGGCCGGATCGGCCGCATTGAAGCCCACCGGGCGGGTGCGGGCGCCCGCGGCCGGGGCGATCTGGTTCCAGAACGCCGACACGCGCAGGCGGTCTACGCCGAGGTTCACGAACGTCTGCATCTCACGGTCCACCCGCTCCTGGGAGGTGGCGTTCAGCAGCAGCTGGTCGTCCATGATCGACACCTCCGCGCGGCTGTCGGCAAGGGCGGTGCCAGGCAGCGCGAGCAGCGCCGTCAGCAGGGTGAGCACGGCCAGCGCGCGGCGGGGGCTGTGAGGGCGGGTCGATGACATGGAGCGGGCGGCCGGGAACCCGTGAGTCTCAACCGCGGAGGGCGCCGAAAGTCTCGGCCGGAGGGGCCGCATGATGGCAGTCGGGCCAGAGACCCAAAGTGCGGTGCTCGCCTGAGACCTCGGGTGCGGTGCTCGCTCCTCCCCTATCGATCAGGCTGCGCTCCTCCTCTACGCTGGCCCCGTGGCACAGCCGTTCGTGCACCGGCTCCGCGTGCGCTATGCGGAATGCGACCTTCAGGGGGTCGTGTTCAACGCGCACTACATGACCTACCTGGACGAGGCGATGACCGAGCTCTGGCGCCAGACGGTGGGCGGGGGCTACCAGGGCATGGTCACCGCGGGCACCGACATGGTCGTGGCCGAGGCCCGGCTGCGCTTCCTCTCTCCGGCGCGGTTCGACGACGAGGTGGCGATAGAGGCGCAGACCACGCGGCTCGGCACCACCGGCATGACCACCGAGCTGCGCATCGCCCGCGACGGCGAGACCCTTGCCGAGGCCGAGCTACGTCACGTGTTCGTGGCCACCGACGGCAGCGGCAAGGTGCCGCTCCCGGACGAGGTCAGGCGCGGGCTGGAGCCCAATCTGCGCGCGAATCTACAGCGGAGCGCCCCTATCCAAGAATCCGGCGCTTCTGCTCCTGAAACTCCTCCTCGGTGAGGACGCCGCTGGTCCGCAGGGCGGCCAGGCGCTCGAGCTGGCCCACCGGGTCGTCGGCGGCGGAGCTGCCGGACCCCGCGGACGCGGCCTGCTGCCGCTGCAAGCCCGCCTGGCCCAGCGCCTGCTCGACCTGTCGCATCACCTCGGGGCTGCCGGCCAGGCCGGCCGCCTGGGGGCCGGCGGGACCGCTCGCCGCCAGAGCCTGCCGCCGGGCGGTCTCCGTCTGCTCGTGTCCGCTGCGCACGCCGTCCCAGTCGATGGCGACCCTTTGATGGTCGTCCGGGTCCACCCTCACGGGAATCGTGCCGCCGAGCGCCACGGTGTCCTTGGCCTTGACCATCCAATTGTCTTCCACCTCGTAGGGGGTGATGCCCTCGACGTACACCTGCAGCGTCATGGCCAGGTTGAAGCTCGACGCGTTGGGGCTGTAGACGCCCCTGGTCACGACATTGGCCGTTCCCGGCAGGCCCTTCTTGAGGATCTTGCGGTGGGTGAGAGGGTTCAGCATCGTGGTGGCGCTGGCCCGATGATCTCCGACTGAGAAGGCGGCGTCAATCAGGCGCGCGGGCCCCGAGCCCCAGTTCCCCGGCGCGCTCTTCCATCGCGGCAATGACGATCCGCAGATGCTCGTCGAAGTCCTCGCCGAGGTCCTCGGCCCCGCGGCGCACCTCCTCGCGATCCACGGCGGCGGCGAAGCTCGGCGCCTTCAGCTTCTTCTTGACGGACTTGGGCGTCATGCCCTCGATCCCGGTCGGGCGCACCAGGGCGCAGGCCGCGATGAACCCCGACAGCTCGTCCACGGCGTAGAGCGCCTTGGCCATACGCGTCTCGCGCGGCACGCCGAGCCTCTCTGCGTGGCCGGCCACCGCGTCGATCAGCTCCTGGGGGTAGCCCTTCTCCTCGAACAGCGCGAGCGCGATCCTGGGATGGCCGGTGTCGAGGTCCGGGTGCCTCTCGTAGTCGAGGTCGTGGAGGAGCCCGGTGACCGCCCACAGCTCCTCGTCCTCGTCGTAGCGGCGGGCGTAGGCCCGCATTCCGCCCTCCACGCCCAGCACGTGCTTGCGCAGGGAGTCGGACTCCGTCCACTCGCAGAACAGCTGCCAGGCTTCGTCTCGCGTGGGGGTGGCCACGCCGGGCAGGGTATCGCCGGGGCTGGGCGAAGTCCCGCAGGACATGGCCTTCGCTACCCTCCCCGAGCCGCTGGACGCCCCGACCTCGGCCCCTTCACGCACGATGGAGAACTTCGTCATAGAAGGCGGGCAACCGCTCTCCGGCACGCTCCTGCCTGCCGGCAACAAGAACGCCGCCCTGCCGATCCTCGCCGCCACGCTCCTCACCGAGGAGGAGGTGGTGCTGCGCAACGTGCCGCGGATCCGCGACGTGCAGGCCATGCTGGACCTGCTCCGCGGCCTGGGCGCCACGGTGGACCGGCGCGACGACGACTCGGTAGCGATCTGCACCGCCGACGTCAAACAGACCGAGCTCGATCCCGACCTGTCCGAGCGCATCCGCGCCTCGTTTCTGCTGGCCGGCCCCCTGCTCGCCCGCTTCGGCCGCGCGGACATGCCGCCTCCCGGCGGCGACGTGATCGGCCGCCGCCGGCTGGATCCCCACCTCGACGCCTTCCGCGCCCTCGGCGCCAGCGTCGAGGCCACACGCTCCTACACCATCACCGCGCCGGACGGCCTGCGCGCCTGTGACTTCTTCATGGACGAGCCGTCGGTGATGGCCACCGAGAACGCGCTCATGGCCGCGGCGCTCACGCCCGGTTCGAGCGTGATCCACAACGCCGCCTCCGAGCCCCACGTGCAGGACCTGGCGCGGCTGCTGCTGCAGATGGGCGCCCGCATCGAGGGCATCGGCTCCAACGTGCTCGTTGTGCACGGCGCCGGGAGCCTCGGCGGCGCCGACCACACCATCGGCCCGGACTACATCGAGATCGCGAGCTTCATCGCACTGGCCGCCTGCACCGGCGGCGAGCTGCGGATCAAGGACGTGGTGCCCTCCGACCTGCGCATGACCGGCCTCGCGTTCGAGCGGCTGGGCTGCCGGATCGAGTACGAGGGCAACGACGTGGTGGTGCCGCCCAACCAGGAGCTGCGGGTCAAGGACGACGAGGGCGACGCCATCTCCAAGATCGAGGACGGACCATGGCCCGCCTTCCCCGCCGACCTCACCAGCATCGCGCTGGCGATGGCCACCCAGGCCGACGGGATGGTCCTGATCTTCGAGAAGATGTTCGAGAACCGCCTGTTCTTCGTAGACAAGCTCGTCTCCATGGGCGCTCGGATCCTGCTCTGCGACCCGCACCGCGCGGTCGTGAGCGGACCGAGCCGGCTTCACGGCGAGCGCATGGAGAGCCCGGACATCCGGGCCGGCATGGCGCTGCTCATCGCGGCGCTGTGCGCGGAGGGCCGCTCGGAGATCGGCAACGTGCGCCAGATCGACCGCGGCTACGAGCGCATCGACGAGCGTCTGCGCGGTCTCGGCGCCCGCATCGAGCGGGTCGCCACAGAGCCCGTCGCCGTCTAGTTCTGCGTCCGGTGCTCGGTCGATCGACGATCGACCTGCGCTCCTCCGCTTCTCCCGGATGACGGAACCGCGAGGATAGGCCTGTGATCCACCCGATCCCAGCGGGCACGCGCGACGTGCTGCCGGACGAGATGCGCGAGCTGCGCGCCATCACGGCCGCCCTTGGCGGCGCGTTCGAGCGCGCCGGCTACGGCGAGGTGCTCACCCCCGCCCTGGAGTACGAGGAGGTGCTGCGCACCGGCGACGCCAACGCCGCCGGGGCCGGCTACCGCATGTTCGACGAGCAGGGCCAGGTGCTGGCACTGCGGTCGGACATGACGATCCCGATCGCGCGGCTGGTGGCCACCCGCTTCCGCGGCGTGGAGGGGCCGCTGCGCCTGTCCTACTCCGGCCACGCCTACCGTGCGGTGGCGCACGGCTCCGGCCAGCAGCGCGAGTTCCTGCAGAACGGACTGGAGCTGATCGGCGCCGAGGGGGCCGAGGCCGAGGCGGAGGTGATCGCGCTCACGCTCACCGCGCTGGACGAGGCCGGCCTGGCGCGCCACCGCGTGGGCCTCGGCGACGGCGCGCTGTACCGCACCCTGCTCGACGGCCTGGACGTGCCCGAGGAGCGCCGCGGACCCCTGCTGGACTGCCTGTCACAGCGGGACCTCGTGACGCTGGGGCGCCGCGTGGAGGAGCTGGGCCTCGAGCCCGGCGCCCGCGACCTGCTCGTGCGCGTGCCCGAGCTGCGCGGCGGAGCGGAGGTGCTGGAGAGCGCCGACGGCCCGCTGGGCAGCGGCCTGGCGCGCGAGGCGCTCGACGGCTTGCGCGCGCTGATCCAGGCCCTGTCCGAGCGCGGCATGGCCGACCGGGTGATCCTGGACCTGGGCCTGGTGCTCGAGCTGTCGTACTACACGGGCGCGGTCTACGAGGTGTATGACCCGGCCGTGGGTTTCGCCCTCGGCGGCGGCGGGCGCTACGACGACCTGATCGGTCGCTTCGGCGATCCGCGCCCCGCGTGCGGCGTGGCGCTCGACGTTCAGCGCGTACACATCGCGCAGGCCGCAGAGGAGCGGCTGCAATGAGAGAAGCCCGACTCACAGTGGCCGTCCCGCGCGGCGCCCTGTTCGGCGACACGCTGGACCTGCTCGACCGGCTCGGGGTGGACACCGCCGAGGTGCGCTCCAACGATCGCAAGCTGCTCTTCGAGGACGCGGGGATCGTGACCATGCGGCCCAGCGACGTGCCCACCTACGTGGAGCACGGCGCCGCCGACATCGGCATCACCGGCAAGGACGTGCTGCTGGAGGCGCCCGAGCGCGACGTGTACGAGCTCCTGGACCTGGGCTACGGGCGGTGCGAGATGGTGGTGGCCGCCCGCAGCGGCGACGACGCCCTCGGCGAGGCCCAGCGCCGCCTCGGCCGGGTGCGCGTGGGCACCAAGTACCCGCGCATCGCCGAGCGGCACTTCGCCGAGACCGGCCGCCAGGCGGAGATCGTGGCCGTGAAGGGGTCGGTGGAGTTGGCGCCGCTCACGGGACTGGTGGACGGCATCGTGGACCTGACCGCCACCGGTCGGACTCTGTCCGAGAACGGCCTGGAGGTGGTGGAGGAGATCGTGACCTGCACCGCGCGCCTGATCGCGAACCCGGTGGCGCACAAGCTCAAGGCCGACCGCATCGACGCGCTGGTGGAGCGGATCCGGGGAGGCCGAGAGTGAGGATCGTGCGTGAGCGGCAGGTGGCCCGGGGCGGCGCCGATCTCGCGGAGCCCGTCCGGGCGATCGTGGAGGAGGTCCGGACGGGCGGCGACGCCGCCGTGCTGCGCCTCACCGAGCGCTTCGACCGCGCCGAGCTGCGCCCGGACCAGCTGCGGGTGCCGCCGGCCGAGATCGAGGCGGCGGTCTCCTTCCTCGAGCCCGCCGTGCTCGACGGGCTGCGCACCGCAGTCCGAAACGTCCGGACGGTGGTGGACGCACAGCTGCGCGGGGCCGTCTCCGTCGAGCTCCCGGAGGGGCAGCGGGTGGACGTGGCGGAGGTGCCGGTGGCGCGCGCCGGCGTATACGTGCCGGGCGGTCGCTCCCCCTATCCGTCCACGCTGGTCATGTGCGCTGTCACCGCCGCCGCCGCGGGGGTGGGGGAGGTCGCGGCGTGCGCGCCTCCCGGCCCCCGGGGCGAGGCGCATCCCGTGATCCTGGCCGCATGCGCGCTCTGCGGGGTGAACGAGGTGTACCGGATGGGCGGCGCGCAGGCGATCGCCGCCCTGGCCTACGGCACCGAGTCCGTGCCGGCTGTGGACGTGATCGCCGGACCGGGCAACGCGTACGTGCAGGAGGCCAAGCGGCAGGTGGTGGGGCAGGTGGGCATAGACGGGATCGCCGGGCCCAGCGAGCTCGTGGTGGTGGCCAGCATCGGCGCCGACCCGGAGCTGATCGCGCTGGACCTGCTGGCCCAGGCCGAACACGGCAAGGACAGTCTCCTGGCGGTGATCTCGGACCACCCGCACCTGCTCGAGCAGGTGGTGGCCAACGTGGAGGGGATGGCCCCGGCCCGGTCCAGCGTGCCGCCGGACGCCGAGCTCATGGTGCTGAGTGCGGCGAACGTGCACGAGGCGCTTCGCCTCGCCGAGGACTTCGCGCCCGAGCACCTCGAGCTGGTCGGGGGAGAGGCGAGTGCGCTGGCTGACCGCGTGACCCGTGCGGGATGCGTGTTCGTGGGCAACGCAGCCGCCACCGCCTTCGGGGACTACGTGGCGGGCTCCAACCACGTGCTGCCCACGGGGGGCGCCGCGCGCTTCCAGTCTGCCCTCTCGGCATCCACGTTCCGGCGCCGGATGGCGCGCGTATCCTTGCCCGAGGGCGCCGCCGCGCGCCTGGCCCCGCCCGGCGCCGCACTGGCCCGGGCCGAGGGCTTCCCCGTCCACGCCGAGTCGATGGAGCGCCGCGCGTGACCCGCAGCGCAGAAGTCACACGCACCACGTCCGAGACCGACATCCGCCTGTCGCTGGACCTCGACGGTGACGGCTCGGGCGAGCGCTCCACCGGCGTGGGGTTCTTCGACCACCTGCTCGACGCGCTGGCACGCCACGCCTGCCTGGACCTCGACGTGGCGGTGGAAGGCGACCTGCAGACGGGCCCGCACCACACCGTGGAGGACACCGGCATCGCGCTGGGACGCGCGCTGGACGAGGCGCTCGGGGACCGCGCCGGCATCCGCCGCTACGGCCACGCCGTGGTGCCGATGGACGAAGCCCGTGCCTCCTGCACGCTGGACGTGTCCGGACGCCCCTACGCATCGCTGGAGGGCGTGCCGCTGCCCGCCGAGGCGGTCGCCGGCTTCGACTCCGACCTGCTGGAGGAGTTCCTGCGCGCGGTGGCCAACACGGCCAAGCTCACGGTGCACGTGGCAGTCGAGCGCGGCGCCAACACCCATCACATGGTCGAGGCGGCGTTCAAGGCGTTCGCCCGCGCGCTGCGCCAGGCTGTGTCGATCGATCCCGACGAGACTGGCGTGCCGTCCACGAAGGGCCTCCTGTGACGACCGTCGCGATCCTGGACTACGGCATGGGCAACCTGCGCTCGGTCGAGAAGGCGTTCGAGCACGTGGGCGTGCGGGCGCAGATCACCTCCGACCACGATCGCGTCTGCGAGGCCGACGGCGTGGTGCTGCCCGGAGTGGGCGCGTTCCCCAGGGCGATGGAGCGCGTCCAGGAGCTGGAGCTGGGGCCGCTGCTGCACGAGCGCCGCGAGGCGGGCGTGCCACTGCTCGGCCTGTGCCTGGGCATGCAGCTGCTGTTTGAGAGCACCACCGAGCTGGGCGGCGCCGAGGGCATCGGGCTGCTCGAGGGGACCGTGGAGCGCCTGGACGCGCCCGGGCTGAAGGTGCCGCACATCGGGTGGAATCCGGTGTCCTGGCGCAATGGCGGCTCGGACCTTGCCGCGGATATGCCCGACCCGTGCGCCTTCTACCACGTGCACTCGTTCGTGGCCCGTCCTGCGCACGAGCACGACGTCGCCGGCACGGCCTCCTACGGGGGCGAGTTCGTGAGCGTGGTGGCGCGGCCGCCGGTGTACGGCACGCAGTTCCACCCGGAGAAGTCCGGGCCTGACGGCCTGCGCTTGCTCGGGAACTTCGCGGCGCTGTGCGCCCGCGTGGCCGCATGATCCTCCTGCCCGCGGTGGACATCCGCGACGGCCGGGCGGTGCGCCTGCGCCAGGGGAGGTTCGAGGACGAGACCGTCTATGCCGACGAGCCGCTGGAGGCCGCGCGCTCCTTCGTGGATGCCGGGGCTCGCTGGCTGCACGTCGTGGATCTCGACGGTGCCCGCAAGGGAGCGCCGGCGAACCTGGAGCACCTGGAGCGGATCGCCGGCGAGCTGGGGGTGCCGGTGCAGTTCGGCGGAGGGCTGCGATCGACGGAGTCGATCAGTGCCGCCCTGGGTGCGGGGGCGCAGCGCGTGCTCGTGGGCACGGCCGCCATCACCGACCCCGACCTGCTCGTCGCGGCCCTGGAGGAGTGGGGCGAGCGTGTGGCCGTGGCGGTGGACGTGCGCGGTGGCCGCGTCTCGGTGTCGGGCTGGAC
>DASROS010000142.1:0-36167 GCA_035646775.1 Thermoleophilaceae bacterium | reverse complement strand
GGAGAGCGGGTCACGTGCTCGCTGCTGCGCGGCGCCGGGGAGGTCTTCGGCCGCGGGGGCGCCGCCCGCGGCGCGCACCAGCCGTGCGGCGCCTTCCCCAACGACGAGCTGCAGCCGGCGGGGGCCGACGTAGGCGGCGGCGGAGCCTGACCGTTCGGCCGTATCATCCGCGCCATGCAAGGCGGCGGGGAGACGGCCGCCCTCCTCCAGAGCCTCGAGGTCTTCTCCGAGCTGGAGGAGCGCGAGCTCATCCAGGTGGCACAGGTGGCCGTGCCGCGTTCGTTCGAGCGCGGCGAGGTGATCTTCCGCGAGGGCGACACCGGCAGCACCCTCTACGTGGTGCGCTCCGGCTCGGTGAGCATCCACCGCGAGCACATGGACGGCCGCCGGCTGGCGCTGGCCGAACTGCGCCACGGCGACATGTTCGGCGAGCTTGCCCTGTTCAGCGGCGAGACCCGCTCGGCCACCGCCGAGGCGTTGGAGCCCACCTCGCTGGTGGCGCTGCTCAGCGGCGACATGCAGCGGGTGATCCGCTCGAACCCCGACATCGCCCTGAAGATGCTCGCCGCGCTCGCCGACCGGGTGCGGCGCGTGAACGAGCGGCTGATATCTCAGTCCTTCCATACCGTGGCCGGCCGCGTGGCCAGCACACTGCTCGATCAGGTGAGCGCCCGCCAGGGCGAGGGCGCCGGCGACCGGGAGGTGCTGGTGCGGGCCACGCAGGCCGAGATCGCCAACCTGGCGGGCACCTCGCGCGAGAGCGCCAGCCGCTTCCTGGCCACGCTGGAGCGAGAGGGTGTGGTTGCTCTGGGCCGCGGGAAGGTGACCGTCCATGAGCCCGAACGGCTCCGTGCCTTCATCCACTGAGGACGACCCGTACGCGCTGCCGCGGCGGCGGATGGTCCAGCGCCAGCTGCGCCGGCGGGGGATCGAGGACGAGCGCGTGCTCGCGGCGATGGAGCTCGTGCCGCGGGAGCGGTTCGTGCCCGTGAATCAGCGGCGCCGGGCATACCGCGACGGCGCCCTGCCGATCGGCGAGGGCCAGACGATCTCCCAGCCGTGGATCGTGGCGCGCATGGCCGCCGCGCTGGAGCTGGAGGGCGTGGAGCGCGTGCTGGAGGTGGGCACGGGCTCCGGCTACGGCGCTGCGGTGCTGTCGCGGTGCTGCTCGCACGTGGTGACGGTCGAGCGCCGGGAGGGCCTTTCGGAGCGCGCCGCGGCCGTGCTCGCCGACCTGGGCTACCGCAACGTCGAGGTGCGCACCGGTGACGGATCGCTGGGCATGCCCGACCGCGCCCCCTTCGACGGCATCCTCGTGACCGCCGCTGCCGAGCACGGCCCGCCGCCGGCGCTCGCGGACCAGCTGGCCCCGGGCGCGCCGCTGGTGTGCCCGGTCGACCGCGGCAAGGGGGAGCGGCTCATACGGATGCGCGACGGCGAGACCGAGGCCATCGCTCCCGTGAGGTTCGTGGCGCTCGTGGAGGGCGGCGGCGAGTGAAGCGCGAGTTCTCGGCCGGCGGCGTGGTACTGCGCGCCGACGGCGGCGGGGAGCCCGAGGTGGCCGTGGTGAGCCCAAGACGCGGCGTGCTGTCTCTGCCCAAGGGCCATCCGGAGAAGGGCGAGACGCTGGAGCAGGCGGCCACCCGCGAGGTGCGCGAGGAGTCCGGCCTGGTGGCCGAGCCGGTGGAGCGCCTGGGCGACGTGCGCTACTGGTACACGCTCGGCGGCGAGCGGGTGCTGAAGACCGTCACGTTCTTCCGCTTCCGCTATCTGGAGGGCAGCGTGGCCGACCACGACGACGAGGTTGAGTCGGCCGCATGGGTCCCACTGCCCGAGGCCGTGGAGACCCTCTCGTTCAGGGGCGAGCGGGAGATAGCCGCCAAGGCGCTGGGCCGGAACGAACCGTAGACTCCCGGCGCTCCCGTGTTCGTCCTGAACTTCTACTCGCCGATCTTCATCGACCAGCTCAAGCGCGGCCGCAAGACGGCCACGATCCGGCTCGGCGACAAGCACAAGAAGTACCGCAAGGGCGAGGTCGTCCTGGTGACCGTGGGGTTCCAGCACTCGCCCCGCGAGCGCATCTTCGAGGCCGTGATCGACGGCGTGGAGGTCAAGAAGGTCTCCGAGCTGTCCCCCCGCGACATCGAGCACGACAACCCGGAGTTCCGCCGCCTGGACGAGACGGTGCACTTCCTCGAGCAGATCTACGGCCGCAAGGTCGAGCAGGAGGACCTGGTCACCGTCGTGCGCTTCTCGCAGATCTCCGACCGGCCGCAGCCACTAAGCGAGCGGATGCAGCCGGGCCCGGCGCAGAACTAGCGCCAGCGCGACTCAGACGTTTGGCACTCTCCTTGTTAGAGTGCCAAGGGAATACTGAAACTTCAGTCACAGACGGAGGTTCCCGCATGAAGCTCAAGCCTTTGGGCGATCGATTGATCGTTCAGGCGATCGAGGAGGACGAGACGACCGCAAGCGGCATCGTCCTGCCCGACACTGCCAAGGAGAAGCCGCAGCGCGGCAAGGTCCTCGCCATTGGCGACGGCAAGATCAACGAGGACACCGGCAAGCGAACACCGCTCGACGTGGCCGAGGGCGACGAGGTCCTCTACTCCAAGTACGGCGGCACCGAAATCAATGTCGATGGCGAGGAGCTGATCGTCCTGCGGGAGTCTCAGGACATCCTGGCCAAAGTCGCGAAGAAGTAAGGAGACTGGAGAACATGGCTCACAAAGAGCTCAAGTACGCCCAGGAGGCGCGCACCGCGCTTCAAGAGGGCGTAGACGCAGTGGCCAACGCGGTCAAGGTCACGCTCGGTCCCAAGGGCCGCTACGTGGTGCTCGACAAGAAGTTCGGCGCCCCCACCATCACCAACGACGGCGTCACGATCGCTCGTGAGATCGAGGTCGAGGACGTCTTCCAGAACCAGGGCGCCCAGCTGGTCCGCGAGGTCGCGACCGCGACCAACGACGTGGCCGGCGACGGCACCACAACCGCGACCCTGCTGGCCCAGGCGATCGTGCGTAGCGGCCTGCAGAACGTGGCCGCCGGCGCGAACCCGCTCGAGCTGCGCCGGGGCATCGAGAAGGCCGTCGACCAGGTGGTCGAGGCCATCGGCAAGCAGGCCAACGAGATCTCGGGCAAGGATCAGATCGCCCGCGTGGCCGCCATCTCGGCCGCCGACGACGAGATCGGCGACGTGATCGCCGACGCCATCGACAAGGTCGGCAAGGACGGCGTGGTGAACGTCGAGGAGGGCCAGACCTTCGGTATGGACCTCGAGTTCACCGAAGGCATGCAGTTCGACAAGGGCTACATCTCGCCCTACATGGTCACCGACCAGGACCGCATGGAGGCGACCCTCGAGGACCCCTACATCCTCATCGCCAACCAGAAGATCGGTTCCGTCCGCGACGTGCTGCCCGTGCTGGAGCAGGTCATCCAGGCCGGCAAGCCGATCCTGATCGTGGCCGAGGACGTGGAGGGCGAGGCCCTCGCGACCCTCGTGGTCAACAAGCTCCGCGGCACCTTCACGGGCGTCGCGGTCAAGGCCCCCGGCTTCGGCGACCGCCGCAAGCGGATGCTCGAGGACATCGCGATCCTCACCGGCGGCGAGGTGATTACCGAGGAGATGGGCCTCAAGCTCGAGAACACCCAGCTCTCTCAGCTCGGCCACGCCCGCCGCGTTGTCGTGGCCAAGGACACCACCACGATCGTGGATGGCTCCGGCGACACCGAGGCGATCAAGGGCCGCATCCAGCAGATCAAGAACGAGGTCGAGAACACCGACTCCGACTTCGATCGCGAGAAGCTGCAGGAGCGGCTGGCCAAGCTGGCCGGCGGTGTTGCGGTGGTGAAGGTCGGCGCCGCCACCGAGACGGAGATGAAGGAGAAGAAGCACCGCGTCGAGGACGCGCTGCAGGCCACCCGGGCGGCCCTCGAGGAGGGCATCGTGGCGGGCGGCGGGGTGGCGCTCCTGCGTGCTTCGGAGGCCGTGAAGCCCGAGAGCCTCGACGGTGACGAGCAGACCGGTGCCCGGATCATCCTCCGCGCCCTGGAAGAGCCCGTCCGCCAGCTGGCGCACAACTCGGGCCTGGAGGGCTCGGTCGTCGTGAACGACGTCCGCAAGGCGAAGAAGGGCATGGGGCTGAACGCCGACACGGGCGAGATCGTCGATCTCGTCGCGGCCGGCGTGATCGACCCGGCGATGGTCACGCGCTCGGCGCTGCAGAACGCAGCCTCGATCGCGAAGAACATCCTCACGACCGAGGCGATCGTCGCCGAGATCGAGGACAAGGACGGCGGCGGAATGCCGGGCGGCGGAATGCCCGACATGGGCGGAATGATGTGAGACAAGTCAAAGGGGGCGACACGCCCCCTTTGCATCCCCCTCTCCGCGCCGGGGCTTCGCCCCCGGCTTGGTGAAGGGACTGCCTTCCAGGGCCCCGCTTCGGCGGGGCCCTCGTCGTTTCGGAGAGGGATTCGCGGGATCTCTGGAAAGGGTCTAGGGTGGTGCAAGGAGGGCAGGGAAGCGCGTGGCGGCCGTGGCGCTTGCGGTCGGGTTGCTCGGGGTTGGCGCCCCGGCGGCGTCGGCTTCGACGGTCACGGAGTTCGCGGTCCCCACCGCCTCCAGCGGCCCGAGCGGGATCGCGGCCGGGCCCGACGGGGCGCTCTGGTTCACCGAGTTGAGCGCGAACAAGATCGGCCGGATCACCACCGGCGGCGCGGTCACGGAGTTCGCGGTCCCGACCGCCTCCAGCTTTCCGGAGGGGATCGCGGCGGGGCCCGACGGGGCGCTCTGGTTCACCGAGGCCAACGGGAACAAGATCGGCCGGATTGCCCCCGACGTGGCTCCGCCGGACCCGCCCGGCCCCTCCGGCCCGGGAGTCCCTGGTCCAGCCGGCCCCCCGGGGCCGCTGGGCCTTGGCGTACAGGATCCTGCTCTGCTCGAAGTCGCGTTCGGCCGCAACCGGTACAAGGCGAAGCGCGGGCGCTCGCTGCGGCTTCGTTACGTGGCCACGCGAGCCTCGAGCGTCACGGTGCAGGCACTGAAGGGCCGGAAGGTGATCGCCAAGGCAAGCGCCAGAGCGCGAAAGGGTCGCAACAGCATCACCCTGCGCCGCCTCAGGGCGACCGGCCGCTTCAAGCTGCGGCTCACGGCGAAGGTCGACAACCAGACCTCGACGGACACCGCCCGCCTCACCGTCAGCCGCCGGTAGCCCACAATCCACCTGGTATCGAGCGTAGGGTGGGTGGTATAGTGCATGCGCGTGAAGAAGACGAGCCTTTACATAGACCCGGAGATCGATCGGGCGCTGGCACGCCGGGCGGCTACGGAAGGTGTGACCAAGGCCGCGCTCATCCGGCAGGCACTAGCCATCGCGGCGGGGGACGGGCAACCGCGGCCCAGCGCCGCCGGGGTCTTCGAAGGGCCCCCGAACCTGGGGGTGGAGACCGACCGTCATCTCGCGGAGAGTCGCTTCGGGGAGCAGTGATCGTTCTCGACACCTCCGTCGTTCTTGCCTTCATGAACCGTGTGGACAATGAGCACGAGTCGGTGCGAACGTGGATTGCCGGACTGCGCGAGGAGCTCGTGACCACTCCGCTGGCCGTGGCTGAGATGGATCATCTCAGTGAGCGTTTTGGCGGGGCGGCGGCGGCCGAGGCGCTCTGGCGCGACCTCGAGGCCGGCGCGTACGCGGTCGAGTGGTGGGAGGGGGCGGTCCACGAGTCGGTGCGGGTTGCTCGCCGGTACGCACCCGCCTCGCTGGGCCTCACCGACGCCTCGCTCGTTGCGCTCGCGGCGCGGATTTCGACCACCCGTATCGCCACACTCGACCAGCGCCACTTCCGCGCCGTCCAGCCCCTGACCGGGGAAGCGGCCTTTACGCTCCTTCCTGCCGACCGGTAAACCGCACTGCCTTCGAGATGGTGTGGAGCATGGAGCCCGACCTGGTCCGCGACGGCGCGCGCGTGGCGGGCGCGATCGTGGAGCGCTGCGCACCGGGCGCGGTGCCCGGCCTGGCCGAGCGGCTGGAGACCCCCGTGGACGCCCGCCTCGCCGCCGATCGACCTGCTCGTGCGGCCGGCCAACCGGATGGTGGCCTACGGCGGAGGAGCTACGGCGCTCCCAATACCGCACTCATCCGCAGCGGATTGACCCCGAGGGACTCGACGTCCGCGGTGCCGCGCTTGGAGGGCATCGCCTCCTCCATGAGCTCGGCCTCTTCCGGCGTGGCGAAGGTCGTGCCACCGGTCACCCGCTCCAGCGCGCGCAGCGCCGTCCGCACCAGCGGCATCGGGGTGTGCAGCAGACGCCGGCGGCGGCCGAGCGGACGCAGCGCGGTGCGCACGATCTGGTCGTAGGACAGCGACTCCGGGCCGGCAAGCTCGAAGTCCCGCCGCTCCGCGTCTGCGCCGCGTTCCAGCGCGGCCATCACGCAATCGGCGGCGTCCTCGGCCCAGATCGGCTGGAACACCGACTGGCCCGACCCGGCCACGGGGATGGCCGGCAGATAGGAGAAGCGCTCGAGCAGCCTGATCCACGGGTCCCCGGGCGCGTAGATGATCGAGGCCGAGAACACCGTGGTGTTCAGGTCGGCGGACTCGACCGCCTGCCGCGCGAGTGCCTTGGAGCGAAAGAAGCGCGTGGGCGACTGCAGGCTCGCCCCGATGGCCGAGAAGAACATGAAGCTTCGGGCGCTGGACCGCTCCGCGGCGCGCACCAGCCGCAGCGTGGCCATGGCGTTGAGCTCCTCGATCGAGCCTCGCTGCTGGTCGCGCGTGGAGGCGGCCAGGTGCACGACGGTGTCGACCCCGCGCAGCGCATTGCGGAAGGAGGCCGGGTCGGCGAGGTCCCCCAGGGCGATCTGCACGCGCACGCGCTCTGCGCCGAGGCGCTTGGGCTCGCGCACCAGGCAGCGCACGGGCTCCCCCCTGGAGACCAGGCGGCGCAGGAGCGCCGACCCGACCGTGCCGGTGGCGCCGGTGAGCAGGATCATCGCCGCCGCCGCCGGCTGCGCGGCCTTCCCGCGAGCCAGCCGAAGCCGGCGGCCATGGCCAGGTTGCCCACTCCGGCGCCGGCCAGGGCGACCCGCGTACGGGTGTGCCGGAAGGCCGGCGAGCGCGACCAGACCACGTCCGTGAGCACCTCCGTGCCCCTCAGCCAGGCCAGCGCCCACCAGTCCTCGGGCCGGCCGCGGGCGGCGGCCACGGCGTGGGCCGCGGCGAAGGTGAGCCAGATCGGCCCGCAGCGGCGAAACAGCTCACGGGCATCGTCCGAGGGTTCGGCGTGGCCGAGCAGGCGCAGGGTGGCATCCGGCGCCGCCAGGGCTCCCGCGCCCAGGGCGAGGTCGAAGGCGACCATCCCGCGGTTGTGGAGCTTCAGCGCGTCGGCGGCCGTCATGGGGTGCGAGTGTAGAATCCCGCGCTCGCTCGGCCTGCTCCGGGCGATGGCCCCGAACTCGAGATCTTCCAAGGAACCAGCTCATGGCTTACGTAATCGCAGAGCCCTGCATCGGCACCAAGGACAACTCGTGCGTCGAAGTCTGCCCGGTCGACTGCATCCACCCCACGCCGGACGAGCCCGACTACGACAAGGTCGAGATGCTCTACATCGACCCGGAGGAGTGCATCGACTGCGACGCCTGCGTCGAGGCCTGCCCCGTGGACGCCTGCTTCGCCGAGGACCAGCTCCCGGAGGAGTGGACGAAGTACACCGAGACCAACGCCGCCTACTACAAGAACGGCTCCGGGGCCTAGCCGGCGAAAACCGAGCCTGGCAAGGAAGGAGGCCGCGAAGCGTGCTTGGCACGCGAGTCGGCCGACGTGGCGGAGCGGGCGAAGCCCGCGGAGCGCGCCAGGCGACGGTTTGCAGACGGCTAGTGCGCCATAGGTAGCGCGGTGCCCGTAACGGCGGGCACGCCCGGCAGCGGCGGGCCCTCGGGCTCCTGCATCACCGCCAGCTCCTGCGGCGTGCAGGCGATGATGCCCCGCGCGGTGTGGCGGAGCGCCTGCGCCGCCGGCGCGTCCGGATCGTCGATCACCAGCGGGCGACCCTCGTCGGCGCTCACGCGCAGCTCCTCCTGCAGCGGCACCTTGCCGAGCAGGGGCACGTCCAGCTCGTCGGCCAGCTGCTGGCCGCCGCCCTCGCCGAAGATCGTGAAGCGCTCACCGGAGGGGGTGGTGAAGCCCGACATGTTCTCCACCACGCCCAGCAGGTCCAGGTCGAAGCGCTGGGCGCTCTCGGCCGCGCGCTTGGCCACCTTCTGGGCGGCCGGCTGGGGCGTGGTCACGAGCAGGAAGCGCGCCTGGGGCAGCAGCTGAGCAAGTGTCATGGACACGTCGCCTGTTCCCGGCGGCAGGTCGATCAGCAGGTAGTCCAGCTCGCCCCAGTCCACGTCCTCCAGGAACTGGCGGATGGCCTTGTGCAGCATCGGCCCGCGCCAGGTGATGGCCTGGTCCTCGCGCTCGAGGAAGAACTCGATCGAGATCGCCTTCACGCCGCCGGCGGCCTCGAGCGGGATGATCTTGCGGTCGGCGGTGATCGACGGGCGGCCGTGCACGCCCAGCATGCGCGGGATGGAGTAGCCCCAGACGTCGGCGTCCATTGCGGCGGCCTGCATGCCCTCGCCCTGCAGCGCGGCGGCCAGGTTCGCGGTCACGGTGGACTTGCCCACGCCGCCCTTGCCGGAGCCCACGCAGATCACGTTCTTCACGCGCGCGAGCGCGCCCTGGGGCAGCGAGTCGCGACCCAGTCGCTGCTGGAGCGTCTGCTTCTCGGAGTCGGAGAGCACATCGAAGTCGGTGCTCACGCTGGTCACGCCCTCGAGTCCGCCCACGTTCTCCGACACCGCCTGCTCGAAGTGCGAGCGGATCGGGCAACCCGGCGTGGTGAGCGACACGCGCACGTGCACGTGCCCGGCCTCGCCGCGCTCGATCGCGCGGACCATCCCGAGCTCCACGATGTCCTTTCGCAGCTCGGGGTCGATTACGCGCGAAAGGGCCTTGGTGATCTGCTCGTCGGTGGGCATCGCCTTAGATGGTGGCAGACAGCGGGAACTCGCCCCCCTGCAACAACAAGGGCTCCCCGAAGGGAGCCCTTGTTGCTCTGAGGGAGGAGAGATACTGCACACTGCCGACGCGGGTGCTGCTGTCGGCAGTCTCGCCCCGTTGCCGGTCTCTCCAAGCCCGGACGGGGAGAAGCGCTTGGCGCTAGGACAGGCTTGCGACCTGGTCCTGGGCGGTGCGCACCTGGCGCTCCACGTCGCGGCGCACGGACTTCACCTGGCGCTCGGCCTCGCGACGGTTGCGCTTGACCAGGCGGGTGGCCTGGTTGCGGCGCTGGCGCAGCTCACGCTCCACGCGCGTGCGGGTGCGCTTGACCTCGCGCTGCACACGGTTGCGGGCGGTGGTGCCCCGGCGCTCGAAGCGCCGGATGTCAGTGCGCACCTGGCGCTGGAGCTTGGTCAGCTCGCGCTCGGCGGTCGTGCGGCTGGTGTACGGCTTGACAGCCTCGACGACGTTGTCGCGGGTGACCAGAGCGGCACCGACGGGGATCAGGACCGCGCGCTCAGCCTGCTGAGCGGCGTACTCGACCGTGAAGACGCCTGCCTCGGCGCCGGTCTCCGCGGTGCGGGTGGCGTTGCGAGCGGTGGTCTTCGCGGCGGTCCGGGTCGACCGGGCGCTGCGCGCGCTGGCGGTGCGACGACGGGTGGCGGCTGCCTTCTTGCCGGAAGCACTGCGCGCGTTCGTGTTGCGCCTGCGGGTGGCGGCGGCCTTCTTGGCGGCTGCGCGCCTCTGTGTGGGGGTTTGCTCTGCCATTTCTGTGGGACCTCTCCTTCTCGGGCTAATCAGTGTGTTGGACCTAATCTTATTAGATCTAACGTCAGTAGTTATATACCAACGAACACACGTTTGTAAACCCCCGCTTGTGCGGAGTCACACGTGGCGGCGGAAACGGGGGGGTCTAGGCGGCAGCGGGGGCGCGGCCGGTGCGGGCGATCCAGTCCTGTGGGCGCTCCAGCTCAGCCGCGGTGGGCAGGGACTCCGGCGAGGCCCAGACCCGGTTGAGGAGCTCGATGCCGGCCTCGGCGGCCACCGCGTCGCAGAAGCGCTTGCCCAGCTCGTACTGGCGCAGCTTGAGGTCCATGCCCAGCAGTCGCTGCAGGATGCGCTCGGGCGCCGAGCGCTGGGTGCGACGGCGGTCCATCGCCTCGCGCAGTCCTTCGTGCGCGGGCAGCAGCTCGGGCGCCAGGGCGTCCATCACGTGCTCCGCGTGGCCCTCGACCACGGCCATGCTGGCCTGCATCCTCTCGAGCAGGTCGCGCTGCTCGCGACTCTGCACGAGCGCGACCAGGCCGCCCTCGCGGAAGCGCTCCACCAGCTCCGCCGGGTTGGGCAGCGACGGCAGGCCACCGGCCGCGCCGCTGTCGATGCGAACGTCCGCAGTGGCCAACAGCCGGCGCAGCAGCTCGCCGAGATGGCCGCGAAGCCACGGCACCCCGCCAAACTGGAACGCGTGCACCAGCTCATGGACGCACACCCAGCGCAGGAAGCTGTCCTTATCGGCCTCGAGCTCCACCGCCGCCCGCTCGAGGTTGGGCGCCACCAGCAGCACGCGCGCGGGCTGCTCGGGCGCCAGGAGCGACAGCTCGTACTGGCCGAGCACGCGCTGGGACATGTATCCGGTCACGAGCCCGACCTCGGTGGCCAGGGTCACCCCGGCGCCGAGCCGCAGCGCCCCCGCGAACGGCCCCGCCGAGGCGAAGCGCTCGTGCAGGCGCTCGGCCACGGGATCGAGCAGGCTCGTGAGCGTGTCGAGGTTGGCGTCGGCCCAGGCCACGCGGCTGACCACCTCCACGGGCGGCACCGGCTCGCTCACCGAGAGGCCGGTGTAGGAGGCCACGGGGCCCTCCAGCTCCCGCGCGAGCGCGGGCATGTCGAGGCCCAGCTCGGGCACCTCGTCCGAGCGGGCGGCGAAACGGGCTATCTGGCGGGCGATGCCCCAGTCGACCATCTACGACAAAGCTAGACGTCCGGCAGCTCCTGCCTCCCCGACAGGACCGGCTCGAACAGGTCGCCGACCTCCTCTAGGCGCTCGAGCATCTCGGGCGCCTCGAAGACCAGCGAGTCCGGATCGCCCCCGCCCGCCACCTCCTCGACCTCTTCCCAGCGCAGCGGCGCGGACACCGTAGGCCGCTCGCGCGCGCGCAGGGAGTACGCGCCGACGGTGGTCTTGTGGCGGTCGTTCTGGCTCCAGTCGATGAACACCTTGCCCTTGCGGACGGCCTTGGCCATCGCCGAGACCACGAGCTTGGGCTGCTGCTTCTCGAGCAGCCGGGCCAGCCCGTGGGCGAACGGCTTGGTGTGGTCGTAGGTCACGGGCGTGCTCAGCGGCACGTACACCTGCATCCCCTTCGAGCCGGATGTCTTGGCGCTGCACTCCAGGCCGAGCTGGGACAGCACGTCGCGCAGCAGCAGCGCCACCTCGCAGCACTGCTCCAGCGCCGCCGGCTCGCCGGGGTCGAGGTCGAAGGCGAGCACTGTGGGGCTGTCGGGATCCTCGGCCATCGCCAGGGATGGGTGCAGCTCCAGATCCGCAAGGTTGGCCAGCCACACGAGCGTCGGGAGGTCGTCGCAGACCACGAAGTCGATGTCGCGGTCGCCCGCCCTGATCGCGCGTGAGCGCACCCAATCGGGAGCGTGCGAGGGCTTCTGCTTTTCGAAGAAGTGGGCGGCGTCCACGCCGTTCGGGTAGCGGCGGAGGGTGAGCGCTCGCCCACGTAGGTGGGGCAGCGCGTAGGGCGCCGCGCGCGTGTAGTAGTCGATCACCTGCCCCTTGGTGAAGCCCGTGGCCGGGTAGAGCACCTTGTCGAGGTTGGAGAGCCGCAGCCTGCGGCCCTCGACCGTGACTTCCACGGGCTTACTTCTTCGCTGTGGTCTTGCGCTTGGAGCGGGACGACTTCGAGCCGTTGCTCGATGCAGTCGACGACGAGCCCTTCTTCGAAGAGGAGGACTTCTTGCGCTGGCCGCCCTGGCGCTTGGCGCCCGCGATCGAGGCCTCCAGAGCGGCCATCAGGTCGGGCACCTCGGCAGGCGCCTCGGGCGTTTCCTGGACCTCGATCTCCTGGCCCTCGGCCTTGGCCTCGATCATCTCCAGCACGCGGTCGCGGTAGGTGTCGCGGAACGAGTCAGGGTCGAAGTCGGTGGACAGCGACTCGATCAGCTGTCGCGCCATGTCGACCTCCTTCTTGCCCGCCTTGACGTCGGCGGGATCCGGCAGCTCCCCAAGATCGGACGGCGCGACCACCTCGTCGCCGAACAGCATCGTTTCCATGGTGAGCACGTTCTGGTGGGCGCGGATGGCCACCAGCGCCTCCTTCGACCGGATCACAACGCGCGCGATGCCCACACGATCGGTGTCCTCCAGCGCCTTGAGCAGCAGGCCGTAGGCCTTCGAGGCCCCCGGTCCAGGGGCGAGGTAGTAGGGGTGGTCGTAGTAGATCGGGTCGATCTGATCGAGCTCCACGAACGCCTCGATGTCGATCGTGCGCGTCTTCTCGGGCTCCACGGTCTCGAGCTCCTCGGGGGTGATCACCACGTAGCGGTCCGGGCTCAGCTCGTAGCCCTTCACGAGCTGCTCGTAGGGCACCTCGTCACCGGTGTTCGGGTTCACCCGCTTCTGCTGGATGCGCGTGTTGTCGCTGGAGTCCAGCTGGTGGAAGCGCACCGTCTGGCGCTTCACCGCGCTGTAGAGCTTCACGGGGATGTTCACGAGGCCAAAGGAGATCGCCCCGCTCCAGATTGCGCGCGCCATGTCCCCAAAGTTACCCGGCCCGGCGCGCTTTCAACAAGCGAGCAAGCTCGCTTGCGAATCCGTCACCCCTCGCGGACCACGTCCTCCGGGTCGATGTCCTCGCGCAGGCCCTTGAACGACGGCGCGCGCAGGGTGCCCGCCCGGGTCCACTCGCGGAACTCCACGCGCGCCACGAGGTGGGGCTCCACGAACACCGTGCCCTTGGGCGGCTGGCGCCCCTCGAAGGGCGAGCGCTCGCGCCGCAGCGGCTCCAGCCGGCGCATGAGGTCGGACAGCGTGGAGGCGGTGAACCCGGTGCCAACCTTGCCCGCATAGACCAGCCGGCCCTCGTCGAAGGTGCCGACCGCCAGCGCGCCGAGGCTGGCCGAGCGTCCCCCTTCCCCGAGCGTGTAGCCGCCCACTACCACGTCCTGGGCGCCGTGGTTTTTCACCTTGATCCAGGCCGACGAGCGGCGACCCGGCTCGTAGGCGGAGTCCAGGCGCTTGGCCACGATCCCCTCCAGGTCCTGCTCGCGGCTGGCCTGAAGCAAGGCCTCGCCGTCGCCCTCGCGGTGCGCCGGCGTGCGCCACGAGGGGCCGGCCAGCTCCAGCTGCTCCAGCAGCCGGCGACGGTCGCTGTAGGGCAGGTCCAGCGTGGAGTGCCCCTCCAGCCACAGCAGGTCGAATGCCACGTAGACCACCGGCACCTCGCGTATCCGCCGCCGCACCTGGGAATCCGAGGCGAGGTGCATGCGCGACTGCAGGCGCTCGAAGCTGGGACGGCCCTCGTCGTCGAAGGCCACCACCTCGCCGTCGAGGATCGCGCGGCGGGAGCCCAGGGCGTGCGCCATTCCCCGCAGCTCGGGGTAGCGGCCGGTGAAGTCGGTGCCGTTGCGCCCGGTGAGCGTGAGGTGGCCCGCGTCCACGTGGGCCACCGCCCGCACACCATCCCACTTGACCTCGAAGCCGTAGGCGTCGTCGTCGCGCGGCAGCTTCCCCAGCCGGGCCAGCATCGGCTGGATCTCGTCCGGCATCGGGCCGGCCGACGGATCGGCCGGCGGGTCCATGCGGTGGATCATCCAGTTCTTGCCGCGCGTTTGAAAGAGCGCGTAACGCCCCTGCACGCGCTCGCCGTGCAGCGTGGCGATCACCTCGTCGTCGCGGAACTTCTCGGCCTGGTAGGTGCCGCGGTCCCAGACCGCCATCGTGCCGGCGCCGTACGAGCCCTTGGGGATCTCGCCCTCGAACTCCAGGTACTCGATCGGGTGGTCCTCGGTGCGCACGGCCAGGCGGTTCTCGTCCGGATGGGCGGGCACGCCCTTCGGAAGGGCCCACGAGGCCAGCACCCCGCCGCGCTCCAGGCGCAGGTCCCAGTGCAGGTGGCTGGCGTGATGCTCCTGGATCACGAACCGGGATCCGCCGCCGGCTGCTTCCCGGTCGCCTCCGGGCTCGGGTGTGGCGTCCAGATCGCGCTTTCGCCGATAGCTGCTCAGGCGGTCGGCCATGACCTTGATTCTGCCGCGTCCAGGCTCGTCTATCCGTCCACACGGCCTTCCGCGCCCATCAGGTTCGGCTCTCACCGGTCGATCTACAGGACATGGCCCCCCGCCCCCTGAAGGTCACAGCCGGCGCCGCTGCGCTGTCCTGTGCCCTGCTCGCCGGCCCCGCCGCCGGCAGCGCGATGGCGTGCGACAACGCGAACGCGCGCCCGGGCGGCGCGAGCCAGACCCATCTGGAGAGCGCCACGGTCTGCCTGCTGAACAACGCCCGCGAGCGCAACGGCCTCGGCCGCCTGCGAGTGAACGGCCGCCTCTCCGCCGCCGCTGCAGCCCACTCGGGCGACATGGTGCGCAAGCGCTACTTCAGCCACACCTCGCGGACCGGCAAGGGCGTGGTGGACCGGCTCACCAACTTCGGCTACATCGCCGGCGCCACCAGCTGGACCGTGGGCGAGAACATCGCCTGGGGCTCGGGCGGGCGCAGCACCCCGCGCTCGATCGTGAGCGCCTGGATGCACAGCCCGGGACACCGCCAGAACATCCTCTCCCGGCGCTTCCGCGAGATCGGCATCGGCGTGGCGTTCGACACGCCCGCCGGCTCGTACGCCACCGGCGCCACGTACACCACCACCTTCGGCGCCCGCACCGGACCGCAGCAGAGCCTGGCGGCCCGCAGCAGCGTGCGGCTGAAGATCCGCGCTGGCGCGCGGGCCGGCTATTCGCGCGCCTCGACGTTCCGTCAGGTCCGCTAGCGGCTCAGCGCCGGTAGCCGGCGCGCCTGAGGAAGTTCAGGAGCCGGCGCACGTACGCGCGGCCGGCCGCCACGCCGTCGCCCTTCACGCCCCTCAACTCTCCCCGCGCGAGCGCACTGGCGAGTCCGCGGCGCGCCACGCGCCCCCGGCCGAGCAGGTAGCGCTCGGCCGTGACCGCGGCGAACACGCCGCGAGCCGCGAGCGGCTCCCTGCGGGCACGGCGATAGAGGCGGATCAGGCCGCGCAGGTCGCGCTCGATCAGGCCTGGAAAGCGCCGCGTGACATCCACGAGCCTGCCGTCGCGGAGCTTGAAGATCTGGACCGGCTGCGGCGTGCAGGCGTTGCAGCCAAACAGCCCGCGGAAGCGCGCGTCCGCCGACTCCAGCTCCGCGCTGCCGTCACCATCGATGTCGCGCGCACCGCGGTGGGCGCCGGTGCCCCAGTTGCGGTCGATCCGCCTGTAGGCCGTCCGCGCGGGGTCGAAGTCATAGATCCTCGAAGCAGGGCAGCAGTTGGCGCCGCCCGTGTAGAACTCGCCGAGCACCTCAAGCTCGGGATCCTCGTCGAGGTTGCGCAGGAAGATCGAGCTCATATCCACGGGCGCGAACAACGGCCAGAAATCGCAGGCGCCGCCGCACGGGCGGAAGCCCGGCCCGCGCTCGTTCACCAGCTGCGCGCCGTCGCGCACCACCCGCACGCGCACGTTGCGGAACCCGAAGTCGGCCTGCTGGTAGGAGAGCGTGGCCGTCACGTTCCCGCGCGTGACCGTTTCGGTCTTCGCGGACGCCGGTGGAGCGAGCACGGCCGTCAGGACGAGCGTCGCGGCGACCACCAGAGAACGCAGATCTCGCACAGTGGGGAACCGTAGTTCAGGTCGGGACCGCCGGCAAGCGGCCCGGCCCTATCCTGCGCTGAATGTCCCCGGCTATCGACGGCCTGACCCGCTCGCAGCTCGCGGCCGTCACGCATCCGGGGGGCCCGCTGCTGGTGCTCGGCGGCCCGGGCACCGGCAAGACCACGGTGCTCGAGCGGCGCTTCGCGTGGCTCGTGGAGCAGGGAGCCTCCCCCGACGGCGTGCTCGCGCTCGCGCTGTCGGAGCCGGCCGCCGCCGCGATGCGCGGGCGTGTGGAGGCGCTGGTCGAGCCGCCGTACGAGGAGTTGCGGGTGGACACCTTCCGCTCCTTCTGCGCCCGGCTGCTGCGCGACGAGGCCGTGGAAGCGGGGCTCGACCCCGCGTTCGCTCCCGTGACGCGCGCGGACCGGGTGGCCCTGCTGCTGGACTGCATCTCCGAGCTGCGGCTGCGCCACCACGAGATCGGCGGCAACCCGGCAGCGCTGCTCGCGGGCTTCGTGGCCCGCATCGACCGGCTGAAGGAGGAGATGGTGGGCGCCGGCGAGCTGCTGTCCCACGCGCAGGCGCACGCCGAGGAGAGCAGTGACGGCGACGATGCCTCGCGGGCGCGGGCGGCGCGCGAGCTGGAGTTCGCAGGCGTCTACTCCGACCACGAGCGGCTGCTGGGCGAGCGCGGCGCGGTGGACACCGGCGACGTCGTGTTGCGCGCCTTCCGCCTGCTCCACGAGCACCCGCACGTGCGCGAGCGCACCGCCCGCCGCTTCGGTCACGTGCTGGTGGACGAGTACCAGGACGTGAACTTCGCCCAGGCCACGCTGCTGGGGCTGCTGGGTGAGGAGCACCGCGAGGTGGCGGTGGCCGGAGACCCGGAGGCCGCCATCCATCGCTACGGCGGGGCGGCCGCGAAGAACCTCGACGATTTCCGGTCGGCCTTCGACCCGGTGGCCGAGGTGCACCTCAGCGAGGGCATGCGGTCACCGTCGTGGGTGCGCTTCTGGCGCTGCGCCTCCGAGCGGGCGCAGGCGCAAGCGGTGGCGGCGGAGGCCGAGCGGCTGATCGCCGGCGGCGCCCCACCGGAGGGAATCGGCGTGCTGGTGCGCTCGGTGGAGTCCGAGGGCGCGGTGGTGGCATCCGCCCTCGAGGAGCGCGCGGTGCCATTCACGCTCACCGGCCCGGCGGCGTACTTCCAGCGCCCCGAGGTGCGCGACGTGCTCGCCTGGCTGCGGGTGCTGGCCGACCCCTCCGACGCCGGCGCCGCCGTTCGCGCCCTGTCGCGCCCGCCGATCGAGATCCACTCCGTGGACGTGGCGCGTCTCACCCAGCTGGCCCGGCGGCGCAAGCTCGACCTCCCGGCGGCGGTGGCAGCCGCGCTGGAGGGTCCGCAGCTCACGCCCGAGGGGCGCGACCGCGCCCAGGCCTTCCTGCGCCTGTACCGCGCCGCCTCCGGCGCGTTCGAGAACCGCCGCCCGGACCGCTTCGTGCTGAGGCTGATCGAGCGCATCGGCGTGCGCCGCCAGCAGGTGTTCGCCACCCAGGCCGACACCGTGGAGCGGCTGCGCAACATCGCCCGCCTGCCCGAGCTGGCCACCGCCTACGTGCGGCGCGAGCCGGGCGCCACCGCGCGCGACTTCACCCTCTACCTCAAGGCGGTCGCCGACTCGGGGCTGCGCGAAGAGGAGGACGCAATCCGGAGCCCGGCCACGCCGGTCGTGCGCGTGATGGCCTTCGACGCCGCCAAGGGCACCGAGCTGGAGCACACCTTCGTGCTCGGGCTCACCGCCGCCCGCATGCCCGGACGCGACCCCGGCCCCTCCACCGAGGTCCCCTCCGAGCTGCTCAAGGAGCTGCTGCCCGCCTACCGGGGCGGGCACGAGGCCGCCATGCGCCGCCTCCTGGGGGTGGCTCTCTCGCGGGCGAGCGAGGGGATGGTGCTGGCCTGGGCCGAGGGCTACTCGACAAGCGAGCACAGGCAGAACGGCTCCCCGGCGCGGCCGTCGCCGTTCTATATCGAGGCGCGCGACGCGCACGAGGCCGATACCCAGGGGGGCACAGGCGAGGAGGTCGTGGAGGAGGAGCTGTTCGGCCCCGGTGAGGGCCTTCACTCCACCTTCCGCATCATGCGCGACGAGCTGCTCGACACCGTCGCGCGCACCGGTGGGCGCCTGGGCGAGATGCGCCTGGACACGAGCGTGGACGTGTCCAACGCCGTCGCGCGCTACCTGGAGCTGATCAAGGTGGCGGCGCTGATCGACCGCTCCAAGGCCGGCCAGCCGCTCGCCGAGGCGCTGGCCGAGGTGAACGCGATGCTCGCGCAGGGCGCCACGCCCGAGCAGCGCGAGGTGCTCGAGGCCTCCGGCCTGGACGACTGGCTGCGCGACACCACCCGCGAGGCCGAGGGCCGCCCGGCCGCGGGGGGCGACGGCAGCGAGCCCTCGCTGGACCCCTTCATCCCCCGCCGTCGCGGCGGTGGAGCCGACGGCGGGCTGATGCTGTCGGCCTCGGACATCGAGACCTACCGGATCTGCCCGCTGAAGTACAAGTTCGCGCGAGTCTTTCGGATCCCGCAGGAGCCCACGATCTACCAGCGCTTCGGGATCGCGCTGCACCAGGTGCTCGAGCGCTTCCACCGCCACACCAAGGGCTCGCGCGAGGAACTGATGGAGTTGTTCGAGTCGTCCTGGCGCAGGGGCGGCTTCGGCGACTCCGACGACGAGCTGCAGTTCCGAGAGCGCGCGCTGGACGCGTTGGACCGCTACTGGGAGCGCACGCGCTCCGAGGAGTCCGAGCCGGTGTGGTTCGAGCGCAGCTTCTCGTTCTCGCTCGGCCCGCACCTGCTCCGCGGCCGGGTGGACCGCGTGGACCGCCACCCCGATGGCTCGTACGAGCTGATCGACTACAAGACCGGCCGCGCGAAGACCGAGGAGGAGCTGGGCTCGGACGTGCAGCTGTCGATCTACCAGATGGGTGCACGCGAGTCGTGGAAGCTGGACACGACCGCGCAGAGCTACCACTACGTGATGACCGGCGAGAAGGTGCCCATCGAGCACTCCGAGGCGGAGCTGGAGCGCGTGCGCGGCACGGTGGCCGAGATCGGTGAGGGCATCCAGCGCCAGGACTTCCAGCCCACGCCGAGGCCGGACATCTGTCGCTTGTGTGACTACCGGATCATTTGCCCGGCAGCAGAGAGTTAACCCTCCGGCCCCTGCTGCCTGAGGAACCGCTGGAAGTCGCTCGCGATCGCGTCCGCTGATGGCAGGTTCGCCGGGTCCGGGTCGTCCTCGCTCTCGTCCGCGGCCGACTCCAGGCGCTCCACGAACGCGCGCACCTCGGGGTCCGAGGCCACCGCGGCGCTCACCTGGCGCTCGTAGTCCTCGGCCGCGGCCTCGAGCTCGGCGGCGTCCACCACCACGCCTGCCGCGCCCTCGAACGCGCGTACCAGCGCCAGCGCCACCTTGGGGTTGGGTGCGGCGGCCACGTAGTGCGGCACCGACGCCCACAGGCTCACCGAGCTCAGGCCCGCGGCGCCGCAGGCGTGGTGCAACACGCCCACGATGCCCGTGGGGCCCTCGTAGCTGGTGTGGTCGAAGCCGAGGCGGTCGACGAGGGCGGCATCGGAGGCGATGCCCGAGATCGACACCGGCCGCGTGTGGGGCACGTCGGCGAGCAGCGCGCCCAGGGTGATCACCTTCCCCGCGCCCAGCTCGTGGGCGACCTCTATCACGGCGCGGCAGTAGCGGCCCCAGCGCAGCGCCGGCTCGGGGCCCTGCAGGATCGCCAGGTCCCCGTCGGCGCCGGGCACCTCCACCGCGGAGACCGTGGTCTCGGGCCAGTCGATCTCGCGTGTCTGGCCGTCCACGAGGCGCACCGTGGGCCGCACGCTGGTGAAGTCGATGAACTCGTCCGCGTCGATGCGTGCCACCACGCGCGGCTCGTGGTGGGCGCCGATGAACTGCACCGCCGCGGAGGCGGCGTCGCCGGCGTCGTTCCAGCCGCCGAAGGCGGCCACGAGCACAGGGCTCCTAAGCGCGGGACGCTCTGTCCAGATCACATCCGACACCCTGACCACGGTATACGAGTCCGAAGTGTGGCCCACCGGGATCGGTCCGGTGCGTGGGCCACCATCGAAGCGTGATCGAAGCCCCCGAAGAGCGGCCGACCGTGGCCGGCCTGCGCGACGGCACGGACGTGGACGCCGTGTTCGCCTGCGCGCGCAAGGACCGCCTCACCGCGCGCAGCGGGTCCACCTACCTCGCGCTCGAGCTGCGCGACCGCACGGGCTCCATCCCGGGACGCGCGTTCCGCGACGCGGACTTCCTCGCGGGGCAGTTCGACCGCGGCGACGTGGTGCGCGTGGCCGGCCGCGTCGAGCGCTTCCGCGACGACCTCCAGATCGACGTTAGGTCCATCCGGCGCGTGGACGAGGGGCTCGACCCCGCCGCCTTCCTGCCGATGGCCTACCGCGACCTCGAGGAGCTCGACGGCTTCCTCGAGCACTTCGCCCGCGAGGTGCACGACACCGACTACCGCCGGCTGCTGGACGCCATGCTGGCCGACGAGCCCTTCCGTGAGTCGCTCCGGCGCGCGCCCTGCTCACGCGGCGGGCACCACGCCTACCTCGGCGGGCTGCTCGAGCACACCGTGGCGGTCGCCACGTTGGCGGTAGAGGCCTGCGCGCTGCACCCGCGGCTGAACTCCGACGTCCTTATCACCGGCGCGCTACTCCACGACATCGGCAAGGTGCGCGAGTTCGACTACACGGCGGAGATCGCGCTCAGCGACGAGGGTGCGCTGGTGGGCCACCTGGCGCTCGGGCTCGAGCTGATCTCGGAGTGGACCGAGCGCGTGGGGTCGTTCCCGCGCGAGAAGGAGCTCGCGCTGAGCCATTGCGTGCTGGGCCACCACGGGCCCGATGCCCTCCCCGGCCGGCGCTTCCGGTCGGCCGAAGCGCTGGCGCTGTACCGCCTCAACGCCGTGGACGCCGCGGTGAAGGGCGCGCTGGAGCACGGGCTGCCCAACTGACCGCGGGTAGTCTGCCCGCCGTGTTCGGCGATGAGCTGATGGCCCCCTGGCTGGCGGCCCTGCGCGAGCAGGCGCCGGGCATCGAGCTGTACGACGCCCATACCCACATCGGGCAGAACGACCCCGACGGCTTCAGCTGCACGGCCGAGCAGCTGACCGCCACGCTGACGGCTGCGGGCTCGCGCGGGGTGGTGTTCCCGATGCACGAGCCCGACGGCTACCCGGCGGCCAACGACCAGGTGATCGGCGACTCGCAGCGCTCCGAGGGCCGGCTCACCGCCTTCTGCCGGCTCGACCCCGCCGCAGGGCCCCTGGCCGAGGCCGAGCGCTGCCTCGATGCGGGCGCCGCCGGCATCAAGCTGCACCCGCGCGCGGAGCGGTTCGCGCTGGACACTCCGGCGATGGAGCCGGTGTTCGAGATGGCGGACGAGCGCGGGCTGCCGGTGCTGGTGCACGCCGGGCGCGGGATCCCCGCGCTGGGGGAGCACGCCGTGAAGATATGCGAGCGCCGGCCCGGCTTGCGGCTGATCCTCGCGCACGCGGGCATCTGCGACCTCGCCTGGATCTGGCAGGCGGCCAAGGACCTGCCCAACCTCTTCTTCGACACGGCGTGGTGGTCGCCCAGCGACCTGCTGGCGCTCTACACGCTCGTGCCCCCGGGCAACATCATCTTCGCCAGCGACGCCCCCTACTCCGCGTGCAGCTTCGCCGCCACGCTGAACTTGCGCTACGCGCTCCAGGCGGGTCTGTCCAACGATCAGCTCCGGGTCGTGTTCGGCGGCCAGCTCGACCGGATCCTCGCCGGTGAGGAGCTTCTCGACGCCGGTCCCGCGCCCGGCCCCGGCGCGCTGGACCGCGACCCGCTGCTCGACCGCGTCTACACGTTCCTGGTGATGGCGGTGGGCCAGATGTTCCACGGGGTGGAGCCTGCCGAGAGCCTCGCGCTCACACGGCTGGCGTGCGAGGTGGGCGAGGACTCGCCGCAGGCCGAGACCTGCGCCGCGGTCGTCGCGCTGGTCGAGTTGCGCGAGGAGGCGCTGCGAACCGGCCAGGACACCGGGCGGCCGGAGCGCTTCGTGCCGGGGCTGTCGCTGATCGTGACCGCCGCGGCGCTGGCGCGCACGCCCGGCGTGCCGATGCCCCCGCTGGCCTAGACCACGAGCACCTCGGCGTCCTTCGGCGTGGCCATCGTCACGCGGCGTCGCGCAGCGCGTTGAGCTCGCGCTGGGAGGACAGGCGCTTCAGGGCACGGGACTCCAGCTGGCGCACCCGTTCGGCCGACAGGCCCAGCTCGCGGCCGGTCTCGCGCAGCGGCTTGGGCTCGCCGCCGTCGATCCCGTAGCGCAGGCGGATCACGGTGCGCTCGGCCTCGGGAAGGTGGTCCACGGTCCGGTGCAGCGCTTCGCGCGCCAGGTTCACCTGGATCTCCTCCTCGAGCTCCGGCTCGTCGCTGGGCAGCAGGTCGCCGAAGGCGGTGTCGCCCTCCTCGCCGACCGTGCGGTCGAGGCTCGTGACGGTGCGGGCCGCGGCCCGCACCTCCTCCACGTGCTCGACCGGCAGCTCGGCCTCACCGGCGATCTCGGCGTCCGAGGGCTCGCGGCCCAGCCGGGCGGACAGCTCGCGGGAGGCACGCGCGATCTTGCGCTCGCGCTGGCCGATGTGCACCGGGATGCGGATCGTGCGCGACTTGTTGGCCAGGCCGCGCTGAATCGCCTGGCGGATCCAGAAGGTGGCGTAGGTGGAGAACTTGTAGCCGCGGCGGTGGTCGAACTTCTCGGCGGCCCGGATCAGGCCGAAGATGCCCTCCTGGATCAGGTCGAGCAGCGTCAGCTCGTGCCCCTGGTACTTCTTGGCGATCGAGACCACGAGGCGCAGGTTGGAGTTGATCATCCGCTCCTTCGCCGCGAGGTCGCCCTGCTCGATGCGCTGGGCCAACTCCACCTCCTCGCCCTTGGTGAGCAGCTGGTAGCGCCGGATCTCGTTCAGGAACAGCTGGAGGGCGTCGGTGGTGGTGCCTGTGAGGTCCTCGGGCTGGTAGCGCGCCTCCTCGGCGTCGGTGCGCCCGCAGTCGTCGCTGAGCTCGATGCTGCGCGCTTCGATCCGCTCGTGCACAGCCTCCAGCTCCTCGTCGCTCAGGTCGAGCGCCTGCGCGCGCTCGTCGAGCTCGGAGAGGTCGATGCAGCCCTTCTCCTCGCCGCGGGCGAGGAGGGCCGCTATCTCCGGGCGGGACGTGGGGTCGATGGCCACGCTCATCCGGCGGCCTGCAGCTCGCTCTCGTTGTCGACCATCGTGAGGCGTTCATCCAGCTTGGTGATGGAGAACACGCGCTGCACCGTGGCGGGGCCCTTGATCACCGCCAGGCGGCGGTCGGACTGGCGGGCGCGCTGGTCGGCAGTCACGATCAGGCGCAGGCCGGTCGAGTCGAGGAAGGTGAGGCCCGAGAGGTCGAGCACGATGAGCTCGGGACGATCGGACTCAACGCGTTCGAGCTCGCGCTCGACGCGCTCGGCGGAGGACAGGTCGAGCTCCCCGCGCAGGTGCACGTGAGCCATTCCCTCCCGCTCCTGGGTGTCGAACTCGAGGATCGTCATCTGAGCCTCACGAGGCTACCCGTTCGTGGCCTATGGCGGGTCCGGCGATCGCAGCGCGCGGCGCGCCAGCCCGTAGGCAAAGTACAGCTGCAGGGCGGCGAACGAGAGCTCCAGCGCCCGCTCGGGGAGATTGTTGGCCAAAACGGTGCCCGCACCCACCCCGATTGGAGACAGCACGCCCACGACCAACCCATCGCGCAGGCGGAGGTTGCCGTAGCCGCCCTGGCGTGCCGCGCCCACGACCGCCACCAGGGCCATGGCCAGCAGCGAGGTGGCTTCGGCCTCGAGCTGGGACTCGCCGAGGAAGATCACCAAGCCGGGTACGAACAGCACACCGCCGCCGCCGCCCACGAGCCCGCCGAGCATGCCGGCGGAGAAGCCGATGACGAGTAGGCCGAGTAGGTCGCCCGCCTCCATCAGAGCACCAGCACGGTCGCCGAGGCCATCAGCAGAGCGGCGAACACGCCGGCCACGGCCTGCTCGGGGATCCGCTGCTGAAGCGTCGTGCCGGCCAGCACGCCGCCCACGGCGGGCAGGCCGATCAGCAGCGCCGCCAGCGGATCCACGTTGCCGTACAGAGCGTGCGCTCCAGCGGCCAGGGCGGCGATCACGGCGATGGCGGCGAGTGAGGTGCCGGTGGCCTCACGCTCGCCGTAGCCCAGCCAGAGGATGAGCAGCGGCACGATCACGGTCCCGCCGCCGATACCGAACAGCCCGCTGAACATGCCCGCCACCGTGGCGATCACGGCCAGCCGACCGAGCCTCTCAGACATCGCCGGGCATACTACGAGCCGTGTCCGCTCCGACTGCGAACACCCTGGCCGAGGGACTGCGCCCGCTCACCGAGGACCCGCCCAACGCGGCGATCTTCTGCGATATCGACGGCACGCTGGCCCCGATCGTCAACCGGCCCGACGAGTCCCACGTGCGCGAGGAGGTGCCGCTGCTGCTCAGCCGGCTGGGGCGCCGCTACGGGTGCGTGGCGTGCGTCTCGGGGCGCCCGGTGGCCGAGGCCAGGCGGCTGGTGGGGGTGGGCTCGATCGCCTACGTGGGCTCTCACGGGGCAGAGGTGATGTACGCCGGCGAGAAGCGCCCGCGCCTGCTCGACGCGTTCGCCAGCTGGGAGGGACGCACCCGCGAGTTCGTGCGCCACCGCCAGAACGAGCGCGCGTTCAAGCAGCTGCGTATCCGCCTGGAGGACAAGGGGCCGATCAAGGCCTTTCACTGGCGCGGCTCACCCGACGAGGAGGCCGCCGAGACCGTGCTCCAGGGCGTGGCCCAGGAGGCGGAGACCGCCGGGCTGGGCATCCACTGGGGCCGCAAGGTGCTCGAGGTCCGCCCTCCCGTGCCCGTTGACAAGGGGCAGGCGGTGCGCGCCCTGATCGAGCGCACGAAGGTGCGCGTCGCGCTCTACGGCGGCGACGACGTGACCGACCTCGACGCCTTCGACGCCCTCGACGCCCTCGTGGCCGAAGGGGCGCTCGAGCTCGCCGTCCGCGTGGGCGTCCGCTCCAGCGAGGGGCCCGCCGCCATCGTCGACCGCTCTGACCTGGCAGTCGAGGGCGTGCGCGGCTTCACAGAGGTGCTCGCCGTTCTGGCCGAGGGCGCCTAACCACCCCGCCGTGCGCTTCACGGACTTCCTGCGCGTGGCCGTCCTGCTGTTCGCCGGGGCGGGGACCGCGCTGGCGGTGGTGGCGATCGCCAGCGCCACGCAGGACGAGGACAGCGTGGCGATCGGCGTTGCCCTCGGCTGGTGGACGATTGCCGCGGCCGGCGGGCTGCTCCTGGGCCGGCGGCTGGCCGCGACAGCGGGGATCGCCCGGCTGCTGACGGGGGCGCGCGCCACGAACACGCTCCCCGAGGTGGAGGTGGGCAGCGTGATCTTCAACCGGCTGTGGCCGCTCGGGTTGTTCACGCTCGCCTGCGGCGCCGTGGCCTTCCTCGTGCCCCAGGTCCCCGCCATCGCGGCGGGCTACGCGATCGGGGTGGCGCTCACATGGCGCAAGCAGTCGTCGGCGGTGCAGGCGATCGAGGACCGCGACGGCGTGCGTTTCTTCGTGGACCGCAGCTCGGCGTTCGGGGCGCCGGAGCTGGTGCGCACCCCGTGGGCGCGCAAGGTCGAGCCGACCAGTCCGTCCTACGAGCCGACGAGTCCGTCCTAGCTACTTGCCCCGGAAATAGTCGGCGTTTGGGGAGCGGTTCTGTCCGTCGTGGCAGTGATGATCGACCCTGCAAATCAACGGTTTCCGGGGGTGGAGATGCTGCGGTTGGCGGGCGGTCAGGTGGAGACGCTGTTTGACGAGGCGTTGCCGGTCGAGGTGCGCGAGCTGCCGGAGGGCCTGGCGCGGCTGGACGAGTTGCTTGGCGATGGCGCGCTGCTGGCCCCGATCGAGTCGGCGTGGGAGCTGGGCGCCCGGGAGCGCGGGCGCCCGACGATGCCGATGGCCAGCTATGTGCGCCTGATGGTGGTCAAGGCGCGCACCGGCTGGGGCTATGAGACGCTCGTGCGCGAGGTCTCTGACTCGCTGCACTTGCGGCGCTTCTGTTTGATCGCGCTGTCAGAGCGGGTGCCTGATGAGTCGACGGTGCGCAAGCTCACCCGCCGGCTGGGGCCCGAGGTGGTCGCCGAGCTGACGCGGCTGGTGATCGCCAAGGCCCAGCGCGAGCAGCGCTTCCGTGCTCGCGCGATGCGGGTCGACTCGACCGTCGTCGAGGCCGACGTGCGCTACCCCTCCGATGCGGCGCTCGCGGTGGACGCGACCCGCGCGCTCGCGCGCGAGGGGCGCCGGCTCGCTGGGACGCTCGGCGCCGGCGCGAAGGCGGTCCAGGATCGCTCACGGGCTGCGGGTCGGCGGCTGCGCCTGATCGGTCGCACGATGTCCCGGCGCGCTGGCGAGAAGAAGGCCGAGGTGCTGCGGCTGACGGGCGAGGCCGGCGAGCTTCTCGCCCGCTCGGTGCGCGAGGCGCGGAGGCTGGCGGCGAAGGCGCGCGAGAGCGCGCGAGGCCGAGGCGCACAGCGAAAGCTCGTGGCGGCAAGGCGCCTCGACGAACTGGCCGAGCGCGCCGCGAAGGTGGCCCGCCAGATCGAGCAGCGCCTCGCCGGGGAGAAGATCACCGACCGGCTGGTCTCGCTCGCCGATCCCGACGCGCGCCCGATCCGGAAGGGCAAGCTCGGCAAGCCGACCGAGTTCGGCTATGTGTTCCAACTCGCCGAGGTGACGGCCAACACCCGCCGCGGCGCGCGGGGGTTCCTGCTGCCGCCGGCCAGCCGGATCGGCTCGCCCAACGAGACCGAGCTGTTACCCGCGACCGCCCAGGAGCTCGACCGGCTCGGAATCCGGCCGCGCGAGATCGCGCTCGACGGCGGCTTTGAGCCCACCACCACCAACCCGGCGCTGCCGTCGCAGTCCACCGTGTTCATCGCCGGGCGCCAGCAGGCCGGATCGCGAAGAACCCGGCGCCGGCTGGCCCGCTACCGGGTCGGCTGCGAAGGGCGCATCAGCCACCTCAAACGCAGCTACGGCCTCGACCGCACCCGGCTGCGAGGACACCCCGGAGCCCGCACCTGGGTCGGATGGGCGGTGCTGGCCTACAACCTCGACACCCTCGCCGTCCACAGCGACTGAAACGATCCACCCGCTCCACCCAACAGCACCCCCGACCACCCCAAACGGCCGCGCCACCACCCCCGGCGCGGCCGTTTCACTTCAACCGTTAATCCGGGGCAAGTAGCTAGGCGCGCGGGCGCAGCGCACGCAGGTCGTCCCACGAGCGGGTGTTGGCCACGTCAGCGGCGGTCAGCCAGCCGCGGCGCGCCGTGGCCAGGCCGAAGCGCATGTTGGCCAGCGTGTCGACGCCGTGGGCGTCGGAGTCGATCACGATCTTCACCCCGGCCTTCACCGCCGCGCGGGCGTACACGTCGTCGAGGTCGCGGCGGTTGGGGTTGGCGTTGATCTCCAGGAACGTGCCGGTTCGTGCGGCCGCGGCGATCACCGCGTCCACGTCGAGCGCGTAGGGCTCGCGACTGCCGATCAGCCTCCCGGTGGGGTGCCCGATCGCGTCCACGAGCGGGTGTTCGATCGCGGTCACGATGCGGTCGGTCATGTCACTCTCGGACATGCGGAAGGAGGTGTGCGCGCTGGCCACGATCCAGTCCAGCTCTGCGAGCAGGTCGTCGTCGTAGTCCAGCGAGCCGTCGGGCAGCACGTTCACCTCGCTGCCCGCCAGGATCCGGAAGTCCTCGATCTTCTCGTCGGCGGCTGCCACGCGCTCGATCTGGCGCCGCAGCTCGTCGGCGGTCACCTCGTTGCCGAAGCCGTGGCTGGCGGAGTGGTCGGTGATCGCGAGGTAGTCGTAGCCGCGATCCTTGGCGCCCACGGCCATCTCGGCGATCGTGTTGCGGCCGTCGGAGGCGGTGGTGTGGCAGTGCAGGTCGCCCCTGATGCCCTCCAGGCGCACCAGCTCGGGCAGCCCACCGTCGCGCGCGGCCTCCAGCTCGCCGCGGTTCTCGCGCAGCTCGGGCGGCACCCATGCCATCCCCAGCAGCCCGTAGACCTCCTCCTCGGTCGCGCACGCGTGCGTCTCGCCCGAGTTGTCGTCGGCCACTCCGTACTCGCTCACGTGCAGGCCCTTCTTCACGGCCGCCGTGCGCAGCGCCTCGTTGTGGCGGCCCGAGCCGGTGAAGTGCTGGAGCAGGTTTCCGAAGCTGTCCTCCGGCACGATGCGCAGGTCCACGGCCAGCCCCTGGTGGGTGACCGCCTTGGCGCCCGCCTGGCCGGAGGTGGTCACCTCGTCGACACCGGGCAGCTCGGCGAACGCCTTGGCCAGCTTCTCGGGGTCCCTGGCGGCGGCCACGATGTCGAGGTCCTTGCAGGTGTCGGCCAGGCGGCGGGCGCTGCCGGCCAGCTCCACCCTCAGGGCGGAGTCATGTGCGCGCAGCCCCCCAACCAGCTCCTCGCCAACCGCGAGGGCGGTGGACAGCAGGGTACGTGCCTTCGGCCGTCCGTCGGCGCCGGCGGCAAGTGCGGCGAGCACGTTCTCCTCCGCCTTGGCCCCGAATCCGGGGGCGTCGCGCAGGCGCCCCTCCTCGGCGGCCTTGCGGAGATCGTCGAGCGTCTCCAGCCCGAGCTCCCGGTGCAGCGCGCGCGTGCGCTTGGGGCCGAGCCCCGGGATGCGGGTGATCTCCACCAGGCCGGCGGGGATCTTGGCCTTGAGCTTCAGCGCCGACGGGATGTCGCCCTCTGCCACCAGCGCGTCGATCTTCTCGGCGATCGTCTTGCCGATGCCGGCCAGCTCCTCGGTGCGCCCCTGGGCGGCCATCTCGGCCACGGACACACCGGAGTCGCGAATCGACTTCGCCGCGTTGCGGTAGGCCAGCACGCGATAGACCACGGCGCCGTCGAGCTCGTACAGAGTAGCCAGCTCCTCGAAGGCGTCGGCAATCTCGGCGTTCCGGAGAGCTCGGGGCACGGGGCTAGGGTACGCGCCCATGTCCGACGCCTGGCTCGTGTTCCCGACCTACAACGAAGCCGAGAACGTGGAGGCGATCGTGCGCGCGTCGCTGCCGCACCTCGCCTCGACCGGCCTCGAGCACCGCGTGCTCGTGGTGGACGACGGCTCCCCTGACGGGACGGGCGAGATCGCCGACCGCCTGGCCGCCGAGATCGAGAACGTGGAGGTGCTGCACCGCTCCCGCAAGGAGGGCATCGGCCCGGCCTACCTCGCGGGCTTTCAACACGCGATGGCCGCCGGGGCCGACCTGCTGCTGGAGATGGATGCCGACTTCTCGCACGACCCCGCGGCCCTTCCGCGCCTGATCGGAGCCGCGGACCGGGCCGACCTCGTGGTGGGGTCGCGCTACGTGCCGGGCGGCGGGGTGACCGACTGGGGCCTCGGCCGGCGGTTGATCAGCCGCGGCGGCTCGCTGTACGCGCGGTTCCTCCTCGGCGTGCCTGTGCAGGACCTCACCAGCGGCTTCAAGTGCTTCCGCCGCGAGGTGCTCGAGCGGCTCGACCTCGAAGCCGTGGGCACCGACGGCTACGGCTTCCAGATCGAGATGACCTACCGCGCGATCCGCGCCGGCTTCCGCGTGGAGGAGGTCCCGATCGTCTTCCGCGACCGCCGCGTGGGCGCCTCCAAGATGTCTGCGAGGATCGCCCTGGAAGCGTTCGTCAAGGTTCCCGCGCTGCGGTTTCGGGTACGGTGACCACGCTATACTTTTTGAAGCATTGGCCGGCAACCCGGAAACTACGAAGGAGCCCAAAGTGGCAGGAGCAGTGGACGAGGTCTTGGACAGCAACTTCCAGGCCGAGGTCATCGAGTCTTCGGAGCCCGTGCTGGTCGAATTCTGGGCGCCCTGGTGCGGACCCTGCCGCGTGGTGGCCCCCCACCTCGAGGAGCTGGCGGGTGAGCGCGACGACCTACGCGTGGTCAAGCTCAACGTGGACGACAACCCCCAGACCGCGGCCAACTACAACGTGATGTCGATCCCCACCATCCTGCTGTTCAAGAACGGCGAGGTGGCCCACCAGATCGTGGGCGCGCTGCCCAAGAACCGGCTGGTGCAGGAGATCGAGCCCGCGCTGGCGGCGTAACGCCGAGCGTGCGGAACACATGCCGTACGTGACCATCGAGTGGTTCGAGGGCCGCTCGGCCGAGCAGAAGGCTGCGATCGCCGAGCGGCTCACGGACGTGCTCACCGAAGAAGGCAAGATGCCCCGCGACCAGGTCTGGATCCGCTTCGTGGACGCGAAGAAGGCCGACTGGTCTATCGCCGGCGAGTTGCAGGACGCCGGCGCCGAGCCGGGACTCGGTCCGCCGGACTAGGCCCGCCGCACCGCGATCGTGAGCTCGCGGCCCTCGATGGTGGCCGGTTGGCCGCCGTCGGCGTCCTCGAGGTTCAGCGACGTGGCCAGCGTCTCGCCGGTCACGTAGCCCTCGTGCGCGCGCACGGCGTCAAGCAATCCCTCGTCGCCTCCCAGCCCGAGCGCGATCCGGTCCTCCACCTCCAGGCCCGCCTCTTTGCGCGCGTTCTGCACGGCGTGCACCACCTCACGGGCGAGCGCCTCGCGGCGCAGCTCGTCGTCCACGGTCAGGTCCAGCGCCACGGCATGCGTGCCCGCGCGCTCCACCTGGTAGCCCTCCAGCGGCTGTAGCGCCATCTGCACGTCGTCGGCGCCCAGCGGGTGCTCGCGGCCGTCGACCGAGATGTGCACCTCGCCGCCCGCGCGCAGCGTGCGCGCCGCGTTCGCGGCGTCAAGGCCGGCCACCGCCGCGGCCACCTGCGGCATGTGCTTGCCGAACCGCGGGCCCAGCGTGCGGTAGTTGGGCTTGAGCTCGAAGCGGCCCAGCTCGTCGGCCTCCGACACGTAGCTCAGGCCCTTCACGTTGAGCTCGTCCAGCACGAGCGCCTCGAAGCGCTCGATCGCCTCGCGCTCGCGGCCGGCGGCCACCACCACGGCCTCCCTCAGCGGCTGGCGCACCTTGAGCTTGCCGTGTGCCCGGGCCTCGCGTCCGAGCCCCACCGCCTCCCGCGCCACGCCCATCTGCCACTCCAGCTCCGGATCGCGCACCGAGGCGTCGGGCTCGGGGTAGTCGCACAGGTGCACCGACGGCTCCGCGCCATCGAGGTTCTCGTAGATGGCGTCGGCCACGAACGGCGTGAGCGGGGCCAAAAGCTTCGCAACGTCCGTGAGGCAGGTCCAGAGGGTGTTGAAGGCGTCGGCATCGCCGTCCCAGAACCGCCGCCTCGAGGACCGCACGTACCAGTTCGACAGGTCCTCGACGAACTCCGCGATGGCACGTCCGGCGCTGGTGGTGTCGTAGTCGTCCAGGCGCTCGATCGCCACCTCCTTCGTCGCCTGCAGCCGGGACAGCACCCAGCGATCGATGTCCGGCTCCGGGGCGGAGGCGCGCGCCGGCTCGACGCCGTTCACGTTCGCGTAGAGCACGTAGAAGCCGTAGGTGTTCCACAGCGTCTTGATGAACCGGCGCACCGCCTCGCCCACCGCCTCCATCGAGAAGCGGTAGCTGTCCCACGGCTGCTTGGACGTGAAGAGGTACCAGCGGAAGGCGTCTGCGCCGTGGGTGTCCAGCACCTCCCAGGGCACGACGACGTTGCCCTTGGACTTGGACATCTTCTGGCCCTCGGCGTCGAGGATCAGCCCCAGGCAGAGCACGGTCTCGTACGAGGAACGGCCGTAGAGCAGGGTCGAGACCGCGAGCAGCGAGTAGAACCAGCCGCGGGTCTGGTCCAGCGCCTCGCAGATGTAGTCGGCGGGGAAGCGCTCCTTGAAGACCTCCTGGTTCTCGAACGGCGCGTGCCACTGGGCGAAGGGCATGCAGCCCGAGTCCCACCACACGTCGATCAGGTCGGGCACGCGGCGCATCGTCTTGCCATTGAGCTCGAAGGTCACGTCGTCCACGAACGGGCGATGGAGGTCGGCGGGCGGCTCGGCGCCCAGCTCGCGCAGCTCCTCGCGCGAGCCCACGCACACCACCTCCTCGCCGTCCTCGGACCGCCAGATCGGCAGCGGCGTGCCCCAGTAGCGCTCGCGCGACAGGGCCCAGTCCACGTTGTTCTCCAGCCAGTTGCCAAAGCGCCCGTGCTTGATGTGCTCGGGGTGCCAGTCGACAGCCTCGTTGGAGGCCAGCAGCTCGTCCTTGACGGCGGTCGTGCGCACGTACCAGTTCGACTTGGCGTAGTAGATGAGCGGCGTGTCGCAGCGCCAGCAGTGGGGGTAGGAGTGCTCGTAGTCCTCGGCGCGCAACAGGCGGCCGCTCTCGCGCAGCGCCTCGACGATGTCCGGGCCGGCCTCGCGCACGTCGCGCCCCGCGTAGGGCTCGATGCGCTCGTCGAAGGTGCCGTCGGGGCGCACCGGGTTCTGCAGCGTCAGGCCGAAGCGCTCGCCCAGGTCGAAGTCGTCCTCGCCGAAGGCGATCGCCGTATGGACGACGCCGGTGCCGTCCTCGGTGGTCACGAAGTCCGCGGGGAGCACCGTGTGGCCGCGCTCGCCGTAGTCGGACACATACGGGAACGGAGGCTCGTACGGCGTACCCTCCAGCTCGCGGCCCTTGACCGGATCGCTGGTCTCCACACCCTCGCCGAGCACGCGCTCCACCAGCGCCTCGGCCAGGATCAGCGTCTCACCTTCCACCTTCGCCCTCACGTAGGTCACGTCGGGGTGAACGGCCAGCGCCGCGTTGGACAGCAGCGTCCACGGGGTGGTGGTCCAGCCCAGAAACGACACGTTCTCCTGCTTGTCCTCCCTTGTGGAGGGGCCGCGGACGGGGAAGCGGACGTAGACCGACGGGTCGATGATGTCGTGGTAGCCCTGCGCCACCTCGTGGCTGGAGAGTGCGGTGCCGCAGCGCGGGCAGTAGGGCACCACCTTGTTGCCCTCGTACAGCAGGCCCTTGTCCCAGACCTGCTTGAGCGACCACCAGACCGACTCGATGTAGGTGTCGTCGAGGGTGAAGTAGGCGTCGTCGGTGTCGATCCAGAAGCCGATCCGCTCGGTCAGCTGGTTCCACTCGTCGATGTAGCGCAGCACCGACTCGCGGCAGCGGGCGTTGAACTCGGCCACGCCGAAGCGTTCGATGTCGTCCTTGGACTTGATGCCGAGCTGCTTCTCAACCTCGAGCTCGACGGGCAGGCCGTGGCAGTCCCAGCCGCCCTTGCGGCGCACCAGGCGCCCGCGCATCGTTCGGTAGCGCGGGAACACGTCCTTGAACACGCGGCTCAGGACGTGGTGAGCGCCGGGGGGGCCGTTGGCGGTCGGCGGGCCCTCGTAGAAGACGAACGGCTCCGCGCCCTCACGGCGGCGCACCGACTCGCCGAACACGTCGCGCTCGCGCCATCGTTCGAGCACGGCCTGCTCGAGGTCGGGAAAGGACTGGCCGGGGTGGACTGGCTGGTGGCGGGCCACTGGCCCACATCCTACGAGCGGTCCTACGCCGCCAACTTGCGACAGAGCTCCGCGAAGGACCGCTTCTCGTCCTCGTCCAGCGCGGAGAAGGCCGTGGTCACCCGGTCCGAGTGCTCCGGGAACAGGCGGTCCACCAGCTCCCGGCCATCGAATGTGAGGTCCAGCGCGGCCGCGCGGCGGTCGCTGGCCAGCCGGCGCCGGCGCACGAGGCCACGGGACTGCAGCGTGAGCGTGACCTCGGTGGCGTTGGCCTTGGACCACCCCAGGCGGCGGCGTAGGGCGCGCAGCTCGATCGTGCCGCCCGCGGTGGTGAGCACCACCAGCGCGGAGAAGCCCGCGGCGGACACGCCCTCGCGCTCGAGCTCCGCGGCAAGTGCCCGGCGAACCGAGCTCTCCGCCCGCAGGAGTGCCTGCAGCGCACGATGGGCGAGCGGATCACCGAGCTCTAGCGACGGCATCGCCGCGCGATGCTAGGCGGAGCGGCGGATCGACCCGGTGAGAGGCTGGGATCCGGGCGTGCCCGACTCCAGCCGACCGGAGTCCACGTACTGCTTGAGCCGTTCGGCCGCCTCGGTGGGCGTGGTGCCCAGCGAGGGGATCGAATGGTCGCCGGTGACCGGCATCGACTCGCGGTACTCGAACACCGGAGCCGCGGAACCCACCTGGCGAACCGTGTAGACCAGGCGCCCGAGCACCTCCAGCGTGGCCTCGCCGCCACAGAAGACGAACGCGATCGGGTCCACCGCGCGCATGGCGCGGGCCACGCGCTCGGGGGGGAGGTCGAAGGAGAGCAGCAGCGACTTGAAACCCGCGCGCCGGATGGTGAGCTCAAGAGCCTGCACGTGCAGGGACTCGTGGTCGAGGCGCTCGGAGGAGTCGAACAGGATCACGCCGTGGCCGCGCGAGGACGGCGGCGCCACGCGACGGTGGGCGTGCAGCCAGCCGGTGGCCCAGCGGCAGGCAAGCTCCCACTCGACCTCGCGGCCCTCGCGGCCCTCGGCAAGCTCGATGGCGGGCAGAAGGACCTCCTCCACCGTGCGGTCCACGGATCGCACGGCCAGGCTCTCCTCGAGCACGCGGTCAGCCACGCCCTCGTCGAACTGGTCGAAGGCGTCGAGCAGGCGGCTCGGGGAGCTGGGCCCCTCGCCCCGCTGGCGCGCCACCTCGATGGCGGAGGAAATGTTGTGCGTCTCCAGCAGGGCGCGCCGGAGCGACTCGAGCTGCACCAGGTCGTACTGGCGGTGCCCGCCCGCGGTGCGGCGCGGCTTGGGGTAGTCGAAGCGGCGTTCCCAGCTGCGCAGGGTGTTGGGGCTCACGCCCAGCAACTCCGCCGCCGCGTTGGTTCTGATGCCGCTCACACGGTCTTTCTCGTCAGAAACCGCCCCAGCTGCAACCTCTGCAGCGTTTATTGCATCATTTGTCCACCCAGGTGGTGCGAAGGTGCTAGATGGTTGATTTCGAGTTGGCGTGCCCGTGGGTGCGGCAACGAGGAATCAACCATCTAAAGGCTGGTGAGGTTGGCCGGCCCGACGGTGATCAGCGCGCCGCGCGGGGGCTGGCAGGTGGAGATACGGGCCGCCAGGAGCCCCGCGGCCTCCGCGTTGGGGGTGAGCCCGCGCATGGTGAGCACCGTGGGCGGGCGGTTGCGCAGGGCGGCCGAGGCCACGGTGCGCGCCAGGCGCTCCTTGCCTCCGGTGGCCTTCATCAGCGACACCAGGGGCACGCCGAGCAGGTCCTCCTCCAGGCCGAAGAGCATCTCCCCGGCGCTGCTCACCGCGCTCACGCTCAGATCGGCGGTGGCGATGATGAAGGCTGCGCCCATGCCAGGCAGCGCCTCGCGGGCGCAGCTGAGGAGAACGCCCATCCCGCAGGCCTCGCACACGCGGCGCTCTCGGAGGGGCATGCCGCGGGGCGGAGGCGGCTCTCCGGCCTCTCCGCAGCGCGAGCAGAAACGCGTGGTGCCGGTGTGAGCGACGCTGGCCGCGTGGTCGATCTTTATCAGCGTTGCCATCTACGGTGACTAGAACATGCGTTGAGGTTTCTTGCCTGCCCCGGGCACCAAATGCAGCGGATCTGCGCAGAACCTCGCGCAACTGACCCTCCCCACGCGAGGGCAGCGGCAGCCTAGGATCAAGGCCGTGGCCGCAGGCCGTGCACAGCTGATCTTCTGCTGCCTGGCCCTGATCGCCGTCCCGGGGTGCAGCCGGGAGGCCGACGAGGGGGCGCCGGTGGCCTGCCGGCAGGGCGAGGAGGCCGTGCGCAAGGCCCTGGAATCGGCTCCCCGCAACGTTTCGATGGACGGGACGCTGCTGTCGGAGTGCCTCGACGACACCACCAGCGCCGGCGAGCTGCAGGAGGTGGGCGCGGCCTACCTCGGCGTGGCCGCCGACCTCGCCGCCGACGCCTCACGGAATCCGGAGGGCCGGGGGGCCACCCAGCTCGGCTTCCTGGTCGGCGCGCTGCGCCGCAGCGCAGCGGGCGCCCAGGGTGTCGGCGCGGAGCTGCAGCGCCGCATTGAGCAGGAGCTGTCGGTGGTGGACACCCGCTCGCGCGCGTTCAGGCGCGGCGTGGCCGCCGGGCGCCGGGCGGGCTAGCGACCACTAGGGCCGGCGCCCTCGCGGCGGTAGGTTGTCCGGACAGCGATCGAAGGAGTCAGATGGCGGTGCAGCAGGAGCTGTGGGGGTCCGAGACCAGCAAGGCGGTAGACAACTTCCCGGTCTCGGGCGAGCGCGTG